>NZ_CP143546.1:340000-640000 GCF_046237645.1 Rossellomorea sedimentorum
GGCTGTAGTCGGTCCCAAGGGTTGGGCTGTTCGCCCATTAAAGCGGTACGCGAGCTGGGTTCAGAACGTCGTGAGACAGTTCGGTCCCTATCCGTCGTGGGCGCAGGAAATTTGAGAGGAGCTGTCCTTAGTACGAGAGGACCGGGATGGACGCACCGCTGGTGTACCAGTTGTCTTGCCAAAGGCATCGCTGGGTAGCTATGTGCGGAAGGGATAAGTGCTGAAAGCATCTAAGCATGAAGCCCCCCTCGAGATGAGATTTCCCATCACTTTATGTGAGTAAGATCCCTGAAAGATGATCAGGTAGATAGGTCTGAGGTGGAAGCGTGGCGACACGTGCAGCTGACAGATACTAATCGATCGAGGACTTAACCACGTTAAAAAGCGCAGGCGGCTTGAACAGAGGCGACAGGCATCTGGCAGCAAGCAGATGAGGGCGGTATTTGCCCTCGGCTGATTGATGACAAATGACCCCGAGCCTTTAGCCGCCGGAGCTGGATTGCATAATAGCGAAACTCGGAATACTTTCTTTTCTTCATACTTTATCTAGTTTTGAGAGAACGATGTTCTTTCAAGTTTATACAGTCTGGTGATTAAGGCGAAGAGGTCACACCCGTTCCCATGCCGAACACGGAAGTTAAGCTCTTCAGCGCCGATGGTAGTTGGGGGATCTCCCCCTGTGAGAGTAGGACGTCGCCAGGCAATCAAAAGAGTACCCGAAGCGGTGCTCTTTTTTTGTTTGAAGTTTTTGAAAAAGACAGAATATGTTTAGTTCTGAAAATCCATCAAGAGCAGGAGCGAGGGTGGGGAGGAGCAAGAAGGTCGAGGACGAGAGGGAGAGAACACCGGAGTGGGCTCTGCCCATGAGGATGTGAACGAGCGAAGGGGACGAAGAGATTCGCCGCTCATCGCCGGCCGAGCCTTCAGTGCCGATGGTAGTTGGGGCTCCCCCTGTGAGAGTAGGACGTCGCCAGGCAATCAAAAGAGTACCCGAAGCGGTGCTCTTTTTTTGTTTGAAGTTTTTGAAAAAGACAGAATGTGTTTAGTTCTGAAAATCCATCAAGAGCAGGAGCGAGGGTGGGGAGGAGCAAGAAGGTCGAGGACGAGAGGGAGAGAACACCGGAGTGGGCTCTGCCCATGAGGATGTGAACGAGTGAAGCGGACGAAGAGATTCGCCGCTCATCGCCGGCCGAGCCTTCAGTGCCGATGGTAGTTGGGTCTCCCCCTGTGAGAGTAGGACGTCGCCAGGCAATCAAAAGAGTACCCGAAGCGGTGCTCTTTTTTTGTTTGAAGTTTTTGAAAAAGACAGAATGTGTTTAGTTCTGAAAATCCATCAAGAGCAGGAGCGAGGGTGGGGAGGAGCAAGAAGGTCGAGGACGAGAGGGAGAGAACACCGGAGTGGGCTCTGCCCATGAGGATGTGAACGAGCGAAGCGGACGAAGAGATTCGCCGCTCATCGCCGGCCGAGCCTTCAGTGCCGATGGTAGTTGGGTCTCCCCCTGTGAGAGTAGGACGTCGCCAGGCAAGTGAGAGAGTCCCTTTAAGGAGGTGCTCTTTTTGGTTAGTCTTCCAGAAAGCTAGAATGCTATTTTTACCGGTTGAGCCCTCGTAAGCAAACAATTTTTCATAGCTTATAGAAGAGAGGGGCTAGAAGTGCGAAAAATTAATAAGAATATACCCCAGGTAAAATTAATCTCCCTTAGACTCCATTGAAATAAGCCTTACATGATCCTTTTAAATATCTTCCCACTTGTTTAAATCAGCTTCCCACGAAATCTTTATCCACCTCTCCAACCTTAAAAACTCATTCCTCTTCCTTCATTTTTTTAGCTAGAGATATTTTCGCAGAAGTTGACTTCCTATTCCGAAAACTTTAACATGAAGGGACCAAGTCTATTTTTCTCAGGAGGGTCAAGGGTTGAAACAGTCTCCCACTGGAATTATCGAAGATTTTACAGTTTGGCTTAAAAATGAAGGGAAGTCAGCGAATACAGTAACGACTTATGAAAGAGAACTGACTAGATATCAGGACTGGCTACTGCAGAAGGGACTATGCCTGGAGAAGCTGTCTCGGGAGGATGTTCAGCAGTATATCCGGTTTTTGGAGGCCAGAGGCAGAAGTCCTGTAACCACTGATAAAATACTTGGGGTGATTCGGACCTTTTCAAAGTTTATTCAGCGGCCGGAAATTACCACGGGCATTGATATGAAAACAGCCGAGAAGAAGGTAGAAATCGAATCATTGGATGGGGTTCAATGTGAAACTCTATTAAAAAAAGTAAAAGAAGAAGGATATGGACGGAATACAGCCATTGTATATACGCTGCTGCATACCGGGATCCGGGTGTCCGAACTTTGTGCATTGAATCATTCGGATATCGATATGGATCGAGGATTTTTGAAAGTGAGAACTACAACAGGGAGTCCGAGGACGATCCCGTTATCGGATGAGGTGAAATATTATCTGGAACGTCATACAGAAGCGTCCCCTGTTAAAGAGGCTTTATTTGTGTCCAGGGCAAGTGAGAGACTTACAGAAAGGTCGATTCAGTATATACTGAAAAAATACGATACCAACCCTCACAAACTTCGTCATACGTTTTGCCAGCAGCTGGTGGATAAAGGGGTGAGCCTTGAAATTGTCTCAAGGCTTGCGGGGCATAAAGATATTAATGTCACGAAGAGGTATGCAAGATCGAGGGTTGAACAGGGTGCTCTTGAACAAGCCATTCAAAAAACGTTTATAAAAGACAGCTGATAGGAAGGGTGCCTTAGCAGGTGCTCTTCTTTTTGCTAGGCTCTCTTCTCAAACTTTGTTGCTGCCTAATTTCAATCACAATAAGAACTAGCTATACTCCAAGGGGACAATCATGGTAAGCAAGAGAGAAAAACCTTGTAACCAGGAAGAATCCGGCACTAGGGATTTTTCCGAAAGCAACAATTTATGCTAAAACAGTCTTTTTCTAATTGTTCAATCATTGTAAAGCACTAATAAGAAGGAGATATCGCAATGAAGATCATACTGGATGATTTATCTGGATCAAAAGTTAAGGAGTTGATCATGGACCACCTGAGGAATATGGAGCAGCATTCTCCGGCAGAAAGCAGGCATGCACTTAACCTGGATGGGCTCAGACAGCCGGAGGTTACATTCTGGAGCGCGTGGGAAGGGGATGAATTACTAGGCTGCGGTGCTCTTAAGGAACTGGATGAGCGGCATGGTGAAATTAAGTCGATGAAAACGTCCCCTCTTCATTTAAGGAAAGGGGTTTCCAAGAAGATGCTGCAACATATTATCGGCGAAGCGCGGAGAAGAGGATATGCGAGGGTGAGTCTGGAGACAGGGTCTATGGCGGCTTTTGAACCGGCCAGGAAATTGTATAAGAGGTTCGGGTTTGTGTATTGTGAACCGTTTGCCCAATACAAAGAAGATCCAAACAGCTTATTTATGATGATAGTGTTGTAGTGAAATGAGGCGGGATAGCCCATAGTGTTACTTTTTTGCCAGACTATCAATAAGGTGTTAAGCACTTTTAAAATCATATTGATGGATTAACGGTTCACAAAAAGGGAAAGTTCTAGTAGAGTAAGTAGAAATCAAGAATAAATGGAACGGCTGCTGTCTAAACCTGAAGAGGAGGAGAATAAGTTTGCTGGATAACAGTTTTATCATGGTTGCCATCATTCTGACCATTAATATAGTATATGTTTCTTTTTTTACCATCCGGATGATTCTGACATTGAAGGGATACCGGTATATTGCAGCGTTTGTCAGTACGTTTGAAGTCGTCATTTATGTTGTGGGGCTTGGGCTGGTGCTGGACAACCTGAATGAGATTCAGAACCTTGTCGCTTATGCAGTCGGGTATGGTCTTGGGGTCATCGCGGGGATGAAGATTGAAGAAAAGCTTGCCTTGGGCTATATTACGGTCAATGTCATAACGGCTGATTACGATAACGAACTTCCTGAGAGGCTCAGGTCAAAAGGGTACGGTGTGACCAACTGGGCTGCCCATGGGCTTGAGGGGGACCGGATGGCCATGCAGATCCTCACGCCACGAAAGAACGAAGTGAAGTTATATCAAACGATTAAAGAGTTGGATCCCAAAGCGTTTATCATTGCTTATGAACCCAAAACCATTCATGGAGGATTCTGGGTGAAGACCGTAAGAAAAATCAGAAAGGAAAACTTGCCTGCCAATGAGTAAAAATAAAAAGATGTTTGAAGTGGATGAAAAGGAAAGTATTGCTGCCTGCCTAGACAGGATGAAACAGGAAGGCTATGCTCCTGTGAAAAGGATGGAGAAACCTGTTTTTCATGAAGAAAAGAAAAATGGCAAGGTGGAATATGTGCCTGTCAGACAAAAAATAATATTTGAAGGAAGAAAAATCGACTGAAATACGAACATTAATTTTCTGAAAACTATTATCGTTCGATTTTCCGTTGACAGTTGCGCTGTAGTGTTGATATGATGAAATCAACAAGTAAACACCCTCATATAATCTTGGGAATATGGCCCATAAGTATCTACCCGGTTACCGTAAATGATCGGACTATGAGGGAAAGTAGCTGTCTGGAGAATACGGCCGAGGACTATCCATTTATGGACCGGTTTCTTGTCTGTAGTGCCCGGGTTAACTGCTTTCTCTCATGAGAAGCGTTAATCCGGGTTTTTGTATTTTAATATTGTATTGTGAACCTAAAATAAATTCCAGGAGGTAACAAGATGCAGCCAAAAGTGGGAGTTGTCATGGGAAGTACTTCTGATTGGAAAACAATGAAGCATGCATGTGATATTCTTGATGAGTATGGCATCAGTTACGAGAAAAAAGTGGTTTCTGCCCACAGAACCCCTGACTTGATGTTTGATTATGCAGATAGCGCCAGGGAAAGGGGCTTGAAAGTGATCATCGCCGGTGCCGGTGGGGCCGCACATCTGCCGGGAATGGTTGCCGCCAAGACGACGCTTCCTGTCATCGGGGTACCCGTTCAATCGAAGGCCTTGAATGGGCTGGATTCCCTTTTATCCATTGTTCAAATGCCTGGTGGTGTACCGGTAGCCACGGTGGCAATCGGTGAAGCTGGGGCTAAGAATGCGGGGCTGCTTGCTGCACAGATCCTTTCCACAGAGGACGATGAAGTTGCCCATAAGCTGGACAGCAGCAGGGAAGCCCTTAGACACAAAGTAATGGAGAGCAGTGATGAGCTTGAATAAAAAAGTGATCTATCCAGGACAGACGATCGGTATTATCGGCGGCGGGCAGCTTGGCAGAATGATGGCGTTGGCTGCAAAGGAAGCAGGATTTAGAATTGTGGTATTAGATCCGGGAAGCGATGGTCCGTGTGCCCAGGCTGCAGATGAAGTAATCGTGGCGGATTACCAGGATCGACAAGCATTGGAAAAGCTGGCAGAGCAGAGTGATGTCATTACATATGAGTTTGAAAATATAGATTATGAAGCGTTGAAGGAACTCTCGGAAAAAGCCTATGTCCCTCAGGGAGCAGAATTGATCCGGATCACCCAGAATCGGATTGCGGAAAAAGAAGCGCTGGTTTATGGCGGAGTGGAAGTTGCACCATATGAAGTTGTGATAAGTGAAGGTGAAATCGGGGAGAAAGCCGAGAAGCTTGGCTATCCTGTCGTCTTGAAAACAGCCCGGGGAGGGTACGATGGCAAGGGCCAGTTCGTCCTCTATGAATCGGGTGATATAGAAAAAGCGGCAGGGCTGCTGGTTAACGGACCTTGCGTGCTGGAGAAGTGGATGTCCTTTGATAAAGAAATATCTGTCATTGTGACAAGGAATCCTTCCGGTGAATTGAGTGTATTTCCGGCTGTGGAAAACATTCACCGGGACAACATCCTTCATCAGACGATTGCGCCGGCAAGAATAAGTGCGGCTGACAATGAGAAGGCTGTTAATACAGCGAAAAAAGTGGCGGAGACGCTTGATATGGTCGGCACACTGGCCGTTGAAATGTTCCTTGGAAAAACAGGAGAAATTTATGTGAACGAATTGGCACCGCGCCCTCATAATTCCGGCCATTTTTCCATCGAGGCCTGCGAGACATCCCAGTTCGCCCAGCATATCCGGGCGATTTGCAACTGGCCGTTAAAAAGCACGGAAATCATCAAGCCGGCTGTCATGGTCAACATATTGGGAGAGCACCTGCAGGGGGTTATCGACAGCATTCCTTTTCAGCCAGACTGGTCCATCCACCTTTATGGAAAAGATGAAGCCAAGGCCAAACGCAAAATGGGTCATGTGACCATTTTGACGAATGATATAGAGACCACATTGCTTCAGGTAAATGAATCAGACATATGGAACCGTAATAGTAAAGAAATGATCGGAGGAAAACAATCATGATTGAACGTTATACACGCCCGGAGATGGGAGCGATTTGGACAGAGGAGAACCGCTTCCAGGCATGGCTTGAAGTAGAAATTTTAGCATGTGAAGCGTGGGCGGAGCTCGGCGACATTCCGAAAGAAGATGTTGCGAAAATTAGAGAAAACGCCGGTTTTAACGTGGACCGCATTAAAGAAATTGAAGAAGAAACGCGCCATGACGTGGTTGCTTTTACAAGAGCGGTTTCAGAGACGCTTGGAGAAGAGCGCAAGTGGGTCCATTACGGGCTGACGTCAACAGATGTTGTGGATACGGCGTTATCCTACCTGCTTCGCCAGGCAAATGAGATCATCACCAAAGACTTGGAAACCTTCATTGAGGTTTTGAAAAATAAAGCGATTGAGCACAAAGATACTGTCATGATGGGAAGAACGCACGGTGTTCATGCAGAACCGACGACATTCGGTTTGAAACTTGCTCTTTGGTACGAAGAGATGAAACGAAATCTGGAGCGCTTTAAAGCGGCAGCTGCAGGCGTGGAGTTCGGAAAGATTTCCGGCGCAGTCGGTACATATGCCAATATCGAGCCTTTCGTAGAGTCCTATGTTTGTGAAAAACTAGGTTTGTCACCGGCACCGGTTTCAACGCAGACCCTGCAGCGTGACCGTCATGCCCATTACATGAGCACGATCGCGTTGATTGCAACTTCCATTGAAAAGTTTTCCGTTGAAATCCGCGGACTGCAAAAGAGTGAAACACGGGAAGTGGAAGAATTCTTCGCAAAAGGACAAAAAGGATCTTCCGCTATGCCTCACAAACGCAATCCAATCGGATCTGAAAATATGACGGGAATGGCACGCGTGATCAGAGGCTATATGATGACGGCGTATGAGAATGTGCCGCTTTGGCATGAACGCGACATCTCCCACTCTTCAGCAGAAAGAGTGATTTTGCCGGATGCGACGATTGCACTCAACTATATGCTGAACCGTTTCAGCAATATCGTGAAGAACCTGACAGTTTATCCTGAAAATATGAAGCGCAACATGGATCGTACGCTCGGTCTGATTTACTCTCAGCGCGTGCTTCTGGCTTTGATCGATAAAGGGATGGCGCGTGAAGAGGCTTATGATACGGTACAGCCTAAAGCCATGGAAGCGTGGGAGAAGCAAGTTTCTTTCCGGTCGTTGATCGAAGAGGAAGAGGCCATCACATCCAAACTTTCACCGGCAGAAATTGATGACTGCTTTGACTACAACCATCATTTGAAGCATGTGGATACCATTTTTGAGCGTTGTGGATTGAAGTAATTTATAAAAGGAAGAGAGGGGTCTCTTCCTTTTTTTACAAAACATAGACTGAAGATTGCTACTATTCAAAGTTCGTTTAGTGCTTTAAAGCACTAATAGGGACTGTCCCTCTTAGTACTTTAAAGCGGTGAAGCGCCAGCGATTTTTCAGTAAAGAAAAGGGGATCTCGGGATGGAAAAACAGGGTCTTTTATACGAGGGAAAAGCAAAGAGGGTTTACAGCACGGAGAACTGCGAAGAGGTATGGGTGGAATACAAGGATTCGGCAACGGCTTTCAATGGGGAGAAGAAAGCGGTTATAAGTGGCAAAGGTGTGTTGAATAACGAGATTAGCAGTTTGCTGTTTTCAAAGCTGAAAGACAAGGGGATCGGGAGTCATTTCATCAAGAGAATTTCAGAGAATGAACAGCTTGTGAAGCGGGTGGATATCATTCCTCTGGAAGTTGTGGTCCGTAATGTTGCGGCCGGAAGTTTAGCGAAGAGACTTGGTCTGGAAGAAGGAACAGCTTTAAGGCAAAGCATCGTCGAATTTTACTATAAAGATGATGAGCTCGGTGACCCGCTGCTGACGGAGGCTCATATTGAACTGCTTGAGCTGGCAGACGATGAGGAAGTGGACTTCCTGAGGGCTCAAGGGTTGAAAGTGAATTCAGTATTAACAGAGATTTTTACAGAAATCGGCATCAGGCTGATCGATTTCAAATTAGAATTCGGGAAAGACAGTGAAGGCAATATCCTGCTCGCTGACGAGATTTCACCTGATACGTGCAGGCTATGGGATATCAATACAAACGAGAAGCTTGATAAGGACGTATTTCGCAGGGATTTGGGCAATCTGACAGATGTATATTCTATTATTCTTGAACGACTGGGAGGAAAAGAAACATGTACAAAGTAAAAGTATTCATCACACTAAGAGAGAGCGTATTGGATCCTCAAGGGAAAGCTGTGCAGAATTCCCTTCACAGCATGAATTACAGTCAGGTGGAAGATGTCCGCATCGGCAAGTATATGGAACTGACAATCTCTCCTTCTGACAAGAGTGTAGAAGAAGCTGTCGACGAAATGTGCAGCAAGCTGCTGGCTAATCCGGTCATTGAGGATTACCGTTATGAAATCGAGGAGTTGGTTGGCCAATGAAGTTCGCTGTCATCGTATTTCCGGGATCGAATTGTGATATCGACATGTACCATGCCATCAAGGATGAAATTGACGAAGAAGTAGAATACGTGTGGCATGACGCTGAAAACCTAGAAAACTATGATGCTATTCTTCTGCCGGGGGGCTTCTCTTATGGAGACTACCTTCGCTGTGGATCGATCGCCCGTTTTTCAAACGTAATGGCCGAAGTGGTAAAAGCCGCCGAAGCAGGCAAGCCTGTCCTTGGCGTCTGCAATGGATTTCAGATTTTACTGGAAGCAGGACTTCTTCCAGGTGCTCTCTTACGAAATGAAAAGTTGAAATTTATCTGCCGCACAGTTCCGTTGAAAGTGGAGAACAACACCACAATGTTCACTGGGGGGTATAAGAATGGTGAAATCCTGAGCATCCCGGTGGCACACGGAGAAGGCAACTATTACTGTGATGAGGCCACATTGGAAGAGTTAAGGACTAATAACCAAATCGTTTTCACATATGAAGGGACCAACCCGAATGGAAGTATTGCCGATATTGCCGGGATTACGAACAAAGCCGGAAACGTACTCGGTATGATGCCGCATCCGGAGCGCGCAATGGATGAACTGCTTGGAAGTGCCGATGGACGAAAACTTTTTCAATCAATTGTAAAGCACTGGAGGGAACAACATGCCGTTAATGCTTGAACCGAATGAAGCCCGAATCAAAGAAGAGAAAATCTACCGTGAGATGGGTCTGACGGATGAAGAGTTCACAATGGTGGAAAACATCCTCGGACGGACACCAAACTATACAGAGACTGGACTTTTCTCGGTCATGTGGTCAGAGCATTGCAGCTACAAGAATTCGAAGCCTGTGCTGAAAAAGTTCCCGATTACAGGAGATCGTGTCCTTCAGGGGCCTGGAGAAGGAGCTGGAATCGTTGACATCGGAGACCAACAAGCAGTTGTATTCAAAATTGAAAGCCATAACCATCCGTCAGCGATCGAGCCTTATCAAGGAGCGGCAACAGGTGTCGGCGGAATTATACGCGATGTATTTTCGATGGGGGCAAGACCTGTCGCATTACTCAACTCTTTACGCTTTGGAGAACTGGATTCTCCTCGTGTTAAGTACCTTTTTGAAGAAGTAGTCGCAGGGATTGCAGGCTACGGCAACTGCATCGGGATCCCGACTGTCGGTGGAGAAGTTCAATTCGATGCTGCTTATGAAGGCAACCCGCTTGTCAATGCGATGTGCGTTGGGTTGATTAACCATGAAGACATCCAAAAGGGTGTCGCTCATGGAACAGGAAACACGGTGATGTACATCGGGGCGAAAACAGGCCGCGACGGGATTCACGGGGCGACTTTTGCATCAGAGGAGCTTGGCGAAGAGTCAGAAGAGAAACGTCCTGCGGTCCAGGTCGGCGATCCGTTCATGGAGAAGCTTCTTCTCGAAGCATGCCTTGAGCTGGTTAAATCGGATGCGCTTGTCGGCATTCAGGATATGGGTGCAGCAGGCCTGACAAGTTCTTCGGCTGAAATGGCGAGCAAAGCTGGTTCCGGTATCGAAATGAACCTTGACCTTGTCCCGCAGCGTGAAAAAGATATGACTCCATATGAAATGATGCTGTCTGAGTCTCAGGAGAGAATGCTGATTGTCGTTGAAAAAGGACGCGAGGCTGAAATTGAAGAAATTGTTTCTAAATATGACTTGGATGCAGTAGCAATCGGACACGTGACAGCGGATAAAACACTGAGACTTCTTCACAGAGGAGAAATCGTGGCTGAAGTTCCTGTCGATGCTCTTGCTGAAGATGCGCCGGTGTACCATAAGCCTTCCCAGGAACCTGCTTATTTTCGGGAGTTCCAGGCGATGGAGGGGGAAGTTCCGCAAATAATCGATTATAAAAATACATTGAAAGACCTGCTTTCACAGCCGACAATTGCGAGCAAAGAGTGGGTATACGATCAATATGATCACCAAGTGCGTACAAATACCGTTGTGTCTCCAGGTTCTGATGCAGCAGTCATCCGAATCAGAGGCACGAAGAAGGCACTGGCGATGACGACAGACTGTAACTCCCGCTACCTTTATCTTGATCCTGAAACCGGAGGGAAGATTGCGGTGGCTGAAGCGGCACGCAATATCGTCTGCTCCGGCGGGGTGCCTTTGGCCATCACAGACTGCCTCAACTTCGGGAATCCTGAGAAGCCCGAAATCTTCTGGCAGATCGAAAAAGCCGTTGACGGGATGAGCGAGGCTTGCCTTACGCTTTCCACACCGGTAATCGGAGGGAACGTCTCCCTTTATAATGAATCAAAAGGAAAAGCAGTTTATCCAACACCGGTTGTCGGGATGGTCGGCCTGATTGAAGATCTTTCCCATATCACGACTCAGCAGTTCAAGGCTGCAGGGGATCTGATTTATGTGATTGGTGAAGCCCGCGAAGAATTTGGAGGAAGCGAGCTTCAGAAAATGATGTACGGCAAGATTTTCGGCAAATCTCCAGCACTTGACCTGGCTGTTGAACAGCAAAGGCAAGAAGCATTGCTCCATGCAATCCGAACTGGGTCTGTTTCATCTGCCCATGATATTGCGGAAGGCGGACTTGCGGTGGCGATGGCAGAATCGACTTTCGGGACAAAAGGGCTGGGAGCTACAGTCAGAATTGGCGACAATCTGACCGCAGAATTATTCAGTGAAACGCAGTCGCGCTTTATCGTGACAGTGAAAAAAGAATTCCAGGAACAGCTCCAACAGACGATCCCCGATGCAAAGCTGGTTGGGGAAGTGAATGAATCAGCATACCTTAAATTTGTCGATTCACAAGGGCGGGTCGTTCTGCTGTCCACAGTGGAAGAACTGGAATCAGCTTGGAAAGGAGCAATCCCATGCTTGCTGAAATCAAAGGCTTAAATGAAGAGTGCGGTGTTTTTGGTATCTGGGGCAGCAGCAATGCAGCTCAACTGACATATTACGGTCTTCACAGCTTGCAGCATCGCGGGCAGGAAGGCGCCGGGATTGTGGTGACAGACGGAGAAAAGCTGACAGGCGTCAAAGGGGAAGGACTTGTAACAGAAGTTTTCCAGCAGGGCGCCATTGACGGCCTGAACGGGAAAGCAGCCATCGGGCATGTGCGTTATGCGACAGCAGGGGGCGGTGGATATGAAAATGTCCAGCCTCTCCTTTTCCATTCCGGAAACGGAAGCCTGGCTTTGGCTCATAACGGGAACCTTGTGAATGCCAATGCTTTGAAGCACCAGCTTGAAAGCCAGGGAAGCATTTTTCAAACAAGTTCAGACACAGAAGTTTTGGCACACTTGATCAAAAGAAGCGGGTTTCCGACTTTGAAAGACCGGGTCAAGAATGCTTTGACGATGCTGAAAGGAGCCTACGCGTTTATCATCATGACCGAAACGGAAATGATGGTCGCGCTGGATCCTAACGGGTTAAGGCCATTATCACTCGGTCGTATCGGAGATTCTTATTGTGTGGCTTCCGAAACATGTGCCTTTGATATTACAGGAGCTGAATTCATCCGCGATGTGGAGCCTGGTGAACTGCTGGTCATCAATGATGAGGGTATTTCCTCTGAGAAATTTACGATTTCCTGCGGTACATCCGTCTGCACGATGGAGTATGTTTATTTTTCCAGACCCGACAGCAATATTCATGGCATCAATGTGCACAGCGCGAGGAAGCGGATGGGCATGCAGCTCGCGAAGGAAGCGCCTATTGAAGCGGATGTCGTTACGGGTGTTCCGGACTCAAGCATTTCCAGTGCAATCGGGTATGCGGAAGCATCCGGCATTCCTTATGAAATGGGTCTGATCAAGAACCGATATGTCGGCAGGACCTTCATTCAGCCTTCCCAGTCGCTCAGGGAGCAGGGTGTAAAAATGAAACTTTCGCCGGTAAGGGGCGTTGTCGAGGGGAAACGCGTCGTCATGGTGGATGATTCCATCGTGCGCGGGACCACAAGCAGGAGAATTGTGACCATGCTGAAGGAAGCAGGTGCGACGGAAGTCCATGTGGTGATCAGCTCGCCGCCGATCAAGAATCCATGCTATTACGGAATTGACACGAGTACCCACGAAGAATTGATTGCCAGCACCCGCTCGGTGGAGGAAATCAGGGAAATCATCGGAGCGGATTCATTGACCTTCTTAAGTACTGAAGGGATGGTGGAAGCAGTCGGCAGGAATGATCTTTCTGAAAACCGGGGGCATTGCCTCGCCTGCTTTACAGGAAGATATCCGACTGAAATCTATCCGGACACCCTTCATCCTTATGAAAAAGAGCTTGTACGCTAGGAGGAACGTAAATGGCTAATGCTTATAAAAATGCTGGTGTCGACATCGATGCCGGCTATGAATCGGTAAACCGGATCAAAAAGCACGTGGAACGGACAAAGCGCAAGGGAATGCTAGGTTCTTTAGGCGGATTTGGCGGAATGTTCGACCTGTCAGAACTCGGATTGAAAGAACCTGTCTTGGTTTCCGGAACAGACGGCGTCGGAACAAAGCTCAAGCTTGCGTTCATGGCTGATAAGCATGATACGATCGGCATCGACTGTGTGGCCATGTGTGTGAATGATATCATCGTGCAGGGAGCGGAACCTCTATATTTTCTGGACTACATCGCGTGCGGAAAAGCCGTTCCCGAAAAGATAGAAAGCATTGTTAAAGGGGTAGCGGACGGATGTGAACTGGCAGGCGCCGGCCTGGTGGGTGGCGAAACTGCTGAAATGCCCGGTCTGTACGATGTTGATGAGTATGACATTGCCGGCTTTGCGGTCGGGGCATGCGAAAAAAGCCAGCTCATTACCGGAGAAGAAATTTCTGAAGGAAATATG
The DNA here is from genome assembly GCF_046237645.1 of Rossellomorea sedimentorum. Lineage (GTDB taxonomy): Bacteria > Bacillota > Bacilli > Bacillales > Bacillaceae_B > Rossellomorea > Rossellomorea sedimentorum. The sequence goes on from NZ_CP143546.1 coordinate 353,638, forward strand.
TTAGTCGGCCTGGCTTCCAGTGGTATACACAGTAATGGATACTCATTAGTCAGAAAAGTATTTTTTGAAAATCACTCCTACGACATGGATACGTATATGCCGGAGTTGAGTTCCACGCTCGGGGAGGCATTGCTCACGCCGACGAAAGTGTATGTGAAACCGGTGCTGGCGGCCAGGAAGAAGTTCTCGATTAAAGGCATGTCGCATATTACCGGAGGGGGATTCATTGAGAACATTCCAAGGATGCTGCCTGAAGGGTTAGGAGCGGATATCAATCCTGCGCAGTGGGAACTTCCTGAACTATTTAAAGTATTGGAAGAATTGGGCAGTATTCCTCACGGAGAAATGTACAACATCTTTAATATGGGGATTGGATTTGTCATTGCCGTAGATGCTTCCGAAGCGGAAGAGGCAGTGAAGTTTTTGAACGAAATGGGTGAAAAGGCTTACCTGATAGGCAAAGTAACCTCAGGCAATGGAGTCCGAATCATTGAAGAGGAAATGCAAGAAGATTAAAATGGGGTTGACGCCGGATTGTCACGTCTCCCATTTTGCTTCGCCTTCTAAAAAAGTTATGGCAGAAATGGGGACGGAAAATGAAAAAGATAGCAGTGTTCGCTTCTGGAAGCGGAACGAACTTTCAATCGATTGTCGACTCAGTACATAGTGGAAAACTCCAGGCAAAGGTGGAGATGCTTGTTTGCGACAAGCCCGATGCGTTTGTCATCGAACGGGCAAAGGCGGCAGGCATCGCGACCTTTGTTTTCAATCCTAAGGAGTATAAGTCAAAACCGGATTTCGAAAGGGAGATCGCCGGGAGATTGACTAGCAGGGGTGTTGATTTCCTTGTCCTGGCAGGCTACATGAGGCTGATCGGGAATGTCCTGCTGGAACACTTCCCCGGCAGAATCGTGAATATCCATCCATCGCTCCTCCCGTCTTTTCCCGGAAAGGATGCGATTGGCCAGGCAATCAATGCCGGGGTCAAGGTGACGGGGGTGACCGTCCACTTCGTTGATGAAGGAATGGACACCGGTCCCATCATCGCCCAGGAGGTTGTCCGAATTTCCCCTTTTGACAACAGACTAACACTTCAGCAAAAGATACAGGATGTCGAACACCAGTTGTATCCGGAAACATTGACACACTTGTTCATGACATCGATACACAAAGTTTAAGATGATACTGCAACACAGGGAGGAATACCAAGATGAAAAAAAGAGCACTGATCAGCGTATCGGATAAAAGCGGGATTGTCGAATTTGCAAAAGAACTTCAAGATCTCGGATATGACATCATCTCCACGGGAGGCACAAAGGATATTCTGCTGGATAACGGCATTTTTGTAACAGGAGTCGAGGAAGTGACCGGCTTTCCGGAAATTATGGAAGGCAGAGTAAAAACCCTTCATCCTAAAATCCACGGAGGCATCCTGGCAAAAAGGGATGTGGAAGCGCACCGCCTGCAGATGGAAGAGCAGGACATTTTTCCAATCGACCTCGTTTGCGTCAACCTCTACCCATTTCAGCAAACAATCGCCAAGCCGAATGTAACCGAAGAAGATGCGATTGAAAATATTGATATCGGCGGACCGACCATGCTTCGTGCAGCTGCAAAGAATCACAAGTATGTAACCGTTGTCGTCGATTCACAGGATTATGACATGGTCATCAATGAAATCAAGGCAAATGGGGAAGCACCTGTCCTGTTAAGGAAGAAGCTCGCAGCTAAAGTGTTCCGTCACACAGCAGCGTATGATGCCTACATTTCACAATTCATGACAGACCTTGCCGGTGAAGAACATCCTGAGGCCCTGACGGTTACCTATGAATTGAAGCAGACTCTGAGATATGGTGAGAACCCTCACCAGAAAGCCTCCTTCTACAAGCAGCCGCTTGGTTCCGAATACTCTGTGGCCATGGCGAGACAGCTTCATGGAAAAGAACTATCCTATAACAATATCAACGATGCCAACGCAGCTCTGCAAATCATCAAAGAGTTTGATGAGCCTGCTGCCGTTGCCGTAAAGCATATGAACCCATGCGGTGTCGGAACTGGCGAGACAATCGAGGCAGCCTTCGTGAAAGCCTATGAAGCGGATTCCACATCCATCTTCGGCGGAATCATAGCCTTGAATCGTGCTGTCGATGAAGAAACTGCACTTCGTTTGAACGAGATTTTCCTTGAAATCATCATTGCCCCGGCGTTCACGGATCGGGCTATGGAAATTCTGACAGGCAAAAAGAACATCCGATTGCTGACAGTCCCATTTGAGACAGCCAAGAAAGTGGAAGACAAACTTGTCTCCATTGAAGGCGGGCTGCTGGTTCAGGAAGACGATGCGTTCACACTCGAGGATGCTGACGTAAAAGTGGCAACCAAGCGTGAGCCGACGGAAGCAGAGTGGGAAGCGATGAAGCTTGGCTGGAAAGTCGTAAAACATGTAAAATCGAACGCCATTGTCGTGGCGGATAAAAATATGACACTTGGGGTTGGCGCTGGACAAATGAACCGTGTCGGTGCCGCCAAAATTGCCCTGGAGCAGGCCGGCGTTAAAGCAGAAGGAGCCGCCTTGGCATCTGATGCATTCTTCCCAATGGACGATACGGTTGAAGCTGCTGCCAAAGCGGGCATCACCGCCATCATCCAGCCGGGAGGATCGATCCGTGATGAGGACTCCATCAAAAAAGCGGATGAATATGGCATTACGATGGTCATGACGGGAGTTCGTCACTTTAAACATTGATTGAATTATAGGGGTAGTGCTGTTTAGTTGGGTGGTTGTGTCGGAAAGCGACTTGTTTCCGTGGTGTGGGAAGGGCCGCGATGGTGCGGATCTTGCTTGACTGGTGTTTACCGGGTAACGGCCGTTCTTTGTTGGAAATCGATCGGTGTCTGTCGAATAACGACGGTCTTGTGCCGGAAATCGCCCTGCAGGTAGGAGTGGTCGGCCGGAGACAGCTTCCATTCCGGGAAGTAATCGGCTAATTGGCGTAATTGTGTCGGATATCGACCGCTGTCTGTCAAATAACGGCGGCTCCGTGTCGAATATCAACCAATTTGCTGATTTGACGGCCAGTGGTGAGTGGTTTCCTTTCAAGCGGCCTCCACTGGCTTCGATTTATCAGCGGTTATTCGGATTTATCGGCGATTATGGCGTTTTATCAGCGATTATCCCGATTTATCGACCAACCAACAATTTTCGACACTAAGACGCCTGCCAATCCATCTTACAAAATATTAAAAGGGTGCAGCCATGCATTTTTTCCATAAAAAAGGGGTGTCAAAATGAACGTACTTGTGATCGGGCGCGGCGGAAGAGAGCATGCACTTTGCGATGCTTTGCAAAAAAGCTTGAGCGTTGACAAAGTTTACTGTGCTCCTGGAAATGCCGGAATAGCAGAAGTGGTACATACAATAGATATTGAGGAAATGGATTTTGATGCATTGATCAAGTTTGCAAAAGGAAACGAAGTGGACTTGACGGTAGTGGGCCCGGAGATACCGCTTTTGGGCGGGATTGTCGACGCGTTCACTGAAGCCGGGCTGCGAGTATTCGGACCTGACAAGCAAGCGGCCGTTATTGAAGGAAGCAAGTCATTTGCCAAAGAGTTGATGAAAAAGTACAGCATTCCGACAGCTGCCTACGAGACGTTCACCGATTTTGAAAGCGCCAAGGAATACGTCCTGAAGATGGGAGCACCGATTGTCATAAAAGCGGATGGCTTGGCTGCCGGAAAAGGCGTGGTGGTTGCCCAGACAGTAGAAGAGGCCTTAACTGCACTTGAAGACATGCTTCTTCAGGAAAAGTTTGGGGAGGCGTCGGCAAAGGTTGTCATTGAAGAATTTTTAGAAGGAGAAGAATTTTCATTGATGGCATTAGTCGATGGTATTAATGTGTATCCGATGGAAGCGGCTCAAGACCATAAGCGGGCTTTTGATTGCGATCAGGGGCCGAATACAGGCGGGATGGGCGCTTATTCACCGGTTCCTCATATAGGCGTGGAGGTCATCAGCGAAGCGGTCCGGACTGTTTTACTCCCGACGGCGCAAGCGATGATGGCAGAAGGAAGATCCTTTAAGGGTGTCCTTTATGCTGGATTAATTTTAACAGCTCAAGGCCCTAAGGTAATTGAATTCAACGCCCGCTTTGGCGACCCTGAAACGCAGGTGGTCCTGCCTAGGCTCCAGTCAGACCTTGGAAAAGTTCTATACAGCCTTTGCGAAGGCGATGAGGTTTCTCTGAACTGGGATGAGCAAAGCGTTGCGGGTGTCGTACTTGCGGCGGAAGGGTATCCGGAAACTTATAAGAAATCCGTTCCTATTAAAGGACTTGAGAACTTGCAGGGAGATACGCTTGTATATCATGCAGGAACCACTCTTGATGACGATGGCCGCCTGGTTTCCAACGGGGGACGGGTCCTGCTCGTTGCTTCAAAACAGCAAGAGTTGGAGAAAGCGCTGGACAAAGTGTACAGTGAAATCCGCCATTTGGATATCGAAGGCCTGTTTTACCGGAAGGATATCGGGCGCCGGGCTATCGAACGCGCTTCTTCCGTCCTTTCCGAATAAACACATAAAGGATGGCGATGATTCCGCCGATAACAGATACAAGAACATAAGACATATCAAGAACATATTCCCAAAACATATTAATCACTCCAATATATTAATTTGGAACAACAGGGTGCCCGGAATGGACACCCTGTTTTCAATTTATTGCTGCCTGATTTACCGCTTTAAAGCGCTAAGAGGGACAGTCCCCTATAGCGCGGTACCGCGTTACCGTACTGAGAGGGACTGTCCCTCTTAGTACGGTAGTGCGTTAAAGCGCCTCGGTTTACGACGGGTTATAAGGCAGGTCCGGCAGATCTTTTGGTTGTTCATCGCTGTCGATGTCTGCTGTTTTCTGATTGGAACCGCCGCTGTTGTTTCCTTTTAACAGCGAGGCGAGGTTCAGCATGCTTTTACCTTCTTTTGGTCCGTTTGCTGCTGAATCCTGGTTTTCAAACATGGCAGTGATCGGGCAGAAGCGGAGGATTCCTTCTCCGACTTTCATTCCCCCAAGCAGCGCCATCCATAAGTATGAGTCTCTCCAAGGCATTTTGACCAGTTTTGCTGTAGCCCAAGAAAGGACGGTAAATCCTACCGTAATTCTGATCAGGGCATTAACAATGCCGATGTTTTGTGTAACCTTCATGTAATTTCCTCCTTACAATTTTTCCACACTCTTTCTGTAAAACTTTAATGCGTTAAAGTCCAATCTGTGATAACATTAATAATTAATAACTTTTAAGCTGATTACCAAAGAATGATTGAAGTCTCTACATAGAGGAGTGTTCATAATTGGTACAACGATACAGATGGAAAAACAAGCAGCTGCGTGAACATATAGATGTTATCAACGGCGACTTGAAGCCGACAAAAATTTTGAAAAATGCAGTATATCTGCACTCAGTCTTGAAGAAGTGGGTCACTTCCCACATTTGGATATATCAGGACCGAATCATATACTGTGGGGATCAACTCCCTGAGAATCTTGATGGGTGTGAAGTGACGGATTGCAGTCAACACTACCTGGTCCCTGGCTATATAGAACCTCATGTGCACCCGTTTCAACTTTATAATCCCCATTCTTTTGCCCATTATGCATCTCAGACCGGAACCACGACTTTCATCAATGACAACCTTATGCTGTTTTTATTGATGAACAAAAAGAAAGCGTTTTCTTTATTGGATGAAATGAAGAAACTGCCTTTTTCAATGTTCTGGTGGGCACGGTTCGATTCGCAGACTGAAATGCAGAGGGAAGAGACCGTCTTTTCCCATAATGAAGTGAAGTCCTGGCTCAGCCATGAGGATGTCGTGCAGGGAGGAGAATTGACCTCCTGGCCAAGACTGCTGGACGGAGATGATATGATTCTTCATTTGATGCAGGAAGCCAAGAGGATGAATAAGGTTTTGGAAGGTCACCTGCCAGGTGCTTCGGAAAAAACACTGTGCAAACTGGCGCTGCTGGGGATTGACGGCGACCATGAAGCCATGACCGGAAAAGATGTATACATGAGATTGATGCAAGGCTTGGCTGTAACATTAAGGAATTCGTCCATTAGACCTGACCTTGATAATCTTCTGACAGAGTTAAAGGAATATGAAATAGAAAATTATAGTGAGATGATGCTCACAACTGACGGTTCGACCCCTGGCTTTTATGAAAAAGGTGTACTCGATGATCTGATCTCTAAGGCCATTGAAAGCGGCATCCCTCTGATTGAGGCTTATCATATGGCGAGCTACAATGTTGCCCGGCATTACCGGATTTCCCATCATCATGGAATGATTGCCGCCGGCAGGGTCGCAAATATCAATTTTTTGAACAGCAAAGAGCAGCCGACACCTGCTGCGGTCTTGTCAAAAGGAGAATGGGTGAAGGACTTTCAAGGGAAGCCGGCGGATGTGCCGCCGCCTGACTGGAAAAAGTTTGGGCTGGAGCCGTTGAAACTTCAATGGGACTTAACCTATGATGATCTGCAGTTCTCCATGCCGTTCGGAATACAGATGGTCAATGAAGTCATTACGAAGCCTTATTCAGTAGGAATTGACGCTTCAGAAACAACCCTGTCCGAGAGTCATGATGAATGCTTCCTGATGTTGATTGACAGAAAGGGCAAATGGCGGATCAGCACAATGCTGAAAGGTTTTGCCACCCATGTGAAAGGGTTCGCATCTTCGTTTTCAAATACAGGCGATATCATTGTAATTGGAAAAGATAAAAGGGATATGATGCATGCTTTTAACAGGATGAAGGAAGCCGGCGGAGGAATTGTGTTGAGTGAAAACCAGGAGATTCTTCATGAGATTCCGCTGACCGTCGGAGGAATCATGTCGGAAAGCAGGATGGAAGTATTGATTGATGAAGAGAGAAAAATGAAGGACCTTTTATTTGAAAGAGGGTACTCTTTCAATGATCCTGTTTACACACTTTTATTTCTGCAGTCAACACATCTGCCATACATCCGGGTTACACAGCGGGGAATCTATGATGTTATGAAGAAAACGGTACTCTTTCCCACGATAATGCGTTAAAATATTAAAGTAAGGAATACGTTTGGTTTAGGGGTGTAATGTTTAGATGTGGAAAAAAACTGCGATAGCGGCCATGACCGCTTTACTGCTGACAGCATGCAGTTCTGATAACGAAGCAACTGAAACTAATGATAACACGGCAGAAAATAATACGGAACAAAGCGATGCTGCCAAGCAGGATACAAATGAAGAAGCGGCGGAATCGCCTTATCAATTTCCGCTGACCGGGATTGGCACAGAAGAAGAAGCTGATCAGAGGGCGGTGGCGGTGGTTGTCAACAACCACCCTAAAGCACGCCCGCAGTCAGGACTTGATAAAGCGGATATTGTCTATGAGGTGCTGGCCGAAGGGAATGTGACACGGTTTATCGCCTTGTTCCAAAGTGAACAGCCTGAGAAAGTGGGACCGGTCAGAAGTGCGCGTGACTATTTCATTGAATTAGGACAAGGATACGACAGTTTTTTCGTAGCTCACGGATACAGTCCGGAGGCCAAGCGGTTGCTGACAGGAGGGACTGTCGACAATATCAATGGCATGGAGTATGACGGATCCTTATTCCAGCGGGCGGATTTCCGTGTGGCGCCTCATAATTCCTATATCTCATTTGAGAATATCAAAAGAGGGGCCGAGAAGGTCGGTGCTGAAATGGATATCCCTCCGGCACCGCTGGACTTTGTAAAATCTGAAGAAGTATCTGGGGAAGACGCAGCTTCAGTTGAAGTGTCTTACTACGATCATCCTTCCTTTTCCCCGGTATATGAGTATAATCAGGGAACAGAGAAATACAGCAGAATATCTGCAGGAGAACCTTTGACAGATTATGATACAGATGAGCCGGTCCTATTGGATAACATCTTTATTGTGGAAGCAAAGCATGAAGTTGTCGATGACGCAGGACGCAGGGAAATTGACCTTGCATCTGGAGGGAATGCCTACCTGCTTCAGCACGGCAAATTGTTAAAAGTACAATGGGAAAACAAAGACGGAAGAATTGTGCCGGCCGGGGATGCCCGTTTCGTCCCGGGAAAAACATGGATCAATATCATACCTGAAAATCCAGGGTTAGCAGAATCCGTTACAATACAATAATTGAATAGAAGGAGAAATGATCATGCAAATCAATAAAATTAAAGGTAAAGAATTGGACCAGCTTTTCAATGCGATTTTGTCCCTGCAAGATATCGATGAGTGCTATCGTTTCTTTGATGACCTTGCGACGATCAACGAAATTCAGTCACTGGCACAGCGTCTGGAAGTTGCAAGAATGCTTGAAGAAGGTAAAACATACCATAAAATCGAAGCGGAAACCGGTGCCAGCACAGCAACGATTTCCCGTGTGAAACGCTGCCTCAACTATGGAAACGACGCCTACCAAATGGTATTGGACCGCGTAGGGGATAGAAAAGAAGAAGAATAATATATTGTACCGCCGAGAGTCATTAGTGCGGTGAAATCAGAAGGACTGCCACAAGCGACACAGCTCAGGCAGTCCTTCTTTTGTTGTGTCACTTTACCGCGTTACCACACTAAGAGGGACAGTCCCTCTTAGTGTGGTAACGTATTAACGCGGCAAAAGGGACAGTCCCTTTCAGCGCTTTAAAGTGTTGAAGGGACGCTTCGCTGCTTATAATTGGAAACAGAAACCACTTCCACCCTTCACGGCTCCCTCGTTAATTGGCGGCAGGAATGGTATAATGTTTTAATGGAATTGAAAGAATTGGAGGATGTAAGGATGTACGATGTCAGAGAGTGGCACCATGTATTTAAGCTCGATCCTGCCAAGGAGATCAGCGATGATGACTTGGAGAAAATCTGTGAATCCGGGACGGATGCGGTGATCATAGGAGGGACCGATAATGTCACCCTGGAAGGTGTCCTCGATTTGATGGCCAGAGTCAGAAGGTATACTGTGCCGTGCGCTCTTGAGGTCAGCAATATGGAATCTCTTACGCCGGGTTTTGATTTTTATTTTATCCCGACCGTCTTGAACAGTGACGATCCGATGTGGCTGAAAGGCCTTCATCACCAGGCGGTAAAAGAGTACGGGGAGATTATGGACTGGGATGAAATTTTGGTGGAAGGCTACTGCATACTGAACAGTGAATGCAAAGCGGCGGAATTGACGGGAGCCAAGACAGATCTGACAAAAGAAGATGTAGCTGCTTACGCGATGATGGCCGAAAAGATGTTTCACCTTCCCATCTTCTATTTGGAATACAGCGGCACATACGGGGATATTGAATATGTCCGCGAAACAGCGCGGGTGCTGGAAAACTCCACGCTCTTCTATGGCGGGGGCATCAAAACGCCCGAACAGGCAAAAGAAATGGCAGAATATGCAGACGTCATCGTCGTCGGGAATATCCTGTATGATGACCTCAGCGCGGCTTTAAAAACTGTTGAGGCAGTGAAATGAAGTAATATAAATATATATTTATGTCCTTGCACAAGGATATTTAACAAGGAATTTTTCTCGTGTTTATTGTTTTACTAAAGTCAAATGTTGATTGGAGCGGAGTAGTGCACCCTGGAGCGGAAATCCTCAGTAGTAAATCCCTTCATATACAAAGCAAATGTTGATATAATAAGAACAAATGTTCGTTATGGTGGTGGAAAATAAAATGCAATTTTTAACAGATCGATTATTAAATGGAATGAATCCGCAGCAGGCGGAGGCGGTGAAAGCAACAGAAGGCCCGCTCTTAATTATGGCAGGTGCAGGTTCGGGGAAGACCCGTGTGCTGACACACCGTATCGCCTATCTCATGGTTGAAAAGGGAGTCAATCCTTACAACATTCTGGCGATTACTTTTACAAATAAAGCAGCAAGGGAAATGAAAGACAGGATCGGAAACATCCTGGGGGGAGTAGCAGAGGAAATTTGGATTTCCACTTTTCACTCGATGTGTGTCCGGATTTTAAGACGTGACATCGACCGCATCGGTTTCAATCGAAACTTCACAATCCTTGACTCCACGGACCAGTTATCCGTCATCAAGTCAATCCTGAAAGACAAAAACATCGACCCGAAGAAATTTGATCCAAGATCCGTTCTGGGATCCATTTCATCAGCTAAAAATGAATTGAAAACGGCTGAAGAGTTTTCTAAAGACGCCGGAAGCTATTTTGATAATGTCGTCTCCGATGTGTATGAAGAATATCAGAAGCGTCTTCGCAAAAACCAGGCCCTCGACTTTGATGACCTAATCATGACGACGATTCAATTATTCCAGCGTGTGCCTGAAGTACTTGAATTTTATCAAAGAAAATTTCAGTACATCCACGTGGATGAGTATCAGGATACGAATAGAGCGCAGTATATGCTTGTGAAAATGATGGCATCCCGCTTTCAGAACCTTTGTGTCGTCGGGGACTCCGACCAGTCGATTTACCGCTGGCGCGGAGCGGATATCGCGAATATCCTGTCTTTTGAAAAAGATTATCCGAGAGCCAATGTCATTTTACTAGAGCAGAACTACCGCTCGACCAAAACAATCCTGCATGCGGCCAATGATGTCATCCAGAAGAACTCCAACCGTAAGCCGAAGAACCTCTGGACGGAAAATACCCAGGGTGAGAAGATCACCTATTACAGAGGAGACAGCGAGCAGTCGGAAGCGCAGTTTGTTGCCGGAAAAATCAAAGAAATGACGGATAGCGGCAAGCGGAAATTCTCCGATTTCGCCATCCTTTACCGTACAAATGCTCAGTCCCGTGTAATGGAGGAAATCCTTCTAAAATCCAATATTGAATACAGCATCGTAGGAGGCGTCAAGTTCTACGACCGTAAAGAGATCAAGGATATCCTGGCCTACTTAAGGTTGATCGCAAACCCTGATGATGATATAAGCTTGCGCCGTGTCATCAACGTACCAAAACGGGGCATCGGTTCGACTTCTTTAGATAAAATCGCGAATTACGCAGCCATGAATGACCTGTCCATGATGCAGGCCTTGGAGGAAGCTGATTTTATCGGCTTGAGTCCGAAAATCACAAAATCGGTCATTGAATTCAAGGATCTTGTGAAAGGTTATACCCAGATGCAGGAATACCTTTCTGTCACAGAGCTGGTAGAAGAAATTCTTGAAAAATCCGGCTATAGGGAAATGCTGAAAGCGGAAAAATCGATTGAAGCACAAAGCAGGCTCGAAAACATCGACGAGTTCTTATCTGTTACAAAGAGCTTTGAAGACAGCAATGACGATAAATCACTGGTCGCATTCCTTACCGATCTTGCGCTGGTTGCCGATATCGATAAGCTTGACGATGATGAACAGCCGCAGGATGCCGTTATCTTAATGACGCTGCATGCTGCGAAAGGACTGGAATTCCCTGTCGTCTTCCTGATGGGGCTTGAGGAAGGCGTCTTCCCGCACAGCCGGTCACTTATGGATGAAGAAGAGATGGAGGAAGAACGCCGTCTCGCTTATGTGGGCATCACGAGGGCGGAAGAGGAGTTATTCCTGACGAATGCTCAAATGAGAACATTATTCGGACAGACGAAAATGAATCCTGTCTCCAGGTTCATTGCAGAAATTCCGGAGGATCTCATTGATAACTTCGAACCTGAAAAGAGAAGCCCGTTTTCCACAGGCGGGGCAGCCGCTGCTTCAAGGACACAGCAGCCGGCGAGAAGGAAACCTGTTTCCCGCCCTGTACCAACGACAACCGGCGGAGAAGGGATCTCTTGGCAGGTCGGTGACAGAGCGGCACATAAAAAATGGGGTACCGGCACGGTTGTCAGCGTTAAAGGCAGCGGTGACGGGATGGAACTTGATATCGCGTTCCCTAGCCCGACAGGCATCAAGCGCTTATTAGCAAAGTTTGCTCCTGTCGAAAAAGTTTAATATGTAAGAGAAAGGGCTGTTATAGTGGATATCAAAAGCGCAGAACAAAAAGTTGCTGAACTTCATAATCTTTTAAATCAATATAATTATGAATATCATGTGCTGGACAAGCCGTCGGTGCCCGATGCCGAGTATGACCGTGTCATGAATGAGCTGATCGCCATCGAAACAGAGTTCCCTGAACTGAGAACAGCCGACTCACCGACACAGAGGGTGGGCGGCAATACGCTTGAAGCTTTTGAAAAAGTTCAGCACAGAACGCAGATGCTCAGTCTTGGCAATGCTTTTAACGAAGATGACCTGAGGGACTTTGACCGTAAAGTCCGTCAGGCGGCTGGAGAGGACTATTCCTACGTATGTGAACTGAAAATTGACGGGCTCGCGGTCTCCCTCCGCTATGAAGACGGCCTTTTCCGCCAGGGGGCGACAAGGGGAGACGGAACGATCGGTGAGGATATCACCGCAAACCTGAAAACCATTAAGTCGATCCCGCTCCGTATCCCTGAACCTCTCACAATGGAGGTAAGAGGCGAAGCGTTCATGCCTAAAAGCTCGTTCGAGGCCCTGAATAAGGCGAAGGAAGAAAAGGAAGAAGAGCCGTTCGCGAATCCGCGTAATGCGGCAGCCGGATCTTTACGGCAGCTCGACCCTCGGATTGCCGCTTCCCGGAACCTCGATATTTACTTGTATTCCATTGCCGATGTCGGCGAAACAGGTGTGGTCTCGCATAGTGAAGGACTTGATCTTTTAGATAACCTTGGCTTTAAAACCAATCGAGAGAGGAAAAAGTGCAGCAATATCGATGAAGTCATCCAATACGTGGAAGGATGGGTCGAGAAGCGTCCAAATCTTCCGTATGACATCGATGGCATCGTCATCAAGGTCGATTCCCTTCAACTGCAGCAGGAGCTTGGTACCACCGCGAAGAGTCCGAGATGGGCGATTGCTTATAAATTTCCGGCTGAAGAAGTTGTTACCCGTCTAAAGGACATCGAACTGAGTGTCGGCCGGACGGGTGTTGTGACACCGACCGCCATTCTTGAGCCGGTCAGAGTTGCTGGGACGACTGTACAGCGCGCTTCCCTGCATAATGAAGACCTGATCAGGGAAAAGGACATCAAAATCGGTGATTACGTTGTTGTCAAAAAGGCAGGGGACATCATACCGGAAGTCGTGAACGTCCTGGAAGAGCGACGTACCGGTGATGAGCAGGATTTCCGCATGCCGGAAAACTGTCCTGAGTGTGGAAGCAGACTGGTGAGGCTTGAAGGAGAGGTTGCCCTCCGCTGTATCAACCCTAAGTGTCCGGCGCAGATCAGGGAAGGCTTGATCCACTTCGTCTCCAGGAATGCGATGAATATTGACGGTCTTGGCGAAAAAGTGATCAGCCAGCTGTTTATAGAAGGGTTGATTGTGGACGTAGCCGATATCTACCGCCTCGAAAGGGAGCAGCTCTTACAGCTGGAAAGAATGGGCGAGAAATCGGTGGATAACCTCCTGAACGCTATCGAAGCATCGAAGTCAAACTCCCTAGAACGCTTATTATTCGGCTTGGGGATCCGCCATGTCGGAGCTAAAGCAGCCAAAACCCTTGCCCAGGAATTCGAGAACATCGATAACCTTAGCAACGCATCAAAAGATCAGCTGACGGCCATTAATGAAATTGGCGACAAGATGGCAGATGCGGTGGTCGCATACTTTGAAAAAGAAGAAGTGATGGAACTGATCCTCGAACTTAAAGAGGCAGGGGTCAACACGGAATACAATGGTCCTAAACCTGTGAAAGCGGAAGAGGTCGATTCTTATTTTGCCGGCAAGACGGTTGTCCTTACTGGGAAACTTGAACAACTCGGCCGAAATGAAGCTAAGCAGAAAATCGAGGAACTTGGCGGTAAAGTGACCGGATCTGTCAGTAAGAAAACGGATCTTTTGATTGCCGGGGAAGATGCCGGTTCAAAACTGTCCAAGGCGCAGGAACTGCAAATAGAGATATGGGACGAAGAGAAGCTGATTGAAGAACTTAACCGTTAAAGGTGGAGGAATCAGATGAAGAAATGGTTGGCGGCAGGGGCAGCGGCTCTGATGCTGAGCGGCTGTGCCCCCGCTTTTGAAAAACAGGAACAAGTGGTAGAAGAAGATGAAAATCAGCAAACGGAAAAAGCGATCATTCCTAATTACCAGATTTCAAATGAGTACTATAAAACATTGCTGCCATATGAATCGACGGATACGCGAGGGATGGTCGTCAATAACCTGCAATCCCGTTATGACATAGAGGTATTTGAATCAGGATTGGCCAGAATCGCAAAAAATGCTTATTCAACTGACCAATACCTGTTTAAAGAAGGCCAAATTCTCGATAAAGAAACGATTCAATCCTGGCTGAACAGAAAATTCACGAGTGAGCAATTAAAAGAAAAAGGGTTAACGGAAGATCAAAATGTCGGCCTTAACCCTGTTGAAAACACACCTGGTGAAGAAAAGGATACGCCTATCTACCTTGCCCATATGATCGAGCATAACTATTTGGAAAAGGTGGAAGGCAACAAGATCCAGCTTGCTGGTGTGGCTGTAGGTTTGGCGCTTAATTCTGTTTCCTATTATCAGGATCAGAAAACCGGTGAAACCAGGAGGACCGATATAAGTCATGAAGAAGTACGGCAGAAAGGGACACAACTTGCCCAGAAAGTGATCAGCAGGCTTAGGGAAAGACCAGAGCTTGAAGGTATCCCGATCACCATTGCCCTCTATGAACAATCGAGCAAGGACTCTGTCACCCCGGGAAATTATTTTGCCTACGCCACAGTCGATGCGGGAAGTGCCTCGATCAGTGATTGGGAGAATTTAAACGAAGAACATTACTTCTTTCCATCTGAACAGGCTGAAAAAGCTCACCCTGAAGATATGAACGTTTTTAATAAATTTAGAGAAAAAATTGAAAACTACTTTCCGAATTATGTCGGCGTAGTCGGCTATGCTTTTTACAAAGACGACCAAATCGAAAGCTTGGATATCGACATCCCGATTCAATTCAACGGCAAAGCGGAAACAATCGGTTTCACGCAGTATACAGCTGAGCTTGCTGCTGAATTGTTCCCCAAAGAAATGGATGTGGAGATCGAAATCACTTCGGCGGATGGAGTAGAATCGTTAATCGTTCTGAACCAGCAAAGTGAACCCTTTGTGCACATTTATGAATGATTTTGAAAGACCGGCCTGTTTTTGGGTTGGTCTTTTTTGTGGTTTGAAAAAGAATAAGCCCGCAGGATCGCTTTAGGGCCAGAGACTAAGTCTCCGCGGGAGATAGTCACCTCCGGGCTCTTGGACAAATACATTCTTTAACACGTTAATGCACTAAGAGGGACTGTCCCTTTTAGCGATTTAACGAGTTAAAGATTTGCTCTTTTGTTCTGGTTGCCGGTATCCCGACGGAAAGCCGGACCAAAAATTTTCTGAGAGGGAAATGCATAAATTTTGCGGGGTGGGGCAAAATATTTTCGTCAATACCCGCTAAAAAACAGGGTGGAAACAATGCCGGAAGCTGGTTGCAAAAGTAAAAAGATAGTTGATTAAAAGTCATTCAATAGTCACTTTGAAGGAGAGAGGTCAGCCTTTTTGCCTGGTTTGCAATAGGTATATTTGAACAATTTATGAATTTAATTTTATAAATTTTTCTGAATATATATGATAAGGGAAGCGCTTTCATATATTTATTTATGCATTTATAGTGCATAAATAACCAGTTATAAAATTATATTCTGAAAATTCCTAATGATAGCCGATTTGTTTTATGTTACGATTGTTAATGTTGTAAAGTTATCCAGGCCGGCGAACTTGTTCAAGACCTTCAGCCGAAGGAATCTCTATGAATAAGTTTACAAGTGAGATGCATAGGGTAAATAAGAGCGTCAAAGTGCAAAAAGCAGCAAATCATCTTAGAATTTCAATAACAAAAAACATTAAAAATTTGGAAGGAGAATGTAGACAAAACATGGAAACAGCTACTTTAGTTACATTTATTGTGTATTTAGTTGGTATGTTAGCAATTGGTATTATTTCGTACAGATTAACTAGTAATTTATCTGATTATGTCCTGGGAGGACGCAGTTTAGGGCCGGGAGTCGCTGCACTAAGTGCCGGAGCTTCCGATATGAGTTCATGGCTCTTATTAGGTTTGCCGGGGTATGCCTATTCTGCAGGTCTTGGATCAATCTGGCTGGCACTTGGGTTAGTAGTAGGTGCCTACTTAAACTGGAGGTTCGTTGCTTCCCGCTTACGCTCTTATACAGAAGTAGCAAATGATTCGATCACTGTACCAGATTTCTTTGAAAATCGTTTTAAAGACAAGTCACGCATCCTTCGTGTGGTTTCTGCATTAGTTATTTTAATCTTCTTTACGTTCTATACTTCATCTGGGCTTGTAGGTGGAGCGGTACTCTTCCAGGAATCATTTGACATGAGTTACAATACTGCACTTCTAATCGGTGCAATTGTCATCATTTCTTACACTTTCCTTGGAGGATTCCTTGCGGTCAGCTGGACGGACTTCATCCAGGGTATCCTGATGTTCCTTGCCTTGATCGTTGCTCCAATCGTAGCGATCACGGAAGTAGGCGGCTGGGGAAATACTGTGGATCAGGTGAATACAATCAATCCTGATTACATGAGTGCGTTTGCCGGAATGACAGGCATTGGTATCATTTCACTGGCAGCTTGGGGACTTGGCTACTTTGGACAGCCTCACATCATCACTCGTTTTATGGCTTTAAAATCTACTAAAGATGTACCGAAAGCACGCTGGATCGGTATGACGTGGATGATCCTTGCTATGGTGGGGGCAGTATTGGTAGGTCTTGCAGGTATTGCCTACTTCGCTGATGCGCCATTGATCACAGATGCAGCTGATAATTCTGAAAAAGTATTCATCTTATTCACTGACGTACTATTCAACCCATGGGTGTCTGGTATTCTATTAGCGGCGATCCTTTCAGCTATCATGAGTACAATCGATTCCCAGCTTCTTGTTTCTTCGAGTGCGCTTGCAGAGGATTTCTACAAAGCGATCATCCGCAAGAATGCTTCTGACAAAGAATTGGTATGGGTTGGACGCCTGGGAGTAATCCTTATCGCATTAGTCGCTGTTCTGCTTGCATTCCAAGCCAATCCTGCGAACGAAAATGCGTCCAGCATCCTCGACCTTGTAAGTTATGCGTGGGCAGGATTTGGAGCAGCATTCGGTCCGGTCATCTTGTTGGCCCTGTTCTGGAAAGGCATGACCCGCAACGGTGCTCTTGCAGGTATGGTTGTCGGAGCCTTGACAGTCGTTATCTGGCCGGAACTTGGAACAGATCTTTATGAAATCGTACCAGGTTTCATCCTTGCGACTATTGCCATCTTGATCTTCTCTAAGGTTGGCCCGCAGCCAAGCGAAGAAATTCAATCTGAATTTGATACAGCAGTAGCAAACGACGTAACAAAATAATCAATCTTTAAAACCGTCCATCATTCAGTGATGGGCGGTTTTTTTATTGGTGTCTAGATTTGAGTTTACCCCCAGGCCTTTATGGAGAAATGTTTTAACCATCAGAACCCGGGTATTAATTTACTAAAGCACAAAACTAGGAGGAATGGACAATGAAAAAACGAAATTTATTAGCAGCAGTTCCAATGGCAGCCGGCCTTTTCCTGGCGGGGTGTTCTGATGATGGGGCTTCTGACAACTTTGAAGAAGTAGAACAGGAAACGGAACAAGGCATAAATGAAGCCGAAGAAGAAGTAAACGATCTTGAGCGAGAAGCTGAAGATGCAGGTGAAGAAATCGAGGATGCGGCTCAATCAACAGAAGAGGCTGTAGAGGAAGAAGCGAACGAAGCGATCGATGAAGCTGAAGAGGAATTGAACGAGCAAGAATAACGCATTGTTATAAGAGAACCAGGCGTCTGCCCCATGCAGGCGCTTTTTTATGCGTTTACACGTATTAAAGGGGTAAGCACAAGCCGATACTGCTACTGTCGAATGATGGCTTCCATGGTCAAATTCAATTTACTAAAAAGGACGGTATCAGCATGAAATTGGTGTTCATATTCCTGAGTACTGCTATGATGGTGACGCTTGCTGTATTCAGCCTTTTTCCTACTTCTATAAGTTCTCCGGCACCCTCCCAAAAAGAGGATGTCCTGGTTGATGAGACCGCCGTTTTTTCAGAGGTCGTTGAAAGGAGATCAGTTGAAGATGACAACACATACTACTTGGAAAAAGTAGCTTTCGATTATATGATGCCTGATATTGAAATTAAGCCTAGCGGAATCAGTCATGACAGCTTTGCGATTGTCGGAATCGGGGATTCTCTTACGCTTGGGACGGGAAGTGAAGAGGCTAAAGGCTACTTAGACCAAATAAAAATGTTTTATGAGAGAAAAAATGAAGAGGTCGTTTTGGTCAACCATGGGGTGTACGGAGCTCAAGCCCGCCATTTAATCAAAATGCTGGAAGATCCTAATCTGCAAAGCGACATCAAACAGGCGGATGTCCTGTTCATGACTCTTGGAGGCAATGACTTGGTGTCGATATTTAACCACAATTTCCTGGACCTGACGATAGGTGATTTTACCAAGGGGGAAGAGAACTTCAAGTCGGACCTCCGAAAAATTATGTCAGCCATCCGTCTCCTGAATGAGGATGTCCCTGTATATTTTGTCGGTATTTTCAATCCGGTTTTTGAATCCTTGTCAGAGGTGAAAGAGTTTGATGAAATCATTAGTTCCTGGAATATAGCGACGAAAAATTTATTGGAGATGTATTCTAACACAACGTTCATTTCCATCCAGCACTTGTTTGAAGAGGATACAAGCCGATATTTATCGGAAGACCTTTTTCATCCCAATGACGAAGGGTATAAGAGGATTGGTGAGGAGGTTATCTCCAGAACGGAAGAATTACTTATGGTACAGAGAAACCCCTTGTAATTGCATTTTTTACCCCTCTGACATATAGTGTAGGGAACTCAAGAGGAACATTGTGGAGGTGAAGGACGTGGAAAGGCCTGGTGTGGAGGATTATTTGCAGCAGGGAATTTACGGACAGAAGCAGACGAAGCCGGATGAGCGCCGAAAATTTTTGGGTACGATCCGGGAACGAATCGTATTGGCCCTTTTGCAAAAGCAAGTAAGAAAAAAGTCCATCTTGCCACAGGTGGAAATATTAATGAAAGAACACAAGGAAGCTCACCTCTACCTGAATGGAAATATGAGCTATACGTACCTTTCGAAGTATATTAAACTGGCAGAAAAATACAGCATCCACTATACAATGGTAACGAATAAGGAGCACAACACGGATATCGGACTGGTGCTCGCCTACGGGCATGCCATCGATAAAGAAGAAATCTACATTGAAGACAAGCCGGCGATAAAATCTTCCCGGCCAAAAACAAAAAAGAAATCGCTCTTCGCAAAATTGTTCAAATGAAAACAGGACGGTGTGTGTACCGCCCTGTTTTTTTTGTCCATTTCCATTTCTTCCCGACTGCCAGGAGAGAAACAGAGACCGCTTGCCAGCTGAAGCCAACAGTCAAACGTCATGCATCAACTTTTGTAGACTTTGCAGAAAACATCTTCTGCTTGAAAAGCCACTTAAGGATCAGGGGCACCGCAAAAAGGATGAACAGAATCCTGAATAGATGATATCCGGTTATGATGGATAAGTCGGCATGCAGCGCCTGGCCGACAAGTGCCATTTCAGCCATCCCGCCGGGTGCCATGCTTAAAAACGAAGTAATGAACGCGATGTCGTGAGAGGCCATAAGAACAGCCCCCAGTCCAAAGGTAAAGGCGACCAGTAAAGCGGACGTCGCTGCGGTCAGGCCGATAAATTTTGTCAGCGAACCTGAACCTTCATCAAACTTCATCATTCTACTGAAGTAAATTCCCAGGAAAATTTGCGCTGCAATGATAGCGGCGTCCGGCATATGCGGAATCGTTATACCCGTAACAGATAAAATGCCGATCCCGAGAATGGGACCTAACAAAGTTGGCGTCGGAAGCTTCAGCTTAACAGCCAGCATAGCCGAAACCACAGCAATCCCTGAGAGAATAAGAAGAGGCCAGCTCAGATAAAAATCCACTGCTGCCGGCCCGGAGACCGCTCCGTCTTTGCCTCCTTGGAAAATCGGGCTGAAGGCCATGAACGGCACGATGAAAATGACGGATAGCAAACGGACAACCTGAATGATCGTCACGACGGTGACATCAATATCCTCCAGCTCTTCACCCAGAACAACCATCTGTGTCAATCCGCCGGGAATACACCCGGTAATGGTCGATTTCAAATTGACGCCCGTCAGTTTGGTGATCAAAAGGGCAAGTATAGTGCTGAATAACAGAAGGAGAACCGTAAGAAACATCATCCAGGGCAGCTGGTGAAAGATTTCAATCACCGTAGCCTCTGAAAAAGACTGTCCAATCGTATACCCGATAATAATCAGCCCGAGGTTACGGAAAACGGGCGGCCAGTACACTTGAAGGGGTGTCAGTTTCTCAGCAGCATACACGGCAGTCATGGAACCAAGCATCCATGCAAGGGGGACGTGTAACAAGCTGAAAAACAGGCCCCCGCCGGTACCAATCAGAATGGTCCATAAAAATTTGCTATACATTGAATCCCTTCTTTTATATATGTTGTTTTGGTATAGATCGTTGTTATCGGAAAAAATCCAAAGGGCTGGATTTTTCCCACGTGTACAAAGGCTTATCCCACTGACAAAGTGATTAGCTCTTTTCTTTCTTGTTACCAGGATAATTTCTGTGAATTCTGGCCATATCTATTGAAATTAATAATAAATAGCAACAAAGTATTAGAAAGGAGCCTTTATAAACATTACTTTGATAAATACTATTAGAAGCGTTGCGGAATCACCGGATAAACTATACTTGAAATAGAAGCCGTGCGCCTCAAAAGCTCGTTGATGAAATTAAGCTTACCACTAAATAATGGAAAGAAAAAGCCGTCTGCTTAGGGAACTAAACAGAAGGCTTTTTTGGTTATTTTAAGTCTAAAAATCTTTCGGGATCAAATTCTTCTCCTTCAGCCACGATAGCTGTCATGCCGGTGTCAGAGCCGGATTCATGGTTTTCGCCGGTTTCCCAAAAGACAGCTGTTCCCTTTTCAACAGGTACTTTTTCTCCGCCTTCAACCCGAACCCAACCGCTGCAGTCCGTGACGATGAACAACTGCGGACACTTAGCCTCGTGCATTCCGAGAACGCTGCCTCGGCCTAGATACATGCAGCCAATCTGGAAGGGCTTTTCTGATTTAACAAGGGGGTGAATGACAGCATTCTTACTGTCGAACCGGTCAATAACTCTTCCGTCCTGTTGATAATATGTAAAAATTTTCATAATGATCACCTCACTTTGGAATTCGCCAAGACTAAAGCAATTCCTTCTATATTAATGAAGAAACTCAACACCGCCTTATACTTTTGGAGAAAAAAGACCATCATGATAAAATGAGAGATCTCTAAAGTGAGCAGTTGTTAGCTTTAACGCATTAACGCGCTAAGAGGGACAGTCCCTCTTAGCGCGTTAAATGGCTAAAGCAACTGTCCCCTTTGCAAAAAAAGTTGTAAATAACAGCGAAATGGCGGCACTTAGTTGCCATTCCTGCTGAAATTTTGATATTATCAATAGTATTGCTAGTGTTCGAAAATTTGCGGAGGTGAAAGAGAATGTCAAGAATTTCAGAAGATCAAGTTAAGCATGTGGCTCACCTTGCCCGTCTTGCGATAACAGATGAAGAAGCACAAAAGTTCACGACTCAATTAGATGCCATCATCGGCTTTGCAGAGCAGTTGAATGAGCTGGATACAGAAAATATCGACCCGACAACACATGTGTTGGAAATGAAGAATATCATGCGTGAAGATAAGCCTGTAAAGGGATTGCCGCAGGAAGAAGTCTTGAAAAACGCACCAGATCACCAAGATGGACAAGTCCGTGTACCATCTGTTTTAGAATAGGAGGGAAACTCGATGTCATTATTCGACCATAAATTAGCAGAGCTTCATGAGTTAATGCAAAAGAAGGAAGTATCTGTAACAGACCTTGTCGACGAGTCTTACAAAAGAATCGACGCGGTTGAAGGCAAAGTGAAAGCATTTTTGACGCTTGATGAAGAAAATGCTCGTGCAAAAGCAAAAGAATTGGATAACAAAATCGGTACGGACGAGGCAAAAGGTTTGCTGTTCGGAATGCCGATTGGAGTCAAAGACAATATCGTGACTAAAGGACTTCGTACAACATGTGCGAGTAAAATCCTTGAAAATTTTAATCCGGTATATGATGCTACAGTGGTGAACAAGCTTCGTGATGCTGAAACGGTAACCATCGGAAAGTTGAACATGGATGAGTTCGCAATGGGATCTTCCAATGAAAACTCAGGGTTCCAAAAGACAAGCAACCCATGGAATCTGGATACAGTTCCCGGCGGTTCTTCAGGTGGCTCAGCAGCATCTGTTGCAGCGGGGGAAGTCCCGTTTTCTCTTGGATCCGATACAGGTGGATCAATCCGCCAGCCGGCAGCTTTTACAGGAACAGTCGGATTAAAACCTACATATGGACGCGTTTCCCGTTTCGGTCTGGTGGCATTTGCCTCTTCACTTGACCAGATCGGCCCGATCACACGCAATGTTGAAGACAATGCCTACCTTTTACAAGCCATTGCAGGGGTGGATGCAAATGACACGACGTCAGCGGACGTTGAGGTGCCGAACTATGCTTCAGCTTTGACTGGGGATGTAAAAGGCTTAAGAATTGCCGTGCCGAAAGAATACCTTGCTGAAGGTGTCGGCGAGGAAGCACGCCAATCTGTCATGGCAGCATTGAAAGTCCTTGAAAGCATGGGTGCGACTGTCGATGAAGTATCCCTGCCACACTCTAAATATGGTGTTGCTGCATACTACATCCTTGCTTCGTCTGAAGCTTCATCCAACTTGAGCCGTTTTGACGGAATCCGTTACGGTTACCGTACGCCAAACGCTGAGAACCTTCTGGACCTTTACAAGAAGACACGTGCAGAAGGGTTTGGTGATGAGGTGAAACGCCGTATCATGCTTGGAACTTTTGCATTGAGCTCAGGCTACTATGATGCTTATTATAAAAAAGCCCAGCAGGCCCGTACGCTGATTAAAAAAGACTTTGAAGATGTATTCGCAAATTACGATGTGATCATCGGACCGACAACTCCTACTCCGGCCTTTAAAATCGGGGAACAAATTGACGATCCGCTTACAATGTATGCGAATGATATTTTAACCATCCCGGTCAACCTTGCAGGTGTTCCAGGGATCTCTGTTCCATGCGGATTCTCTAAAGAAGGCCTTCCGCTTGGACTGCAAATCATCGGTAAGCACTTTGATGAAAGCACAATTTACCGCGTAGCACATGCATATGAGCAGGCTACAGACTTCCATAAACAAAAACCACAATTGTAAGGGGTGAAATCAATGAATTTTGAAACGATTATCGGACTTGAAGTCCACGTTGAACTAAAAACGGATTCAAAAATGTTCTCTCCAGCTCCGAACCATTTCGGCGCAGAGCCAAACACGAATACAAACGTCATCGACTTAGGATATCCGGGCGTTCTTCCTGTCGTCAACAAACGTGCCATCGATTTCGGAATGAAAGCGGCAATGGCCCTGAACTGTGAAATCGCGACAGATACGAAATTTGACCGCAAAAACTATTTCTATCCGGACAACCCGAAGGCTTACCAAATATCACAGTTTGACAAGCCAATCGGTGAAAACGGCTGGATCGAAATTGAGGTTGACGGTTATAAAAAACGCATCGGTATCACGCGTCTTCACCTTGAAGAAGATGCGGGTAAACTGAACCACTCTGGTGACGGATATTCGCTCGTTGACTTCAACCGCCAAGGCACACCGCTGATTGAAATAGTGTCTGAGCCGGACCTTCGTACACCGGCCGAAGCTTATGCTTACCTTGAAAAATTAAAGTCGATCATCCAATACACAGGTGTTTCCGACTGTAAAATGGAAGAAGGTTCACTTCGCTGTGACGCCAACATTTCCCTGCGCCCGATCGGCCAGGAGAAATTCGGTACGAAAGCAGAGCTGAAGAACTTGAACTCCTTCAACTTCGTGCGCAAAGGCCTTGAGCACGAGCAGATCCGCCAGGAAAAAGTTCTTCTTTCAGGCGGAATCATCGAGCAGGAAACACGCCGTTTTGATGAGGCAACAGGCAAAACCCTCCTTATGCGTGTAAAAGAGGGTTCTGATGATTACCGTTACTTCCCAGAACCGGACCTTGTTCTGCTTCATATCGATGAAGATTGGAAAGAACGTGTCCGCGCGGAAATCCCTGAGCTTCCGGATGCCCGCAAGAAGCGCTATGTAGAAGATATGGGACTTCCTGCGTATGATGCAATGGTATTGACATTGACGAAGGAAATGTCCGATTACTTTGAAGCGACAGTTGCAGCCGGAGCAGACATCAAGCAAGCGTCCAACTGGCTGATGGGTGAAGTGTCTGCTTACATGAACGCAGAGCAAAAAGAGCTTGAAGACCTGCCGATGACACCGGAAGGACTTGCAGGCATGATCAAGCTGATCCAGGACGGCACATTGTCTTCCAAGATGGCGAAAAAAGTCTTCAAAGAGCTAGTTGAAAACGGAGGAGATCCAGCGCAGATCGTTAAGGAAAAAGGACTTGTCCAAATTTCTGACGAAGGCGAACTCCTGAAAATCGTTACAGCAACACTTGATGACAACCCGCAATCCATCGAAGACTTCAAAAACGGTAAAGACCGTGCCCTTGGATTCCTTGTGGGACAAATCATGAAAAAGACCAAAGGCCAAGCCAACCCGCCGATGGTCAACAAACTGCTAGTTGAAGAAATGAACAAACGTTAATATAATTCTCTGATTTGAACCCTGCCGTGCTGATGCCGGCGGGGTTTTTTGCTGTTACCGGAGTTCCGGGCGTGCCAGGCACGACCCGGTATTTGTCGAAGGATAGGAAGGCAGAGGGGGTATAGTACACTTGAAGTCGGTGATAAAACATGGATTACCCACAGCTGTGAATCCGTCCATTATACATACGTTAATCAGTTTCTAATAGGGTGTTTCGCGCGTTATCGCCCAATATAGGTACTACAATCACTTTATAATAGGGTGTTTCTTACGTTAATCACCCAATATAAGAACTGTAATCACTTAATAATAGGGTGTTTCTTACGTAATCACCCATTATAAGAACTGTAATCACTTTATAATAGGGTGTTTCTTACGTAATCACCCAATATAAGAACTGTAATCACTTTATAATAGGGTGTTTCTTACGTAATCACCCAATATAAGAACTATAATCGCTTTATAATAGGGTGTTTTTCTCGAAATCACCCAATATACGCACTGTCATCACCTTATAATAGGGTGTTTTCTCACGGAATCACTATAACCGTACTTCATAGCATGCTTTATCGGTCTATTTACCTATTTAATTGTTTACTAGATTCCGTTATAGTTGTTGAATAGTTTAAATAGTTTGAAAAATCAGAAACGGAGTGATGTATTGATGAATAAAAAAGTACTAGCCTTAGGTTTGACCGCAGGATTGATGATCAGCCCTGCAATTTCTTCACCAGCTTTTGCTGCTCCTGATCTATCGGAGAAAGTGAAGTGGAGCGAGAAAGCAGGCACCCCAGAATTTATTTCCGGTAAGTTGACATCTCCTTCCAACTATAACGCAGAGACCATCGTCTATAACTATCTCAACTCCAAAAAGAAAGAATACAAGTTCACTGGGGAGGCCAGGTCTTCCTTTGTTTTGAAAGAAAAGAAGAAGGACAACCTGGGGTATACATACGTTAAGTTTCAACAGGTGTATAAAGGGACTCCGGTTTACGGTTCAGTGGTGACGGCCCACGTTAATGAAGATGGAGTCTTGACGGCACTGTCGGGTGCTGCGCAGCCGGACCTTGATAAAAAAGTAAAAGGCGTTCAAAAGCTGAGGAAAAATGAAGCGGTGAGCATCGGGGAAAAAGACCTTGTAAGTACAGTCGGGAGTCAGCCGGATTACGAATATGCACCGACCAGTGAAAAGGTTGTCTTCGTAAAAGACGGAAAAGCGAATTATGCTTATCTTGTAAACTATAATTTCCTCGCGCCTGAGCCGGGGAATTGGAGCTACTTTGTTGAAGCAGAAACAGGTGAAATTTTATCCAAGCTCAATGAAATCCATCACGGCAAAGGGAATGGAGGAGGACCTGGCGGCGGGCAGCCTTCTACCGGAACCGACACAGTGGGAACAGGGAAAGGTGTATTAGGCGACACTAAATCGATCAATACATTCCTATCTTCATCCACGTACTATCTGCAGGATAATACGAGAGGAAACGGGGTATTCACTTACGATGCGTCCAACCGCACGCGCCTGCCGGGATCACTGTGGGGCGATTCCGATAATGTCCTGAATGCCTCCTACGACGGAGCTGCGGTAGATGCCCATGCCTATGCGGGACAGACCTATGATTACTTTAAAAATGTCCATAACCGCAACAGCTATGACGGTAATGGTGCGCCCCTGCAATCAACGGTTCACTATGGCCGCAGTTATAACAATGCATTCTGGAACGGCCAGCAAATGGTCTATGGTGATGGAGACGGAACTACGTTCATCCCGCTGTCAGGTGCCTTGGATGTAGTGGCGCATGAATTGACACATGCAGTTACAGATAAAACTGCTGATCTAATCTATCAAAATGAATCAGGAGCCATCAACGAATCGATGTCCGATATCTTCGGAACGTTGGTTGAACACCATGCCAATAATAACCCTGATTGGTTAGTAGGGGAAGACATCTATACCCCTAATGTGAGTGGTGACGGATTAAGATCGATGGCAGATCCGACAGTTGAGGGTGATCCTGACCACTATTCTGTTCGTTACACAGGCACAGGAGATAATGGCGGTGTTCACATCAATAGCGGAATCGGAAACAAGGCAGCCTATCTATTAAGTGAAGGCGGTACACACTATGGTGTGACAGTCAATGGAATCGGCAAAACCAAGATGGGTGCTATCTACTATCGTGCACTGACTCAGTACCTGACTCCTTCTTCAAACTTTAGCCACCTCCGTGCAACGGCAGTCCAATCGGCAACGGACCTGTACGGCACGGGCAGTCCTGAAGTAGCAAGCGTGAACGCGGCATTCGACGCAGTCGGCGTTTACTAAAAAAGTATACCGGGAAGCACCACACTCTGGATGGAGGTGGTGCTTTTTTATGTGGCCAAGCTTGTTCGACAAGTGACAGGCATGCCTCGGTATTTGTCAAAAAGTCGATAGAAAGGAGAAAGTGGTTGATAGACCGCCTTGAGTCGTCGATAGAAGCCCAGAACTAGACGATAGACCATCAGGGTGGCGGGAGGAAATCAGACAAAGAAATATTAATACTTTAGTACTTCACCGCGCGAAGAGGGACAGTCCACGGGTGTTGATTAGCTATATTTTTCCAATTGATTGACACAGACTTCCCCTTCGTTTAAAAAGCGATTTAATGGCACACCTTACCTCCACAGGCAGGGTGTGTGCCATATAACGACGGGTAAACTCAATGAAGGTGTAATTATATAAGATAGCCCACTCTTTTTTTGTCTCATTATAAATACTACGTAATATAAAATAACTGATAAGAGTGCCAAAAACTTGGCTATACACAGCGTTTGGGGAATTTCCGAATAGGTTGGAAAGGTCTAAATTTCCTTTTATCCAGCGGAAAAACAACTCGATTTGCCACCTAAGCTTGTAGATGTAAGCAATGTCTTCTGGCGACATCATCATAAGGTTCGTTGCCACTCTTATTTCATTTCCTTCGTTGTCCGTGAATGTAACTAGTCTAAAGCGAGTGTCTGTCTTTCGGGATTCTTTTCCGATAAGGGCTGTCACATCTTTTTTAATACGACCATATTCATCAAGTGGAACACTGTGTTCCGTCTCTTCCGAGAGGGAGAAGAAGTTTGCGACTCTAATCACAAAGAACTGTTCGTGTTCATGTAACTTTTGAAAATCTTTTGTGCGTGCATAGCCTCTATCAGCTGTGATGATGGAGAGAGGTTCTAAATTTTCATAGAGTTTGGGTGCTACCATGACATCGTGGTGTCGTCCAGTTGTCTGGACTACTTGAGTAGGTTGACTATCCTCTACATCAAATTTTGTATGCAGCCGAATCGCATGGCGGGTACGTGTATACCCCGCCCAGCTCATATCTGGGTGTTGGAAAGTAATGGTGGTGGAATCAACGGCAAATAGCTTAAAGGGTTTGAAAAGGGCTCGACGAACTCTACGTCCTAAGCGGTCTACAATACGGGAGAATAGTTCTTGAAGGATTTGATAAGGGACACTCTGAGCTTTTTTGGCAAGGGTAGAGTGATCTACGGAAGGTAAACTTTTTTCCTTTGGCAATTTCGTCTCGGCATCTCGAAAACCTTCCCATTTTTTCGCAGAGGAAATAATAAAAAAGTGTATCAAATCGTGGGCAGATAACTTCCTAGCTGTATCTTCATAGCCCCACTTCTCGCAAAGATTTGCCACTTCTTCATCTGTAATGATAGTTTGAAGAACCTCTGATAATTTGTTAAAGTTAGTCAATGAACCCACTCTCCTTTTTGGTTTTGTTAGAGGTAACAATCATTTTAAAGGAGAGTGGGTTTTTTTGTCTAATTATCTAGGTTGTTTTACATATTATGGTTAATCAACACCCGTGAGGGACAGTCCCTCTTCGCGCGTTAATGTGTTAAAGTGCAGGCAGGATTCCCGGTAAATATATCGAATTGTGTGAAGAGGGACGACAAATTGTTGCCGATCCGTATCTTCAACCAAACAACTGAGGTGAAACAAACATGTCTAAAGAAATATACTGTGACTTTTGCCAAAAGCAGATCAAAGTCAGGGATGATCTGATAACGGCTACCTTGATGTATGAGGTGGTCCCTTACCATGAGAGGTGTTACGCCAGCAATATTAAAGGAGCTAAAACGTTGTTTATCAGCAACGAGCCGATCAATGGTTTTGCAGCAACTTTTTACATAGTCTTGACTGTTATTCTTGCGATTATATGGGCTATTTTTGCAGAAAGCTCAATGAAAGCAGCATCCTTGCTTATGTTGATTCCTGTAGGGTACAGGATTTATTCTTACATACGGTATGAACGTCATTTGGAAAAGTAGTTTCGGAAGGAGTTGGGTATGTTGACTAAGGTTACGCCGTGTTTGATGTTCCAAGGAAATGCAGAGGAAGCAATGAACTTCTATACATCTATGATAGAAGGGTCCGAGATCATCAGTATCACCAAGTACGAAGCAGACCAACAGGGCGAGGAAGGAAGTGTAATGCACGCCATCTTCAACCTCAATGGTCAGGAGGTAATGTGCATCGATAGCAATATACAGCATGAATTTTCTTTTACGCCATCGTTTTCATTGTTTCTTACCTGCACTTCAGAAGAAGAAATTGACAGGCTGTATGGAAAGTTATCAGAAGGAGGGGAAGCCCTGATGCCGTTAGGTGATTATGGTTTCAGTAAAAAATTTGGATGGGTCAACGACAAGTTTGGTGTCTCATGGCAGCTGACACTTCCAAAATAAAAAGAGCTTGGATGAAAGATACACTCTTTCTCCAAGCGTTTTTCTTTAATGGAAGCTTTAGTGCTTTAAAGCGCGAAGAGGGACTGTCCCTCTTAGTGGTTTAAAGTGTTAAAGCAGAGTCTGCCATCAAGCCATTTCAGGTGCTCCCACGTAGTCGATTTCAAATCCTAAGTCTTCGAGCATTTCGTGATCACAGGTGCTTTCCTGGCCGGCGGTTGTCAGGTAGTCGCCGACGAAGATAGAATTGGCGGCATACAGGCCAAGCGGCTGAAGGCTCCGAAGGTTGACTTCGCGTCCGCCTGAGATCCGGATTTCTTTTGTGGGATTCATGTAACGAAACAGAGCTAATACTTTCAAGCAGTAGCGGGGATCCAGCTCATTTGTCCCCTCGAGCGGAGTTCCATCAATCGCATGCAGGAAATTGACCGGAATTGAATCGGCGTCCAGAGCTTTTAGGCTCCTTGCCATATCGATGACATCTTCCTTTGTTTCTTTCATTCCGATGATGACTCCGGAGCAAGGAGAGATGCCTGCGTCTTTTGCTGTGTTGACAGTTGAAACCCTGTCCTCGTATGTATGGGAAGTCGTGATGTTATCGTGGTGTCCTTTTGACGTATTGAGGTTATGGTTGTAGCGGTCGACTCCGGCTTCTTTCAGACGTCTGGCTTGTTCAGGCTTCAGAATGCCGAGGCAGGCGCAGATCTTAAGGTCATAATTTTGCTTGATCTCTTCCACGGCACTGATCACTGTGTCGACATCACGGTTGCTTGGTCCGCGTCCGCTCGCCACAATACAATAGGTTCCCACATTCATTTTATGGGCCTGTTGAGCTCCCTGAAGCAACGTCTCTTTATTGACCATGCGATAGGATTCAATAGGGGCAGTGGAGATGGATGACTGGGAACAGTAACCGCAGTTTTCCGGACACAGTCCAGACTTGGCATTCATGATCATGTTCAGTTTCACTTTTTTGCCGTAATAGTGCTTGCGGATTTGAAAAGCACCATGCAGTAACAGCAAAAGTTCCTCATCAGGGCAATTCAGAATTGATAATGCCTCTTCATCACTCAATTCCTCTCCATCCAACACACATTCTGCAAGTTCATTCCAATTTAACATTAGTATCCCACTCCTTTTTTGGTTAAGGTTATTGCTGGTGTTCATAATGTCTTTCTACCGACCGGCAAGCATGACCGATAGTAAGGATGAATAAAACCCTTATAAAAAAATCCGGAAAAAAGATTTCCGGATGTGAAAAATTATGCAGCTTTTCTATTCAGTGTGCTGCTGTTTTTACGGATTGCAGAGATGAAACGCGGTGCCACGGCTCCTGCGAAAACTGATAAGAGGATATCTTTCGGCAGGGGAGCGAGCATCCAAGCCCAAGCCATTCCATAAGAAAATCCTTCAGGAGCTTCCGCCCATAATTTAAGAGCAGCATACATCCAGTTGGTACCGAATACATAGTTGACGGCCATCCCGACTAAAGCTGCAATGATAAAGCCTTTCTTGGTAGGATTCTTTTCAGCGATTTTTCCAACCACATAGGCTGCTAGAATGTAAGAAAGAATGAATCCAAATGTTGACTTAAAAATAATTCCGGGTCCCCCAGAAAACTGAGCAAAAACAGGTGCGCCGATCAATCCTACCAGCGCATACACGGACATGGAAATTGCTCCGAGTTTGCTGCCGAGGATGAGTCCAGCCATAACACAGAAGAATGTGGTTAAGGTGATTGGGACCGTCCCAATGGTAATCATGGAAGTCAGATTCGCCCCGATTGCCATTAGTGCAGCAAACATAGCCGCCATAGTGATGTCGATAGCTTTAAGTTTCATAGTATGTATCCCCCTAATTGTTTTCTGAAAATAGAATATATTAAAAGTGTGTTTTGTGTCAACCTAATAAAATAAAAAGGTTAACATAAATTCAAAGAAGGATTTTTTCCGTGAAAAAACGAATTAAAAAGTTAGAGGAAAGTATCTCCTAAAAAACAGGAGGGAAAATGAAAATACATATTATCGGTTCAGTCGGCAGTGGCAAATCCACTCTTGGAAAAAGATTGTCGGCTGAAATGGGCATACCCGTATATGAACTGGACAATGTGGTCTGGCAGAGAAATGAAAACGGGGATATACGAAACAGTCCTGAAGTCCGGGACAGCAAGTTTCATAGAATCATTGATCAGCCGGAATGGATTATTGAAGGAGTCCATCACACTTGGACAACGCGAGGCTTCCAGGAAGCGGACTGCATCATTTTTCTGGATACACCAATCATGGTGAGGAATTGGCGTATCTTTAAGCGCTTCACTGTACAGAAACTCGGGTTCAAAAAAGGAAATTACAAACAAACATGGACCATGCTGAAAAGGACGTATAAGTGGAATTACCAGTTTGAAAAGACCAGCAAACCGGAGATTTTAAAAATGCTCAAACCCCATCAGGAGAAGCTTAAAATCCTTGAAAATAATACCTATACAAAGGAGTTCACTCATGAAATTCGTATTTGACCTGGATGGAACGATTTGCTTTAAAGGCCAGCCGATATAAGAAGGTTCTACCTCTCAAAGGAATATAGAAGGTCGGGAATCGGATGACGGCTTGTCAAACAAATTTTAAGTGAGGCATCTGAGGTATTTAACGTCCTCGTCTTAAATACAGACACCGAGCAGGGTGCTCTTTTTATCAACCATTAGGATTTGTAAAAGATTACGGGTACCCAAGCTCGACTCGCTATCTTTCATTGTAGAAAATAGTCGTTGACTTTTTATCTACTCATAATTAAAACAGCGGAGGAATTCTTTCTGTATCTATAAAATGGTTTTCTATTTTTGTTTCATCCGGCCCTGCTGGATGATTTTTTTTGCTAGGCGGAAATACATGTCCGCTTCGGCCTTGCTCTCCGCCTTTTGCATTAAGACAAGATAATTTTGAAATCGAAGCTTGTCGATTGACGAGACTTTCAGCACAATTTTACGCATGCGGCACTCTCCTCTGTTAAGGACAAAATTGCGTCCAATTCTCTATTCAGAAAATTCTGTAAATAAAGTATACTATTAGTAAATCA
This sequence comes from Rossellomorea sedimentorum, assembly GCF_046237645.1. Classification (GTDB taxonomy): domain Bacteria; phylum Bacillota; class Bacilli; order Bacillales; family Bacillaceae_B; genus Rossellomorea; species Rossellomorea sedimentorum. Next base: position 386,306 of record NZ_CP143546.1, read on the forward strand.
TTCCAGAGGGTGAATGTAATGTCCTTAATTGAATTAATACTGTTACCGATGTTAATGGGAGGTATTGGTGGCTTAGGACATATTTTAGTTTTCAAAGGTGGCCGCTTTACATTTCCCCGCACGTTCGTTGATGAAGAGGGAGAGAAACACTATGTCTTTGGGTCGTCTAAAGATATCATTATTGGGGTGTTGGCCGGTTATTTGTCCGTATTGCCTGTCGTGGAAACAGTACCCGTCTGGTATGTGATTTATATCAGTTTATTATCTGGCATTGGTGGAAGTTCGGTAATCACGAGAAAAATCGAGCAAAACCTGGAAAGGACGAAATGTGAATACCTTCAAGAGCTTTCAAAATATCAGCTCGAGACGACCTCTTCTGTAGGAGGATCTTCAAAACATAATGAGGTGAAACCTGTTGGCGAAGTCCAAGAAAGAGAAGAAAACAACGGTTAAGTTGCCCCCGGAGCAATATTCCAAAGCAGAGACCTATTTGGAAAAAATAAAGGAGGCAGATAGTGTAACCGAGCTGAAATACTATTACGCAAAATTCAAGAGAATTGTTGAGAGCACCCAGAAATGTTAGAAGCCATGAGGCTGTTTCAACAGCAGTCTTTTTTTTGTGCGCAGATTTTTTCTCAGGTACATCTTTTACGAAGAGTATGTAGATGATACTTACATTAATTATATGCCTGTAAGCATATTTTTTACAAACAATACTTTAAAAATAAGTATAATTTCTTGTTTAATAGGCAAAAGAGAAATAAGCTAAGAATGCGTACACTGTTGGATGGAAGTCACGAGGAGGATGACAATGGAGCTGAAACAATGGTTTGACAAGGGGCGGACGCCTCGAGAATATATAGATTCGATGGAAACACATCAAGAAAACTTCAAGAAAGTTTACCAAGGTTTCTCCATACCAAAAAATGAAAAGGGAAACCTCGAGGAGCTAGCCTCGCAAAAACTGCATGTCATTGTGCTGACGGAGGATTGGTGCGGAGACGCGATGGTCAACCTGCCGATTCTATTAAAAGTGGCAGAAACAGCCGACATGGAAGTCCGTATCTTAAACCGTGATGAAAATTTGGAGTTGATGGATCAGTACTTAACAAACGGGACATCCCGCGCCATTCCGATTTTCATCTTCCTGGATAAGGGGTTTGACGAGCAAGCTGTGTGGGGACCGCGGGCCCCAATGGTCCAGCAAATCGTGGATGAAGAAAAAGCAAAACTGCCACCGAGGGACCATGAAACATTTCCGGAAGCACAAAAAGAAATGATCGGGAGACTGACGGCTCAATACAGAGATAATGAAGCGATCTGGCTCGAAGTCTTCCAAAGCATCAAAACCACCCTGATGAACCAGGTCCATATGTAAACTGGAAAGGACCTTCTCCTCGAGCGAGAAGGTCCTTTTGGCGCGTCACCGCGTTAAACCGCTAAGAGGGACAGTCCCTTATTATGTATTAACGCGGTAAAGCGCGAAGAGGGACTGTCCCTCTTCGCGCTTTAAAGTACTAAAGTGAGCATATTGAAATGGAACTGTTTCCCTCTTCACGAATTACGGAAATCGCGGTATTCTAGATAGGAATACTGTTAGGGGGTAACAGCATGATTCACCAAAAGACAAACACCATTGTTATTGAGACCCTCGAAAAATTTCCTCACAAGATCCATATTAAGCTGGGGAAAATTCTGAAAGAACGCGGAATGACTCAAGGTGACCTGCACCGCCTTACCGGCCTGCGTGTCGCGACAATCAATGAGCTTGTAAACTTCAAAAAGAAATCATTAACCGTCGCCCACCTGATTTCTATCATGGCTGCCCTCAGAATCTGGGACTTGCGCGAACTGATTGAAGTCGAGTTCGATGACGAAGTGGTAGAATATTTCCGCAGTGAACGCCAGCAAATGAAAGACGGATTCACATCAGATATGAAAAAGACACTAGAAACCAATTTCGAGCGTATGAATCAATAACAATAACCATATATTCAGCGGCCCTCAAAAGGCCGTTTTTTTTGATTGGTTTTTTATAAAAACCCTGACTCACACTTGAATTAAAACCTGCATAACACTTGCTTATATGTGCCCCCGCCCAGCAAAGAAAAGCTCCATATCCATAATGAAATCAGCAGGAAGAATTTCCTCCCAACATCTGCCTTCACAAAATAAACAAATGAAAAGCAGGAAATCCTATAGTACATAAAGAAATTAGAAACAAAGGCAGTGAATCTTATAAAAACACATGGTAAAATAGCAGGAAAAAAAGAACGGAAAGATTGAACCCGGTCTTAAAAGGGAATTAAGAGCGTGAAACCTCCTCATACTTTACACAGTGAGGCATAATGAAAGAGTGATAATGTGGAAGAAATCAAAGAGCAATATCTTTCGTATTTAAATCTGACCCTGGAACCGCCGAGCATTAATTATTTGCAGCGGCTCATCCAGCACCATTTGATTCGGGTTCCCTACGAGACATTCAGCAAATTTCATTACTTTAACCAGCAAAAAGAATTTGTCCCAAACCTGGAGCAATTCGTACATAATCTTAAAAATCGCGGCTGGGGAGGGACCTGTTATACACTGAACATCAATTTTGGCCGTTTGCTTCGCGAGATTGGTTTTACCACCCATTTCGTCCGCGTGCAGCCCGGGCATTTGGGACTTATGGTAAACATTGAAGGAAAAAAACTATATGTCGATGTCGGCTACGGCTCGCCCATTATGAAACCTGTGGAGCTCGAGGCGCGAAGGAAGCATGTCCTTCATGGGTTTGGTGAGGAAATCACCTTTACACAGAAAGACCAGGCATTGTATGAAATCGACCGCAAGGCCAATGGCAAGTCTTTCGTGAAAAAAGAGATCATCTGGGTGCCGCTTGAAGAAGAGGACCTGGCTGCTGATATCGACGCGTCCTATCAAGACACCCATGAAAATGTGGTCATGCGGAGAATTACAGCTGTGCGGTTTCATGGAAACACGTGTTACTTTCTTCGCAACGGGACATTAAAGGCCATGACCTACCGAAACATCCGCGAATATCAGATGCGTGACCTGGACAAGTGGATACACGCCGTCAATGAAATTTACCACTTTGATAAAGAATCCATTCAGGAGAGTGTTGATTTCCTGGAAAAAAGGAATATTAAAATTTTCACTTAAGCCGTCAACAGGGTATGTCCTTTTGGCGGCTTTTTTTATTGGAGGAAGAAAGACTGAGAGAAGTTATAAAGCTAACTTCTAAACTATAAAAGGGAAACTAAAAATTAGAGTCCAGACGTAAGGTTGTAAAGGCCGATAAAGTTGGGAAGGTAAAATTAAAGTACTATAGAGAGGTTGTAAAGGACGATAAAGTTGGGAAGGTAAAATTAAAGTGCTATAGAGAGGTTGTAGAGGACGATAAAGTTGGAAAAGAGAAATTAAAGTGCTATAGAGCGCCTATAAAGGACGATAAAACCGGAAAAGCAAAATTAAAGACCTATAGAGAGCCTCTAAAGGATGATAACAATGAAAAACTAAAATTAAAGACCCCTATAAAGGTTCAGCAGGATTTTCAAAAAAATAAAACTACAGTCCTCAAGAAATCCTCCAAGGAACTATAGGAAGCCAAGCACTGCAAGCCCCCAGAACTTAAACGCAACAAACAAATCAGAGAATCCCCCCAAGAATCACTTCATCGACTATGAAACACCCTCCCAAATGAACAATTCTACTTAACCCCCAGGCTGTTTTCGTTTTGAAAATTCTCCGGATGAAAAATATTTTTAATTTTTTTAAAAAAATAGTGTAGGGGAAACCGGGAGTTCGTTCGTCTATTATTATGTAGCCGGCAGAAAGGGGGAGAGAGTATTGGAACAAGCGCTTGTAGAAAAAGTGAGAAACGGGAGCGACCACGCTTTCCGTATACTCATTGAAAAATATAAACACCATGTATTCCGGACGGTCTACGGCATCCTTCGAAATCAAAAAGATGCTGAAGATGCGGCTCAGGAAGTATTTGTAAAGATCTATACTTCTCTCTCCCAGTACGAAAATGAAGGGCTGAAAACCTGGATCACCAGAATTGCTGTTAACCATGCGATAGATTGTAAACGAAAGGTTGCGCGCAGGAATGAGGAAATGAAGGAAAATCCGGTGGACCTTTCCAAAGAGAACATGCATAGGGGAGATCTCCTGTCTGTAGAAGCAAAGCTGGAGGAGAAACAGCTGCGGCTCCTGGTCCGGCGGAGGCTTGGCGAGATGCCGGAAAATTATCGCAGGGTCATCCAGGATTACTACATAGAAGAAAAGTCATATCAAACAATGGCCGAAGAACAGCAAGTCGAGGTCAAGACGATTGAGACAAAGCTGTACCGGGCAAGACGCTGGATGAAAGCACATTGGAAGGAGGAGGATTTTCGTTGAAACACGTTTCTTATGAAGAATGGCAGAAGTATGTTGAAGATGGACTCACTGAAAAAGTCCGGGAGCGATACGAAGAGCACTTATATTCTTGTGATCAGTGTATGGAAATCTATCTGACCGCCCTTGAGGCCGGTGAAACCTCCTTCCCGGAACTATCAGACGATCAGAAATTCACGGATAACATTATGACTGAAGTTCAGCGTTACAAAGAACCGGAGGTACCGGACACAGGCAAAAAACAGAGGTTTTATCAGCAGGCGGCTTTTCACTATTTTATCGCCGCTGCGATGACGATTTTATTGATGTATACAGGGGTCTTTCAGCAGTTGACCGGGTTTGCGGAGGAGTTCGAACGGTCCTCTCGCCCGTCCATTACCAATGAATTGATGAACAAAACAACGAATTTTATAGAAAATGTCGAAAATGAAACTAGGGAGGAACGATACTGATGAAAAAGAATCCGATTATTGCATTTTTATTAGCATTTTTTCCAGGAGGGGGCTTGCTTTATCTTGGCAAGGTGCTGAGGGGATTGTTTTACACAGGGAGTGTCTTAGGTGCCATTATGGTGGCATTTGTTTTGGTGACAATGAATGGTCATCAAATAGCTATGCTGGTGGTAGCAGGAGGATTTCTTCTATATATAGGGAATCTGATCGACACAGCCATTACAGCCTCCAAGCTTTATAAACGCACCTCTATGGAAGGAGACACAGTCAAGGAAGAAACGACCCCTGAATCCGAGCGCTTTTTCACGATTATCTTATCACTCGTGCCAGGACTTGGCCACTTCCAGCTCGGTCTCATGAACAGAGGAGTAACTTTGCTGGCAGCTTTCCTTGGCCTCGCCGTTATGGTCATCTTCGTGACGGTCCTGTCTTCACGCGGAGAGTTCCTTGTTTTCCTTGCCTTCCTGCCTGTCCTGTGGGTATACAGCTTTTTTGACAGTATGCAGCAGCTTGGGAAAAAACAACGCGGCGAAACGCTGGTCGATCAATCCATTCTGGAGGAGTTCGAGAATCGCCGTGAAGACGGAAGGAAATCGAAATCCCTGGCAACGATGCTTTCTATTTTTCCGGGGGCGGGTCATCTGTACCTGGGCTACCAGCGCAGGGGAGTCCAGTTGATGGCAGCATTCCTGTTCTCTATTTACATTATGGATGTCATGCGATTAGGCATCTTCCTTTTCCTTGTACCAATCATATGGTTTTACAGCTTTTTCGACGGACTGCAGAAAGCTTCCCGCTATGGGAAAGAGCCGATCGAGGATGTACCAGTGATTTCGTACCTTGTGAATCATCAAAAGTGGGTCGGAATCGGCCTGGTCACGCTGGGAATTTATTATTTGCTGACAAACGTTGCTCTTCCGGTAATTCAGCCTATCATCTATGAGTATATGAACGTGGATGCGTATTTCTGGTTTGAACGTTATGTCCAGACAGCGATCGTTTGTGTGTTGTTGATAGGCGGCGGCATCAAGCTGCTGACTGGAAGCAAGAAGAAGGGAGAGGTGTCTCAATGAGAGTGTGGAGAGTAGGGTCGATATCGATGGGGGCAGCACTGATTTTTTTAGGATTGGTGCTCCTGCTGACGCAGATAATGGATTGGGATGCAGCGTATATCATGGCAGGCTGGTGGCCGTTCATACTGGTCATTTTAGGCGGTGAAATGCTCTTCTATCTATTCTTTACCACTCAAGAGAATGCCAGGGTGAAATATGACATTTTAAGCATACTGTTTGTAGCCGTCATAGGCACAGCTGGGATCGGCCTGTCCATCTTCCAGGCAACCGGGGTGATGGGGGCTATGCAAAGCTGGATGACGTCTGAAGAAAAAACAATGGAAATCCCGGCATTCAACCATAGTGTCTCTGATGATATCAAGAGAATTGTAGTGGACACCGGCCAGCATGATTTAACAATCGAAGGCGGTACAGGGGATGAAGTCAGCTTGTTTGGAACGTACCGATCTACTGTTGTAAATGGAGAAAATAAAGTGAGATCCCCTGAAGATTATCTTCAGATCGAAAAGAAGGGCGACAGTCTTTTCGTAACGCTGAAAGTGCTGCCGGTGGACACCAATCCATTTGACAGAAGCTACACGCAAATGGATGCCACACTGGTGGTGCCGGCTGATGTGGGGCTTGAAGTCTCAGGTAACAGCGGTGCGATAACGATGAAGCCGAGAAAGTTGTTGAGCAATTGGTCCGTAACAGAAGGTTCCCAAGTGAATGTGATGTTATCACAAGACAGCGACATCAACCTGCTGGCTAAAAATGTAACGGATATAAAAGATAACGAGAATTGGAAGCTTGAAGAGAAAGAGAAAGAAGGTAAAGATTTCGGCGATGAAGTTCATGTTGAAGAGATGGCCAGCAACGGAACCTACACAGTCGGTAAGGGTACTTATGAGTTGGTCGTCAGCAATACTTACGGTCTCTCCGTTTTGGAGAGCAGATAGAAAGTCAAGAACACCGGACTAAGGCGCCGGTGTTTTTATTTGGCTCTTTTCTTAAACAATGTTGCTTTACAATGTAAGTTCAAGAGATATGGTCAGATTTCACAAATATTATCCTTGTAAGAAGAAAGAAAAGAGCTATTTACCCTTTTCAGAGAGAAGAGCCCTTGTACCCAAAGGGAAAATCCGGCCCTTTGGATTTTTCCGATAGGCACAATCTATACGAATACAGCCTTTTTATTTAGAGATGGAGCAACATTATTGGGGTAAGGGCTGTGACACCTGCGGGAACAGCGGGCCGTCTAGGTTCAGCACCGTGACCCGCGGAGTCACGAACCTGGAAAGCGATGTTGGATTACCAAGTAGAAGGTCTGCGAAAAGAGGCCAAAAATATTCTTTTGGGAATATGCTGGGGAATCATTCTTATTACGTAAATGGGTAATATGAACCGAGGGGCTTTCATGAGGGCAAAATAAAAGGATTGTAGGTTTCCGATAAAAAGACAGTGTTAGACAAATTTCCCCGGAAATATCCATGTTTCACCCGTATTTTTCTTCATAAATGGCACCTCTAATTCCTAAGTAAAACGCACTAGTCTTTAGGGGGTTTTATTTAGCCTTCCGAAATAATCATTCATTCCTCCTATTAACTTCCATGTATACACCATTTATATTGGGTGTGTAGCGAATATTCTAAAAATAAGAGGAGGAGTATGATGAAGAAAAAGCTAATCAGTGTTTCATTATCAGGTATGCTCGCTTTGGATGGATTTACAGCGGTGACCATTCCGGCAGCGGCTGTGGGGAACGGCCCGAATTATGATGGAAATGGGTCGGTTCAAACTTCCAGGTTAACTACATACGCGGAATTGACGGAGTTCTTGAAAGTGCAGGAAGCAAAGCAGGATGCGATGGAACTTGAAGTGATCGGCCAAACGGTCAAAGGCAAGGACATTCATATGACTAAATATCTTTCCCATCCAGATAACCCGACAGTTTTATTTTTAACACAGCAGCATGGCAATGAACAGCTGACAACTGAAGGGGCTTTGGAATTCATCAAACACCTGGGAACCAATAAATTTAAAGGCGTCCTCGGAAATGTGAATATTCTGGTGATCCCGATGCTTAATGCGGATGGGGCGATGGGAGACGTGGATTTTTCCCTGGAGGATTATATTGCTGATGGGGACAGGCACCTTACCCGCTATAACGCAAATAAAGTGGATTTAAATCGAGAACATGCCAAAGAGACATCTGAAATGGAGCCGGAAGCAAGGGCACTTCATGAACAGGTCTTAATGAAATATGATATCGACTATATGATTGACCTTCACCACCAGGGAACTCTCAGCGGAATCGACGGTAAACTGGTTTCAGGATCGATGTTATACCCAACCAATCCGAATGTGGATCCGGAAGTTCTGGAAGGCTCAAAAAAACTGGGATCGATCGTTTATAATGCTGTCGATGCAAAAGGGTGGGGCTTGATTGGAAAATACCGCGGAGGACCAGGTGAAAATATTGGCCGAAATGGTGCAGCGGTACGCTATGACATTTCAACACTTCTTTTTGAGATGAGAGGCATGGCTGACCATTATTACGAGCCTTATATTCTTGGTCAAAAAAGTAACGGCTATCTCATTAAGCAGGCCGTTGAAACACTGAGCGCTGCAGTGGAAGCTCTTGCGGACGGATCCATTGAAACGGCAGATACAAGCTTCTGGGATACACTTCCTGAGCAGGAGTGGATGGGAGAAGAATAATGGATCAAGTTTACCGTACTAAAAAACAAGTGGAGGGATCTATATAATGATAAAGAAAAATATGTTTATGACAACGACCCTGGCCAGTGCGCTTGTATTTTCGGCCTTTGCCCCAAGCAGCTTAGCTCATGATGACTTGGACTCTACCGGAATTGAGAAGGGGGAGGTAACGGTCTTCACAAATGAACAGTTGGAATCACTTGCACTCCCTAAAGTGGAAGGATCGAAGAATGTCAGCAACTTAACGGAAGCCGCGCAGGTCCAGATTAAACAGGTCCGTGAAGGCGTCCAAAACAATACAGCGGATGTGTATGCCCATAAAGGGTTTGCGTACATGGGAACACACACGGCAAACGGTGGAAACGGCGGAGTTCGCGTCTTCGACATGAAAGATCCATCCAACCCGGTAGAGGTATCCGTGTTTGCAAATGACGACGTGCCGGGTACCTGGCAGGAAAAAGTCATTGTAAAAACGGTCGACACACCTCATTTTAAAGGAGACCTGGCAGTTGTCAGTGTACAGAAGTTAAACAGTAGGGCGGAAACTTCAGGAGGCTTCCTTCTGTATGATGTAACCGATCCGTACAACCCGAAACAGCTTGGCTTCTGGGAAGTTTACAGTGGGACGAGGGGAACCCATGAATTTTACTTAGAGACACAAGGGGACAGGGCGTTGGTGTTCGCTTCCAATCCGTATGCCGACTACTTTAGTCATGGAGAGGAAAAGGATTTTCAAATTGTCGATGTTTCCAATCCGGCCGAGCCGAAGACACTGTGGCAGTTTGACCCAAGGATGCTGCCGGAAGTGCCCGAAGAATTCAACGGATATCACTGGGAGGATTCTCATGGAAAAACCAGGGCGGTCTTCAATCACAGTGTCATGGTAGACCATAATGCACAGTACGCGTATGTATCCATGTGGGACCTGGGGACGGTCATCTTTGATGTGAAAGATCCTGAAAATCCAGTTTACCTAGGACGTACAGATTTTGCTTCTGATCAGCAGGGCTCGGCCCACTCCGCTGCACTGGCTCAAGGCGGCAACCTGCTGATTGAGACGAGGGAAGTTTACAGTCCGGTAAAAGAAGGATATGAGGAATCCTATGGTTACACCCGGATTTTTGATATCAAGGATAAAACCAATCCGAAACTTTTAAGCGAGTTTAAAACGGACTTGGTGGATAATGTGGAGGATGGTAGAACTTTCGCAAACACTGTCCATGATCCCAAGGTGAGAGGCAACACCCTCTACTTGTCACACTATGCCGGCGGAGTCTACATGGTAGACATCACCGATCCAAGTGCGCCTGTGCAAATTGGGCAGTACACACCTGACAGCGGCTATATCTGGGGCGTCTACGTTGACAAAAACTATGTCCTGGCTTCCGACATGGGCCAGGGACTCAAAGTATTAACGAAAAACAACAGCGGAAAAGAATAAAAGCCAGAAAAGGAGAGCCCGAGCGGGATCTCCTTTTCTCATGCCGGCATGTCGCTTTAACGCACTACAGCGCTAAGAGGGACAGTCCCCTATCGTGCAGTAACGCTTTAAAGCACTAAGAGGGACTGTCCCTCTTAGTGCTTTAAAGGGGTGAAGCGGCCCGCCAATTGCTTGTTCATATTACGGTTTGAGAATCATAAATATAAACAAGGTGACTCCGAGTGCGGAGGCGAGGTAGAAGTATCCGTTCATTTTGTTCAGGAAGCCTTGTGCTTCTTCCGATAGTGCCCCTGTGACAGCTGCGTTTTCTGGAGCATGGAGCCAATCCTTTAATTTGTTGCTTTGAGGAGTGATAAAGCCGATCACAATAATTTGAATAATGACGTAGAGAATCAATGAACCGAGAATCCAGACTTGAGTAAAAGCCCCATATTCGCCGGCAAAGTAAAGGATCAGGCCGGTGATGACCGCGATGCTGCCCCCGATTTTCGGGAATAATTCCAGATGTCCCGCCATCTTTAGAGAGTGCCTGAGCTGCTCAGCTGTTTGTTTTTTTCTGGTCAATACGTGGGCAAAGAAAGTCGGCCCTACACCGATAATGGCAGAAAGAACGTGAAGCAAAATAAGAAATTTCAACATGCTGCCTCCTTTGGACTAATGACATATGACATTTTATTCAGGCAGAAGGGTGGGTATGTTAAAAATAGATAGCGATAGATTGCCATTCGCTTTTTTTATGAAAAAGAGGTATGATATTTTCGGTAGATGCGTTACTATGTGAAGGCATCTCTTTTCAATGAAAGAGGACGGGTTTGTACCACCGCCTCATGGGTATTAGTATAGTTATCGAAATGGATTGTTGAGCTGTCAAAGGCTTTTGAAATATCGAGATAGGATGATGGGGAATGAAAAGAGCAAGAATCATTTATAATCCGACTTCAGGACGCGAGCTTTTCAAAAAGCATCTGCCGGAAGTATTGATTAAGTTGGAGCAGGCAGGGTATGAGACTTCCTGTCATGCGACCGTCTGCGAAGGGGACGCAACAGAAGCGGCCCGTACAGCCGTAGAACGGAAGTATGACCTGGTGGTGGCTGCCGGCGGGGATGGAACGTTGAATGAGGTAGTCAACGGGCTTGCCGAACAGGAATACCGCCCGCGCCTGGGAATTGTCCCTATGGGCACAACGAATGACTTTGCCAGGGCACTCCATATTCCAAGGGACATCGGTGCTGCGGTGGACGTCATCATTAAAGGCGATACGATTCCTGTTGATATCGGCCGTATGAATGGCGACCGTTATTTTATCAACATTGCCGGCGGCGGACGAATTACTGAGCTGACCTATGAAGTGCCGAGCAAGCTTAAAACTGTGCTGGGCCAGCTGGCCTATTACTTAAAGGGTGTGGAGATGCTTCCTTCTATCAAAGCAACCGACCTGACGATTGAATTTGATGGCAAGCTTTTTGAGGGCGAAGCCATGTTATTTCTGATCGGCCTCACCAATTCGGTGGGTGGATTTGAAAAACTGGCCCCGGATGCCTCCATCAATGACGGAATGTTCTCTTTGCTCATCCTGAAAAAGACGAACCTCGCAGAGTTCATCAGGATTGCAAGCCTGGCCGTCAGAGGCGATCATATCAAGGATCCTAATGTAATTTACACTCAAGCAAATAGAATCAAAGTACACTCCAAAGATAAAGTACAGCTGAACATCGACGGTGAATTCGGGGGACTTCTTCCTGTGGAGTTCGAAAATTTATACCGCCACCTGGAAGTATTCGTTCCGATCGATCAAATACGTGAACAGGATAAAGCGGACAGGGGCTGACCGGACTATCCGGTTGGTCTCTGTTAGGAAAGATGTTGCTCTCTGTACAATTGACCGGAGCACTCGTTACCTTATTATATATAGAAAACACTCTTGGCGCTGAATGAAGTTCAGCGCTTTTTTGATGTGCGGTAATTGATCACTTCACCTGGTCCACCGATGCCCAGCTTCTTTGCACATGACCGCCTGCCTACTGGAACGGAACCAAGCCTCGCGGGAGCATAGGGTTTCTTCAGAACAACTGCCAGCCTGTGCTTAAAGCGAATGCCTATTTATGTTATATCGTTTTCCTGAATCCAGGGACTATAAAATCAATAAATCAACCGGATGATTGGCATACTAAGAAAAAAAGGAAGAGGATTATGAAGAAAATTATTGTATGCAGTATACTGGCTCTCCTGTTTACGGCAGGGGATGTCACAGCAGAAGGACCTAAACCATCTTCGCTAAAAACTAAATCTTTATCCATTGTAATAGATGATTTCGGTAATAATATGCAGGGGACTAAAGAAATGTTGGAGCTACCCATTTCACTGACAGCGGCAGTGATGCCTCTAATGGAAACGACCAAGAAGGATGCAGAGCTGGCACACCGGTTGGGACACGAAGTGATTGTCCATATGCCAATGGAACCGGTTAGAGGAAAGCGCAGCTGGCTTGGGCCTGGGGCGATCACGATCGATCTCAGTGATGAGGAAATCAGAAAGAGGGTTGAAGAGGCGATCGAATCAGTGCCACATGCTGTCGGGATGAATCACCATATGGGTTCAAAGGCGACGGCGAATGAACGGGTGATGAGGGTTGTCCTGACGGTTTGTAAGGAAAAAGGTCTCTATTATTTGGACAGCAGGACCACCCCGAAATCTGTCATCCCTGAACTGGCGGAAGAACTAGGGGTGCCGCTTCTTAAGAATGAATTATTTTTCGATGATGTCTACACGACCCAGCATATTGTGAAACAAGCCGGTGCTGTAGCGAAACGTCTGAAGAAAGATGAAGAGGTCATTGCCATCGGACATGTCGGTATTACGGGAACCAAGATGGTGAACGTATTGAAAGAGTATATTCCTGTATACCTCAATGAAGCCAAGGCCGTTCCATTATCTGAGTTGATCCCGGAATTCGAGTTAGTAAACGAACGTTTAGAATAAAATAAAAGCCACAAGGACACATTTTTTCGAAATTCATCATTCGAGAGTGTGTCTTTTTTGATGGCTGTTTTGTAAACAATGTTGCTTTTCACACTAACTCTTCTGGGGGTGTTTACGATTGGTTGATTGAAGCGGGAATCAATTATTTCATCCCAATTGCATCCGGGAAAAAAGCAGATTAGTTGAAATCACCCGCGCTCAGGTTGATTTTTGTGTTTTTGTGAAAATCTACCGTTGACACTGAGAATCATTCTCTACTATAATGTTCATTGGGATTGAAAATCATTATCAACTAATTCGTTTACATAAAGTGAGGAGAGAAGGAAATGAGAAAAAGAGAATTAAATCGTATTTTTGCAGCATTCCTACTATCTAGTGCGGTATTGGCGGGGTGTAACTCTGCTGAAAATACAGCGGGCGAAACCGAAGAAACTGAACGTGAAGAAGCTGCGGGAGAAACTGAAGAAGCGCAAACTGAAGACACAGAAGTAGAAAGCGCAGAAGAAGTGAATTATGCAGAAGTATTCAATCAAGCAGTGACAGAGTTGAATAAAGCCAAAGAAGGCGAAGAAGTTGACTTTGCCATGGTAACGGACCTTTACACAAACAATCTGCAAGCTCTTGTTCAAAAAAGAGATGCCGAGTTTGAAGACCAAAGCGATCTTCATATCACAACAGCCTTGGAAGCTGGAAGCGAAGGCACAATGGATCCGGTAGTCGTGAAGCAGATTTTTGATAAATTGATGCAAAAAGTATTCTATACAACGATGAAGCATGAATTCGTAGAAATCAACGAAAACTGGGGCAATACAGAACTAGTGAATGAAGAAATCCAAGAAGCGAAAGATTTCTATGCTATCCTTCAGTCTACTGTTGAAAAACGCGATGCAGCATATGGCACGAACATGGCTGATGCCATCAATGGCGGATTTGCCGAAATGGAGGCAGCGGTGGAAGCAGACGATAACCTTGCTTTCCAACTAGGAAAACAAGTTGTTGATAAGACAATGATGAAAACATTCTACCTTGCATCTGGAGCAGTTCCTCACGGATATGCTACTAAAGCGGCAGCTGAAGCAAAAGAAGACAAAGAACACGCAAAAGTGGAACAGGCAGAAGGATGGGCTTTCTATCAGTCTATTGCTAGCTACCTAGAAAAATATGCTAATGAAGATGCGGAGATCATCGAGCAGCAATTCAATCTTGAAACAGATGTATCAGAACTTGATCCTGAAGCAGTCAATAAAGCGTTCATCCGCGGCTTCACTAAGATTGCCCTTCATGAGTATGAAGAGAGCGTAGAAAACTGGGGCGAGGATAAATCAGTGATCACAGCCCTGGAAGGCGCACTGTTCATCGATGTTATCGCTGATGACCTTAAAGCGATGCTTGGTGAAGAAGAATATACAGCTCTAACTGAAAAAGCTCAAACTTATCTAAAAGCGGTTCAATCCTATGATAAGGAAACTGCTGACTCATTGATGGAAGAGCTTGATGCAGCACTTCAAAATGTGATTGAACAAGCAAAATAATATCAATGAGAAAAACCTTGTCTCCATGCAAGGTTTTTTTCTCTTTGTGACCTGAAATTGATAAGGGCGGCAAAGAAGCTATATAATGGGGGTTACGGTTTATTAATAAACGCTTTTTTCGGACACATAGCTCTTATTTGTGAATGGTACAGCTGATTTACGCTATAGGATTATGGCTCCGCGGGGCAGGCGTTAAGCCTCCTCCGCTGCGCCTGCGGTGTCTCACCTGTACCTCAGATTCCGCGGGAGGTCATGCTCCTTCCGCTTCAATCTTTTCGGTTTTGCAGCGACAGCCACAAAAAGCCATATTTTAAGAAACTTTTGCGAAAGCTACGAGATCAGTTGCAGCCTAATAATGTCATATTAACACCAATAAATAACTCGTCATATTGCCGACGGATCTGGTCAAAAAAGTGTCTTGAATAAAAGTGACCATATAAAGATTGATTTAATTGTGAAGCTTTCACTTAAAATGCAGTATGTCATTTTACTGGAAAACTAAGGGGGAGTAATAAATCAGCGCACCCTAATTACCACATTCCGTATCATTGAATCAGAGGTGTTTCATTTGAAAATCGCAGTTACAGGAGGAGCCGGGTTCATTGGCAGCCGCCTGTCACAACGGCTTATAGCCGAAGGTCATAAAGTTTACATAATCGACAGCTTTCATCCCTATTATCCGCCGGAACGGAAGGAAAGGCAGCTGCGAAATGCAGAGGGATTTGAAGAATTTCATCCTATTGATCTATTGGACAGCGAGAAGACTTTAACAATCATAAAAAGAATTTCGCCTGATACGGTGATCCACATGGCCGCATTGCCTGGTGTCGCCTATTCAATCGAAAAACCCCTCAAGTATGTGGATTATGATATCAAAGCCACCATCAACGTGTTGGAAGCCGCAGGGAAGGCCGGGGCCAGTCATGTTATTTTTGCTTCCTCCTCTTCTGTATATGGAAATCAGGAGGGCCCATCTAAAGAAGAACAAGCCACTGGCAGAGTGATATCTCCTTATGCAGCCTCTAAATTTTCAGCAGAATCCTTTTGTCATGTGTATGAACAGCTTTACGGATTCCGCACCACGATCCTGAGATTTTTTACGGTCTATGGTCCGTGGGTCCGGCCTGACATGGCGATAGGACAGTTTCTCAAGAAATTAGTGAACAATGAAGAAATCACTTTATATGGTGAGGGAAGAATGCGGGACTTCACGTATATAGATGATATTGTCGAAGGCATTTATTTATCCCTGACCAAACACAATGAAAGTGAGATTTTTAATTTAGGGAACGGCATCCCCGTAACAATGGCGGCATTGTTGGAAGAACTGAAAAAATTCTTCCCGCGCATGAGTGTAGCGAGAGAAGGAGAAAAAGCGGGGGATGTCCTCCAAACATGGGCGGATATCAGTAAAGCTGAAAGACTGCTTGGTTACAGCCCCCAAGTACCGTTCGGAAAAGGGTTGGCAGAAACCGTAAAGTGGGCATTGGAACATGAGCGCTACCTCTAAGAGAGCGGTGAAACGTATTGCATCTTTTCTCCTGCTGCTAATCTTTATATGGATGGCGTGGCAGTTTCTGGACATGGCAGAGGCGGTCTCGGGCATGACCGCCGTCCTCCAGTCACCCTTCCTGCTCCTCGCCATCCTGACGGTCTATCTTCTTGCTTTTTGTTTAAGGGCATTGGCTTGGAAAATTTACTTGAAAGGCCGTCCCCGGTTCCTGACGTGCCTGCTTGGAGTGATCTACAGCCTGTTCGTCAATCACCTCTTGCCTGTAAAAGCGGGAGACTTAGTAAGGATGAAGGTGATGAGTGAAAGAGACCGGGAGCTGACTGGCGGTGAAATTGTTCATTCTGTTGTGATTCTCAGAGTATTGGACATGCTGTGCCTTGTCGGAATAGCAGGCATTGGTCTTGTCCTGTTGAACACCGCTTTCAGGTTTTCCTGGATTCTTTTGCTTGCAGGTGCAATTGCGACCCTTCTGATTTACTTTGCTGTCCGCAGCTTTTATCCTGAAGCACTTCAAAAACAATGGATTTTATTAAAGGAAGGGTTTTCTGGAAAGACAGGAATTTTTGTTTTTCTTTTAACACTTGGAAGCTGGATAGCGGAAGGAGCGATACTGTTTGGGACGACCCAGGTGCTGGGCGGAAACCTGACAGTTCCGGAAGCCGTCTTCAGTAACAGCCTGACAGTGGCAGGCCAAGTGTTTCAGATAACACCCGGCGGACTTGCCAATTATGAAGGGTTCATGGTGCTGGCTTTGAACTTGCTGGATTTTTCATTTGAGGAGGGCTATACGGTGGCGGTGGTGACACATGCGCTTAAATTTATTTTCTCTTATGTGACCGGAGCTGCAGCTATGCTGATTTTCCCTATTAAGCTCAAGAATGCCTGGAGAAAGAAAGGAGGAAAAATGTAATGAAAAGTGCTTCAAAATTTGAAAAAACAGCGGCAAGGTGCTGGAACCTTCTTAATGAAGGAAAACCGTTTACTCCGATTTTCGTGCTTGGGAGCATGCTGCTGTTTCATATCAGAAGCCTTGATTCAATAGAATCCCTGCTCAATCTTGGAATCGGTTTAATGTTAATCATTCCATTACTTGCGGTCTTTTATCTGTATGATTTTCCATTATTCCTAAGAAATTACCTATGGATCCCCTTTGTCGCTTATGTAGTGATCTGGGATGAAATCAACTTATTACTATTGCTGTTTGCCTCAGGTTTATATTTCTTTTTTACCGTCTTTTTCTGGGGGACCTTTTATTATCACCTCAGAATCGGGACCACCTGGCTGAATTTCAGCCGCTTTTGGAAGCTTGTCCTTAAGAACAGTGATTCCACCAGCGGAAATGCTCAGGAACAGCTGCCGAAATTCTTGCTGCTCCTTTCCATTTGGGAGCTTGTGTTTTCCCGGCTGGAGAACAACTTGATTGTTCCTGGAGGCGCGATTCTCGTTTTTACAGGCGGCGTACTGCTGCTGGCCTTTATTCTGCACCGCTATTTGTTTGACTGGAAGCCGAAAGCCTATGAAAGCTATACAAAAGAAAGGTTTCAGCAGCCGGAAACAGCATTGGCGGATAAAGCCATAGTCATCGTCATCGATGGGATGAGGAAAGAACGTTTTTCCGATGCGAACACGCCGTTCCTCGATTCTTTAAGAGAAAATGGGACAGAATATACGAATATGGAGACCGTTTATCCCGCAAGGACTGTTGTTTGCTTTTCTTCCATGTTTACAGGGACTTATCCGTTTGAACATGGAATCAAGTCAAATATGGTCTGGAAGCTTGGCATCAAAGTGGAAAGCATTTTTGATTCATTGAGAAAAGTCGGGAAAAACGGCCGCCTTCTTGGAATTGCTCACCTGGTCGACTCCATGGGTTCCGATGTCGAGACGGTGAGTGCAGTTGCCCATCACGATAAGGCAGACCCTATCATGATGGCGAAAGCGCGTAAAATCATGAAGGAACAGGACCCCGACTTGTTTATTGTTCAATTGATTGGAACAGACCAGATCGGACACAGCAGGGGAGTCCTGTACGATGAATATGTCGATAAGATTGAAAAAGCCGATAAGCTGATAGAAGAATTTGTGGCGGAGCTTGAAAAAGAAGGCAAGATGGAGAACACGACCCTGTTCATTTGTGCCGACCATGGACAGGCAGACGGAATCGGCGGACACGGGCACCTCGATGAAGGGGAAAGGTATGTACCGTTCTTCGTCCATGGGCCGCACACGCCGCAAGGGAAAAAGGTTGAAGACAGACACAGCCTTGTTTCGCTGGCTCCGACTCTTTCCTTCTTATTGGGCGCACCGTTTCCAGATCACAGCCGGGGCGAAGTGCTGACCGAAGCATTTGAAAGGAATGAAACAGTGTGAAAAGACAAAAACTTATCGTCTTTCTTCCAGCATATAATGAAGAAGAATCCATAGGAAAAGTCATAGTTGGCATTCCGAGAAACTTCCACCCGCTGCTGGAAGTGGAGACCCTGATCATTGATGATGGATCAAAGGATGGTACCGTTGAGGCGGCAAAAGCTGCGGGTGCAGAGCATATTGTCCGCCATGGAATCAACCGGGGGCTGGGAGCGGCAGTAAGGACCGGTTTAAAGGAGTCCTATGCCAGAGGCGCTGATATCGCCGTCATGATTGACGCTGACGGAGAATACCCTTCTGCTGAAATTCCGGAGCTCATCCAGCCGATACTGGATGGTGAGGCGGACTATACTATGGGTTCGCGCTTTCTTGGGACCATTAAGGGCATGAAACTTCACCGCCGTCTGGGCAATTATTGTTTCACATTGCTCCAATGCCTGCTTCTGCGAAAATTGATCTTTGATGGCCAGTCCGGTATGCGTGCCTTTTCAAGGCAGGCTGCCCAACATGCAGAAATTATCCATGATTACAACTATGCACAAGTCATTACCTTGAACCTTGTGCGAAAAGGGTTCAGAGTAAAAGAAGTTCCGATTAACTACAATGTCAGATCCACCGGTGCTTCTTTTATCACCTTCAAAGGCTATATGTCGGCTGTTTTTCCGGCAATCCTAAAAGAAATAAAAAGGCCTGTAAATAAGGTTGAAATTGATCGATCGGCCCATCTACTTCCTGCCGAGGTAACAGAGGATTCCCTGGAGAGAGTTGCCGGCTATAAAATGTGAAAAATACGTTGACACAAATAATGATAATCATTATCATTATCAATAGGAGGAGAAAGAATGAAAAAAGCGATTATTTTATGTTTTTCCATGATAATCATTCTCAGTAATTCGTTTATACAATCTGCCTCGGCTTATACATATGGCGATCCTAATAAAGAAGAATTGGCCGAAGTGTATAAGGAGATGATGATTGAGCTGTCAGAAACTCCCCCAGATTTTACAACAGCAGAGAAACATTTCGAAACAATAAAAGAAGAAATTGATATGCACATGGGGCCTGAACCAGGATCCATCATTGCTGATAATCTCCAAAATGAAGAAAAAGAGCAGGCCGTCAGCAATATGGATAAGCTGCTCGTTCTCAACATCGCCAGAAGGCTGGAGGGCGTGACAACCAACTTTGAAGAGTTTGACACGAGCAAAAAGCTGATGGCTAAAGCTTTTGCGACATATGAAGCGCTCTCCCCGAAAGTGGAAGGGGCAGACGCAGAGCTGGATGGAGAAATCCGCACTGAGTTCGAAACAGCCCTGGAAGCCTTAGGAAACCCCGGCCTGTTCGGAGTTGGGGAAAAAGAAGCAGATATGGATAGATTCAAGGAAGCAAAAGAAAGTATCCTGACTTCTCTTCAAGACCGATTCGAGCTGGAAAGCTTGGACGTGGGGCACTTTTCAGAAAGCGCTTCAGAAGCAGAAGATAATGTGAAAAACAGGGACTGGACAGATGTTTCAAACCTGAAAAACTGGATTCCGCTGCTCTTGATCGTCGGGGTCATTGGTGCAGTCGTCTTCATTACGATACGAAGAAAGAAAAAATAACAACTGTGAAAGGAGATTGGTGCTATGCAAGTTCAAGCGCTGCTCATTACATTCCGTGAAGTGTTGGAAGCTCTACTGATTGTCGGTATTCTTACCACGTATCTGAAACGCACCGGCAACAAAAAGTTCACTAAGTACATATGGCTCGGTGCAGGATTGGCTGTGGCGGCCTCCGTTGGTGTGGCCATGCTGTTTCAGGTCGTCTTCACGGGATTTGCTTCAATGGGCAACGAAATGTACTTGAAAATTGGCATCATGATCGTTTCAGCTCTCTTGTTAACCCAGATGGTCTTTTGGATGGCCAGTCATAGTAAAGACCTTAAAGGGAATATGGAAGGAAAGATGAACAAGTTCATCTCGACCG
The DNA here is from genome assembly GCF_046237645.1 of Rossellomorea sedimentorum. GTDB lineage: Bacteria > Bacillota > Bacilli > Bacillales > Bacillaceae_B > Rossellomorea > Rossellomorea sedimentorum. Next base: position 406,733 of record NZ_CP143546.1, read on the forward strand.
GAAATATCATCGGAATGGTCATCCACTCATTCCTGGTCGTTCTCCGCGAAGGGGTCGAAACCGTATTCTTCTTCGCCGCAATTTCCGGTGGAAACATCGGCTCGGCCCTTGAAGGCTGGGGCGCCATCACAGGAGTCCTCATCGGGGCAACCGTCGCCTACCTGTTCTTCAAAGGCACAATGCGTGTTCCGCTCAAAACATTCTTTAAAGTGTCTGGAGCCTTCATCATCCTTATTGCCGCAGGGCTCTTCGTCCAGGCAATTTCCATGATGCAGGACTTGCAGATGATCGGCAGTGTCATCCCTCATCTGTATGACTTGACTTGGATTCTGCCGGAACATCCGATAGACTATGCACATTACCTGCGCGACACAGGCACTGCTCCGCTATTATCCGGAGACATCGGCATCTTCCTGAAAGCATTGTTCGGTTATGCCTCCATGCCTTCAATTGAAGAAGTGATTGCCTATATCGGCTATTTCGTCGCCATTTATCTGCTGACATCCCATACTTCAGATGTCAAACAAACCAAAAGCGTAAAGGCAGACAAAATCAACATCGAAAGAACCGTAAGCTGAATAAAGCAGGAAAAGAGGCAGATCAACTGATTTGCCTCTTTTTTAGATTCAAGGTATGGCTGGGCTTTATTGCTCTAAAGCACTAAGAGAGACAGTCCCTCTTAGTGCTTTAAAGGGGGTAAAGGGTTGACGTGTGCATAATGGTTAAGGCTTATGAAATAATATGGTGATTGTTAATAGACTCTGGAAAGTTGTTAATAGATAGAACCGGAAAATCTTTTAAAACTTTCCACTTAAACAGCAGAGCCTCGAGTAACAATCAAAAAACAATTCGAAAAAGGTGAGGCAGAATGAAAACCAGCCTGCGGATGGTCAAGCATAATTGGATACCTTTTCTGGCTGTTCTATTCAGCGCGGGCACCATCACAGCTCTGCTATGGATACAGTTGAGCCATCTCAATGACTATGCCTCTACATGGGACAGGGTCGATTTTTCGCTTGCGATCGAGCGGTTTGATCTCATGGCGATGAGGCCGCACTTTCCCGGGTATCCATATTTCATCCTTGGCGGCCGGCTCATGTACCCGCTTACCGGGGACCCGGCGGCTGCATTGACGCTGCTTAATATCCTTCTTTACCTTACAACGGTGATACCAGTGTATTTACTCGCAAGGGAAGCAGTTCCGAGGAGCGGGGCCATTCTGGCGGCTGCGATTATCTACAGCTCAGGGTATGTGCTGGTCATCGTCAACGCTCCGATGTCTGAAGGGACTGCGATATCCATTCTTCTCTGGTATCTATGGAGTATCCGCCGCACATTGAATAAAGAGAAGAGCTGGAGGGACCTGCTGCCCGCATTTCTTTATGCCATCCTGCTAGGAATTCGCTTATCTTATCTTCCTTTCGGGATTGGGCTTCTCTACTTTTTATATATGCGAAGGAAAGTGTATTCTCTTAAGATAATATCCTTTTACCTATTCACAGCACTTGCCTTTCAACTGATCTGGGTGACAGCTCTTGTGGTGGCAGAGGGAGGAGTCAGGGCGTTTTGGAACCTGGCGATGGCGTTTTCAAGCGGGCACTTCAATGAATGGGGAAACACGGCGGTTACGGATGAATCCTCTTTTGCAGACCGCCTGAAGATCTTTGTCGTTGATAATATCCTGTGGACCGGCATCAGTGTGGAGTCGGTTGTTATCGCCTTCCTATTCCTTTTGCTGGTGCTGGTTGCCGCCGGAAACGGAAAGATGGATTTCCTGATACTTTTAACAGGGGGAGCTTATTTCCTCTGGGCCTTGTTCGCCCAAAACGTGGACAAGCCGAGGCATGCGCTTCCTGTGGTTATCCTGCTGATTCTTATGTTGGTTACAAAAGCTCTGAGCAGATACAAGCATATAGGAGTGTTCACACTGCTGTCGCTGTTACTAACCTTTCAGGCATTTACAGCAGGAAGGCTTATCATAAAGCAGGCCGATGAAGTGCCGGCGGCCTATCAGCTGGCAGCCTATTTGAAAGATATAGAGGAACCGGCTGTCATTTATTCCTGGGAAGAGGACAGGGTGCTGAATTATCTCCAGGTACCTGTCAGTCACAAGCGGATCAATACCTATGACTTTTTTCTTCAGGATATATCTCACTACTCCAGCCGCAGAATTTATATTACGGACAAGGCGGTGAGCGGGTTTGAAGCACAGGGAGCTGATATCTTGGATAAGGTGGAAAAGGTGGAGTCATTCTCATCAGATCCTCTTTTTGAGCCGGTATACAACGAAATTATCTTATATAGATGGAAAAATTAGAGCCGTGGTAAATTGCAGGGCTCTTTTATTATGTCGATTTTTAAAAGAAATTGAGGAGCTGAGGTGTTTAACGATTATAAGCAATGGGAAAAGGAGGGTTAGAAAAAGACAAAGGAGTTGAAGGTATGAATAATATGAATTGGTATAATTTTGAGGGGTTTTTAGGGAAGCTCCCCGATTTTATTCTTGCATTAATTGTTCTTCTCATCGGGTGGCTTGTAGCCAAAGGGATCGAGAAGGCAGTCTACAAACTGCTGAATAAGACTGGCATGGATGACAAGCTGTTTTCACATATCCCTAATAAAAAGTACTCTTCTGAAAAGATCATCAGTAAAATTGTTTACTGGATTTTGCTTTTTATCGTATTCATCATCGTACTTAACATCTTGAATCTAAATCTGATCGCTGAACCGCTAGTCAATTTGATGAATTCCATTTTCGGTGCGGTCGATAACATCCTGAAAGCGGCACTGATCCTGCTGTTTGCCTATGCGCTTGCTATGCTGGTCAGCTACGGTGTGCGTAAACTTGGCGATACAACCCGCTTTGATCATATGCTTGTAAAGTGGAAGCTTGCAGACAGTGAAAAAGATGCACACGAAGGCATTAATAAGACAGCAAAGGTATTGTTCTACCTGGTGTTGCTGCTGTTCCTTCCGGCAGTTCTGTCGGCATTGGATATTACCGGTGTTTCTGAACCGTTCGCTGATATGCTGAACAGCATGCTGGCGTTCATTCCTAAATTGCTTGCGGCAGCGCTGATTGTCCTTGTTGGCTATTTTGTTGCAAAGCTTGTACGTACAATTGTGACGAACTTCCTTCATACAATTGGACTGGAGAAGTTGAGAAGCCGCCTTGGGCTGGAAAATACACTGAATGGAACAACTCTATCTTCCATTGTCGGCAATATCGTATTCATCCTGATTTTGATCCCGACTGTGATTGCTGCACTCGAGAAGCTTGATATCGAAGGGGTATCAGGACCGGCAATCGACATGCTGAATGACGTCCTGACGATGCTTCCGAATATCGCGGTAGCCATTGTGCTGATTCTGGTTGGTCTTTGGGCAGGCCGCATGGCAGGAAAGTGGACAACCAACTTCCTTGATCAATTGAGCATCAACTCCCTGATGAGCAATATGAAAGTGGGAAGCTGGAAGCCGGGAGAATCTGCTGACTCACTCACCATTACGAAAATCCTTGGATATATAGTCCACTTCGTTGTTGCTTTGCTGTTCATCGTAGAGGCACTGCAAATTGTGGAGCTTGAATTCCTTGTTACCTTGGCAACGGGCGTATTTGCCTATATCCCAAGCGTCATCGCGGCAATTATCATTCTTGCTGTGGGACTGTACCTTGGAAATATCGCGAAGAAAGTTCTTGTCAGCATCCTGAATGGCAACAATAAGACTGTGCTGGCGGCAATCGCAAAATATGCGATCATCATCATGGCGTTCTTCATGGCGCTTGATCAATTGGGCATTGCTCAATCTATCGTGAATTCAGCGTTCATCCTAGTCCTTGGAGGATTGGCTCTGGCCTTCGGTTTATCATTCGGACTTGGAGGAAGAGAGTTTGCATCGAGCTACCTGAGCAAGATGGAAAATAACCTTTCAGATATCTCGGTTGATAAAGAAAAGGCAAAGAGAAGAGCTCAGGAAAATCAAAAGGATGACTGGACTTCTTCTATGAACGAAGACGGAACAATTGATAATCAGCCAAATCGTAGAAACGATGATTTTCCTAAAAGATAATTATTGAGAAAGGTCCGGGGGCTCCCGGGCCTTATATTTGGTATATACTAATTAGTCAAAAACAAGAAATTTGGGTGACACATTTACTATTATGTCAAAATAATTTTTAAAATTAGCAAAGATTTGATAGAATAGAGATACAAAGCTCAAAGTTAGCATTGCGTGTAATAATATTCATAAATAAATAAGTTCATACATAGGTGCAGGAGAGCTGTCGCTTAGAAAATACAGAAATGGCTCCGCTTACACTATGTTCTCCTTTAATTCAAGAAATCGTATAATTACCAGTAAATATTAATATTTGAATAATGAATTTATTAACAATATTATTACTAGTTGTGTTAAACTATCTATGTTAGTAAAAATCTTATAGGGGTGAAAGACATGAAAAAGAAATTATCATTAAGTGCTGTGATTCTTCTTGCTGTGGCTATGATTCTGGCAGCATGCGGCGGTGGAAGCGGCGGCGGTTCCACTGAAGATGGAGAAACAAAAGTAGACTTTATTGGAATTGCAACAGGTGGTACTGGTGGTACATACTATCCACTTGGCGGTACATTTGCAAAAATTATCTCAGATGAAGCGGGAATTGAAGCTTCTGCTTCAACATCGGGTGCATCTGCTGAAAATATGGCCAGCATTAAAGCGGGAGATATTGAAATCGCCTTCACACAAACAGATATCGCATCTTATGCGACTGAAGGAACAGAAATGTTCGCTGATAATAAAGTAGAAAACGCTCAAGGGATCGGTACTTTATACCCGGAGACAATTCAAATCGTTACAACGAAAGACTCTGGAATCAAATCGGTTGAAGACCTGAAAGGGAAAGTGGTTTCTGTTGGGGAAGCAGGTTCTGGTACTTTGCTGAATGCTACTCAAATCCTTGAAGTACACGGAATTACGCTTGACGACTTGAAAGCCCGCAACCTTTCTTTCGATGATTCAACTACAGGTATCCAAGATGGTTCAATCGATGCAGCTTTCATCACTTCCGGAACACCAACAGGTGCTGTTGAAGGTCTTGCTGCAACTGAAGATGTCATCATCGTTCCTGTAACAGCAGAAAAAGCAGATGAACTTATCGAAAAGTATCCATACTATGCTAAAGATACAATCAAAGGCGGAACATACAGCAAACTTGACAGCGATACTGAGACAGTGGCTGTCCGTGCAATGCTTGTAACACGTTCCGATATTCCGGAAGATGTCATCTATGAAGTAACGAAAGCTATCTTCGAAAATACAGACAAGATCAGCCATGCGAAAGGCGAACTGATCAGTGCTGAAAATGCACTTCAAGGAATGGGTATTGAACTACATCCTGGAGCTGCAAAATATTTTGAAGAAAAAGGGATCTCTCAAGACTAAATAAAATTTCTTCAGGTAAGAAGGAATAGGCCGATCATATCGGTCTATTCTTTTGTTATGATGAATGAAATTTGGTAGAATATTCTTTTTCTGCAAATAGTATGAAAAGAGTGTGAAAACATGAAGTGGAAAAGAGCGGCCGCAATCCTTGCCGCAGGGGTGCTGTTACTTCTGTTATTTGTACCATTCAGACCGAGCGTTGTCCTGGAGTCTCTTAGAAAAGAAGGGGAAATTGTTCTGGCTCCACTGGCAACTGGAAAAGAGAATGAATTCTCCATCCTTTATACTCATTCGATTCATCTCTCTGATGTCCTTGAAGTTTATCAATCGGATGATAATATGAACATTGTCCAGACGACCCTTATTTATGAAGACACAGCGATTGGGATGCCCGGGGGAGCAACGGGAGAAGAGGTCTTTGAAAGAACAAAAGACGGGAAGTACAAGATCAGCAATATGAACCGCACTTTCCCTTATATTGATATTTCTATCGGACAAGTAGCGGCGAATCATCGTTTCATATACAATGAAAAGGTATACAAACTGGCTGACTACTTTGAAGAAGGAACGCTCATCCGCATGAGTGTACAGAGACAGTCATTATTTCAACTTTGGAAAGGAGTGATCCTCGATGGATAAAAATTCACAACACTTCGAGTCACTGACAGCTGAACAGCAGCAAGAGCTGTTGGAAAAATATGATCCCGAGTCTTCCACGAGAAAATACAAATCGGGAATTGTCAAATGGATCGTATTCTTTGGATTGCTGGCATTTTCACTTTTCCAGCTGGTAGCCTCAATATTTCAATTCATTCCTAGGCAATTACTACTATCCATTCACTTAGGATTTGCCTTATCGCTAATCTTCTTATTATTCCCAGCAAGCAAAAAGAGATCACGGAAGGACAAGGTTGCCTGGTATGATATTATCCTTGCCTTATTGTCCATTGTCGTAGGAAGCTACTGGCCGATCATGCAAGATGATATTGTAAGCCGGATTGGAATCATGACCACCATGGATTTCACGGTGGGAATACTAGCGGTTCTTCTGGTGCTTGAGGCAACACGCCGTGCTGTAGGTTTGCCGATCACCATCATTGCCGGTTCCTTCCTGCTGTATATGTACTATGGAAGAATTATGCCGGGGTTCCTTGCCCACCGAGGCTACGATCTTGATGCGATTGTTAAAACAATGTTCTTTACAAGTGAAGGAATCCTGGGTACACCGTTATATGTGTCAGCGACATTTATCTTCCTGTTCCTATTGTTCGGGGCGTTCCTGGTCAAAACTGGTGTAGGTCAGTATTTCAATGATCTGGCTGTTTCGATTGCAGGAAAAAGAACCGGTGGACCGGCAAAAGTCGCAATCTTTTCAAGTGCCCTGCAAGGAACAATCAGCGGCAGCTCGGTTGCTAACGTTGTAACATCCGGTTCATTTACGATTCCGATGATGAAAAAACTTGGTTATCGTAAGGAATTCGCCGGCGGGGTAGAAGCAGCTGCATCGACAGGTGGACAGCTAATGCCGCCTATCATGGGTGCTGCGGCCTTCCTGATGGTTGAGTTCATCGGAGGCGTTTCTTACTGGGAAATCGCTAAAGCTGCCGCCATTCCGGCCCTGCTTTATTTTACAGGAATCTGGATCATGACCCACTTTGAGGCGAAAAGAATTGGTCTTAGAGGGTTAACAGATGAAGAAATGCCAAATAGAAAAGAAGTCTTTAAAAAGATTTATTTATTACTGCCGATTCTGACAGTAATCATCCTATTGTTCTCTGGAATGAGTGTCATGCGTGCTGCTTTATGGTCCATCGTCGCGACGATTGCCATCAGTGCGATCAGGAAAGATACCCGCATCAACTTCAAGGATGCGGTCGATGCACTCGTTGATGGTGCGAGAACGGCGCTTTCTGTTGCAGCTGCGACGGCTGCTGCTGGTATCATCGTCGGGGTTGTAACAAAAACAGGTCTTGGCCTGACAATGGCAAATGGACTTGTTGACCTTGCGGCAGACTTAACAAATTCTGCTCAAGGAAAGCTGTTATTAACCTTATTCTTCACGATGGTGGCATCCATCATCCTGGGAATGGGTTCACCGACAACAGCGAACTATGTTATTACATCTACCATTGCTGCGCCTGCGATTATTTTACTTGGCGCGCCTGAGCTTTCTGCTCACTTGTTTGTATTTTATTTTGGAATTATCGCGGATATAACGCCGCCGGTCGCACTTGCTGCCTTTGCCGCGGCAGGGGTATCGGGAGGCGAACCGATACGAACCGGACTCAATTCGGCCAAGCTGGCCATTGCCGCGTTCATCATTCCGTATATGTTTGTCTTATCGCCGGAACTCCTAATGATTGATACGACTATTCCATATCTGTTATGGGTTGTATTTACAGCGATTACCGGTATGATGGCTATTGGTGCAGCGATGATCGGTTTCTGGTTCCGCAAAGTGACAGCTATCGAGCGTGTGCTTTGTTTGGCAGCTGGTATCATGCTGATCTATCCTGAGGGTATGACAGACATCTTTGGATTAGTCTTGTTCGTTATCATGCTTGGGCTTCAATTCTTTATTAAAGGTAAAAGTGACGGGGACAGTAAACCTGCCACGGCATGATATAAATAACCTCCCTTTATTTGGGAGGTTATTTTTTATTCCGGTATTAAAATCGTTCCCTGCAAAGGCACTCCGCCCGTGCTGACGTGTCTCTCTATAAACAGATATCTCTTTCCGTCGATGATAAATCTTCCATCGCCCTCATACTTTATATCCCGTCCCTTACCCTCCAATTCCAGCTGAATGGCGTAAATATAATCCGTGTATTGGAAATATCGTTCATCTAAGTCGATAACGATGTTTCCTTTCTTATATCCCATGAGCGTATTAAAGAGTAAAAGTCCTCCTGCGAATACTGTTATTAAATTCTTAAACCGATTAAGGCATCCGTAGAAATCCTCTCCATTACTATCTATACGAGAGGTGGGGCGGCTGATTTCAAAAAGGTTCAATCTACTAGTACATCGGATGGTTTGCTGGGAAAGGGATAAACACTCACAAGAAAAAGCCATCAAATCATGGGGGGATTGATGGCTGGGCAAATATATCTTATAAAATTGTAACCGAAAACGTAACCGGAAAGCCGATCAAAAACATCCAGCCGATCTCCTGCTTGTGACGCAGAGGCAGTGAACGGACGAGCCAGGATAGGACCTGGGCAATAAATACAAACAGAAACGCCCAGAAGATGCGGCCGATAACAAATACAAACAAGTACCCGAGTGTCGATTCATTATCAAACAGAAGAGAATAGCCGAATCCGCCGGCCAGAATCCAAATAGTCACGATAATATGTAGATAGGGCAGCCAAAAACGACGGGATTTCAAAGTCAGCAGGACACCAATGACCACACAGGCAATCAAAATGAAATTGACATAAGAATTCACATCCACATTACCCCTCCTTATTCTTATCCTAGAAGTTGTTTAGCACAAGTATCGCCAGCTAAACGTGGAGGATTCTTCCAACCGCTAACGCGTTAAAGCGTGACAGGGGACAGTCCCTCTTCGTGCGTTAACGCGTTAAATAACTAAGAGGGACTGTCCCTCTTAGTGCTTTAAAGTGGTAAAGTGGACGCACGCTAACAAGGGCAGCCAATGCAGGCTGCCCTTGTAACTTTTCTCTATAACAAAACACAAAGTTTCAATGTGAACAAACCTTTTAGTAGATTCCAGGGATTTGAGTGTTTGAGAGGAGATTAAAGTGTTTCTTCATAATGTTCCAAGTATCCGGGCGGGTAGAAATATAAAGGCAGGGGGCGAAGGGATAAGATTATGGCAGCGGGCATGACCATATCATGCTGTGCCTGTTTTAATGAATTATACATGCCTTTACCGCGCACCGAGTTGGCAGAATGGATGGTGATGCGGTTGGCGAAAAGTCTTTCATGAACCATTATTTGAACCAGCATGGTGCCGTTTCTCGTTTTGTTTAATAAATCATGATCCAATGACAGATGTTCGATGTCGTAGTTTTTCAATAGATTCAAACACTCGTCAATTGTCTCTGCGAGGACATACCCATCGGGTGCCTTGCGAATGTCATCTAGGAAAACACTGATTTTCTCCATTTCTTCAAGCTCCTTCCCATAAATAGGGATGACTAAGAGAAGTCGGGAATGCCCTAGATATATGTGATTATTCTCATCGTAACATACATTGAAGTATAATTGGGAAAAGTCAGTCAATATAAAAAATCCATTATATGCCTTTAAAGTTGAACAATGTCGAATGGGGTCATAATTTATTTCCCGCTTATACTACTGTTGATCATTTGAAGGACAAAAACGTCTTTATGAAAGAAAAATCAGATAATTACCTACCGAAAGTATGATAGTGTAGTAGAGGAGGTGATAAAAATGTCGAAAAGTTTTCCATCTATAAGCATTATCATACTGGGACTCTGTATTCTACTGGGATCATGGCTTATTTCCGACTCCCTGGGTGAACAGGATGCTCCTTTACAGAGTGAGGAGGAGTACAGATATGAATTCATATCCCCTAATGATAACAACATCATCATTTTTGATAAAGAAACCGGCGAATACTGGAGAAGATTTATTGACTCAACCGCAGGGCCGACAGAGTGGGAAAGTCAGCCGTCTCCAATATCTCAGCCAGTTGAAGGAGAATAAACGTGGAAAGACAACAATTCTTATACAAACTAAGACTGATAGAAAAATTGACTGATGAAAAGAACTGGACAGAAAAAGATAATGAAATAGTAGCACGCCACTTCGATTATCTTCAGAAAATGTTGAACAGTAACAAACTGATTCTTGCGGGTAAAACCAAAGGGATCGATGCAAACACATTTGGAATCGTGATTTTCGAATCCGGGACAGAGGAAGAAGCCTTGTCCTTGATGAAAGGCGACCCTGCTGTTCAAGAGGGAATCATGACAGCTGAACTGTTCCCTTATCAGGTTGCATTGATGCAGGAGGCCAGACAATGATAAAGCCTGAAAAATTAAAGAAGGGGGATACGATAGGAATCATCACCCCATCCACTCCTGCACCCGTTTTGTTCAATGAAAGATATCAAAGAGGACTGAACCAACTAAGGAAGATGGGCTTCAACGTAATAGAAGGCAAATGCTCCAAGTCTTCTCAGGGCTACCGTTCAGCTTCCATCAGGGACCGTGCAGAAGAACTCAATGAATTCATCCGTGATGAGGAAGTAAAAGCCATCATCAGCCCCATCGGCGGCACGAACTCCAACTCCCTGCTTCCCTACATAGACTATGAAACTCTGAAAAAGAACCCTAAAATCATTATGGGATACAGCGATGTATCGGCACTCCTGTTAGGTATTCATGCCAAAGCCGGGCTGGTTACTTTTTATGGACCGGCCATTGTGCCATCCTTCGGCGAATATCCGGAGATGCTTCCAAAGGGAAGAGAATACTTTGAAAATACCGTCATGAAGCCTCTTGAGTCTCCATACATGCTGGAAATCCCTTCAGAATGGACGGAAGAAATGCTGGATTGGAGGACGCAGGACAGGGCAAAGAAACTGGTCCCCAATTCAGGCTGGAATTCACTAAGAAAAGGAAAAGTACGCGGAAAGTTGATCGGCGGTAATCTGAACACGATGTCTGGAATCATCGCCTCAGAGTATTTTCCGGATTTAAAAGGAGCAATCCTTTTTATCGAAGATTCTTTTAAGGATATGGCCATCCAGGAGCGTTCCTTGAGCATGCTGAAGCTTGCAGGGGTTCTGGATGAAATAGAAGGATTGATTGTAGGAAAGCATGAACACTTTAATGACTGTGATGCTCCATTCACCTTCGAAGATCTGCTGCTTGAAATCATGGGAGACTGCCAGATTCCAATCCTGACCAATGTGGATATAGGACATACTTTCCCATCTCATGTCTTCCCGATTGGAATTGAGGCAGAACTGGACGCGGACAATGGCAAAATTACTTTTTGGGAAAAAGGCGTGAAGTAATGGCGATAAACTTCCCGCTCCTTCGTCTAATGTAATAAAAAGGAGCAGGGTATGCAGAAAAAAATAGTCGTGTTATTTACAGTGTTGCTATTACTAATCAATACCAGAACTTCGGCGACTCAATGGATGACATTAGAGCCGGAAGAAGTGGTGGACAGGGCAGATATCATCGTCGTCGGACAGTATGATTTCTCCAAGGATCCTATGAGAACGGTGAGACACCTCTACAGGCCTTATGAGTTCAAAGTAAGCAAGACGATCAAGGGGGAGGCGCCGTCGACCTTGTTGGCGGGAGTTCTCACCGCCAATATTCCCAGAGTGATAGAATATCAGGAACAGGGCGGCGAGTTTCTTTTATTCTTAGAAAAAGAAAGTCATTCTAAACACGCACTGCCGGTGGGCGGACCGAATGGAACCCTTAAGCTGATGGATGGAGAACTTTATCATCCGGGTTTCAGTCATAAGGCACTCTATGAAAAAGTGGAGAGGGATATCGAGGGCCCTTCAAGAGTGGGGCCAGCGGTGATTTTCCTCATTTGCGCCAGTCTTTCAGTATTACTTTATTTTAAAAGGCTCTTTTCGTAAATTTTGTTGCTATTTAATACAAACTTTAAAGAATATCTACTTAATTAACCAGGGATAGCCTGTTAAAAAAGTAAGAAAAGAGCTAATTCACCTTGTTCAGAGAAAAAAGCCCTTGTCTCCAAGGGAAAAATCCGGCTCTTTGGATTTTTCCGAGAGCAACATTATGTACGAAAACAGCGTTTTTAAAAGAGGCGGCGGTCATATGAGACAAGGCTCTAGTAACTGTGAGCCTTTGTAAAAATTCTAAGAAGGAATCACGATAGAAATCTCGAATTACTCATCAAGACAAGAAGTGAGGACTGATAAACATGATTAGCTATCCAACGTTAAAAAAAGAAGCAACTATCGGCGTCACCGCCCCGTCATCAGGGGTGCCGGCAGCGCTTCATGACATGTTCCGTCTTGCCATTGAGCGGATGAGTTCAAGAGGGTTCAATGTCGTGACCGGAGAAACCGCTTGGACTCAGGATAAAGCAAAATCTGCTCCATCCAGGAAACGGGCGGAAGAATTCAATGAAATGATGAGGAATGAAAACATCGATATCATCATCCCTCCTTGGGGAGGAGAGCTGCTGATCGAAGTCTTGCAGGATATCGATTTTTCTGCGGTGAAAAATAAATGGCTGTTGGGTTACTCGGATACAAGCGCGCTGATGCTGGCCATAACGCTGAAATCGGGTACTGCAACTGCGCATGGAACAAACTTTGTGGATTTGCGGGGCGAGTATTGGGATGAAACGACTGCTAAGTGGGAAGAGGTGCTATCTACAGGGCCTGGCGGAACGGTCGTCCAGCATTCTTCTCCTCAGTACCAATTAAGTTGGGAGCACGGAAATCCGTCGCCGTGTGTATTTCATCTTACGGAAGAAACGAAGTGGAAAACAGTGGGCAATACGCCGGTGAAGGTGGAAGGAAGACTGCTCGGCGGCTGTATTGATGTTATACGTCATCTCATCGGCACCGATTTCGGTGAGGTGGCTGCATTCCGAGAAAAGCATATACCAGGTGAGCCGGTTTTATGGTACATGGAAAACTGTGAGATGAATGTAACAGACTTACGAAGATCACTGGTTCAAATGAAGTACGCGGGCTGGTTTGAAAATTGCTCGGGAATCCTGTTCGGACGCAGCTCTGCCAATGAATCAGTAGGCAATTATACGGTGGAAGATGTGTATGCGGACCTGGCAGACGAACTCGGCGTGCCGATTGTCTACGATATTGACTGCGGACATATGCCTCCACAGGTGACATTCATTAATGGAGCATATGCAGTGGTCGAAGTGGCGGATGGAAAGGGTACTGTTGAGCAGAGGTTTGTTTGATGAGATACTTCATCATCTTTTTAATGGTGCTCCTTTCATCAGTGTCTCTGTTGTTTCCACTGTGGATGTATACAGGTGAGGTTTTGGACACAGGCTTGCTGTGATTTATTATCCTCGCTGCTTTTATCATCAGCCAGCTAAGTTATATCATAGATTTACTCAAAAAAAGATAACGCTGCCTCATCGAGAAGCAGCGTTTTTGCTTGGAAAAGGGGGATGAATCATGAAACCTAAATGGCTGGAATGGGCCCAAAAGATCCAATCGATATCACAGTCAGGGCTGGCATTTTCAAAAAATGTGTACGATATCGAACGGTATGGAGAGCTGAGGGATTTAAGTGCTGAAATCATGGCGGAGTATACCGACGTTGAAAAGGAGACGGTCAAAGGACTGTTTGAAGCGGAAAAAGGCTACCAAACGCCAAAAGCGGATGTAAGAGGTGCCGTATTCGAAGATAATAAAATCCTGCTTGTAAAAGAAAAAAACAATAACAAGTGGTCCCTGCCAGGAGGATTTTGCGATGTCGGCCTCTCTCCGGTGGAAAACGCTGTTAAAGAAATCAAGGAAGAATCAGGATATGAGGTTCAATATAAGAAGCTGCTGGCCCTGCTTGATTACCACAAGCATCCTCATCCGCCGCAGACGTTTCACTATTATAAAATTTTCATTCAATGTGAAATTATCGGCGGTAACCCGGAAGCCGGACTGGAAACGAGTGAAATCGCCTTCTTTGATGAGAATAAGCTACCGGAGCTGTCGGTTGACCGCAATACAGAGTCACAAATCAACCTTTTATTTGAATTTTTGCGAAATCCGGCAAAGGAACCGGTGTGTGATTAAAGGGTTGGAGATGGAATAGCATCTGACTTTTACATAAGTGTGTTTAAATCCTGATTATTGCGTTATGCAAAGATGGTTCGACTAATACCGGGGCGTGCCTGGCACACCCCGATTACAAAGGAGAAAAAACGATGCTGGATATGTTCAGATACAACTGGCAAGTAAGGCAGGACTGGTTTAAGTGGTGCAAGGAAATTCCACATGAGGAGCTGATCAAAGAGCGAACCGGCGGAATGGGAAGCATCCTGGCCACCCTTTTTCATGTGGCCAATGGGGAACAAATCTGGGTCAACCAGATGAAGGGAACACCAGTCATCATAAAGCAAGGGGTATCTTCCCTTAAGGAAGCTATGGAATTTACAGCCATAACTCAACCTATTACAGAAGGGTTTCTTCAATCCTGGAACGAAGAAAAAGCCAAACAAACCTTAACCAAGAGACGCCGGGATGGCGGCGACTATGTGTTGACCTATGAAAAAATCATCAAGCATCTGATGGCGCATGAAATACACCATATCGGCCAGTTGTCCATCTGGGCAAGAGAGATCGGCCGCAAACCCGTATCTAGCGACCTGATCTTCAGAGATTACTAACAAACCATTCAACAAAAACCGGGGAGTGCCTGGCACAACCACCGGTTCAACGAGAGGAGCACACCAATTATGAAACGCTACTTTATAGAAACAGGCACGATGCCGGTACATATTACGGAGTGGGGCAGCGGCAATGAACCAGTCATTTTCTGCCTGCACGGCCTTGGAAGTACAAGCTTAAGCTTCATTGATGTGGCTGAGGAGTTAAAAGGGGAATACCGAATCATTTCAATAGATGCCCCCGGTCACGGCAAAACGCCACCTTTTCCTGCTGCGGAAGATTACGAGATGCCGAGAATCGCTGAATGGCTGAAGAGTATCACCGATTTTCTTGAACTCAAAGAATTCTATTTCTTATCCCATTCATGGGGCAGCTTCGTCCATTTGTTCTATCTGAAAAACTATCGTGATAGTGTGAAGGGTTCCATTTTCATAGACGGAGGCTATCAAAGTAAGCGTCATGGAGGCAAATCAGTGGAAGAGGAAATGGCTTACTATGAAGAGGATTTTGAACAGACCTGGGGAGATTGGGAAGAGTTTCTGGGTCTCGTCAAAAGCGAAACAATGACCTGGACGCCGTTCAAAGAAAAAGCAGCAGAGGATCTGGCCCTTAGAAGAAACAACCGTTTTTACTGGCATGCGAGGGGAACGACGGGAGCCAACATCATTAAAGCGATGCACAAGGATGATATAGAAGATATTTTTGAAGATATGCCTCCTGGAATCCTCTTATTGAGGGCAACTCTTCCCCAAAATTTAGAGGGAAGCAGAATCAAACAGGCAGAACCATTTCAGCAGAAGACAGGAGCAGAAGTAAGGCCGGTCGAGGAAGCAACTCACCTGCTCCATTGGGACCGTCCCGAAGCAGTAGTGGAGGAAGTGAGAAAACGATGGCCGGCCACAAAATGAAGAAAACAGCAGGAACCATCCTGGAAATCGTCTATCTGCTCTGTTTTGCAGCCCTTTTATATATTGACTTCTTTGCCCATGACACACCTAAATGGGCAGTGACAACTCTGTTTGGAATCATCATCGCCAGCATCCTGCTGTCCTATATTCCAAAACGGGAAGAATCAGCGAAAAGGACCTGCATCTTTTCGCTCGTGACCACCGTTGTCCTGTTCCTGCTCGTTCTCATATTTGAAATGGCCGGGGGTGTTTCGAAGGTTGGCATTACCCTGCAGCAGCCGATTGTCTGGGCGTTGGTCGTCTTCAGTATATGGATGAGTTTGAGGAAAATCAGAACAGCTTGAGAAAGTTTAATGAGGGAAGGACGTCAATGTTTTTTCCACAAATTAAACAAGAAGGCCTGCCGAATCAATCGGCGGGCCTTCTTCCATTTAATATGAAGTTTTTAGGAGAACTTCTTTTTCCTTGCTGTATATCACAATAGTATAGGAATCATCTTGTACGGCTTCTTTTGCTTCATCTGATTGAATGAACTCATTCACCGCTTTTTCAATCTCGGCAGCAAAACCTTCTGCTTCTCCGTCAGAAGCTGGTAGATCGAGCGTGACAAACACGGTCGTTGATTCCGTGTCGTTAGACTTGGTAATTCCTTTTACGTGGAAGTCTTTCCGGCCCATCAAGCCTTCACTGATCGTAGTGATCACTGGTGTCCAGCGGTGAGCCTGCTTGCTTTTTTCCCTATCGATTTTCTGGAAGCTGACTTGAACGTTATCCAACCCTGCATCCTGAACCAGCTTCTGAACGATTTCTTCAATTTCGGCTGTTCTTGTTTCTGTATCGGGGATGGCCAGTGTAACGACTTTCCTGTCATCACTATAAGATCCCCCGACCGTGAGGATTTCAAAATCGTAATCCTTCAAGCCTTCATGGACAGTATTAAGCAATGTTCTGTTCAAGTGCTCCTGATGTTCCTGCTCCGGTGTATTTTGATGAGGCTCCTCTCGATACACTTTTATGCTAAAAGCGTCGTAGCCGCGAGCTGCCAGAAGTTCTTCAACCCGTTCTTCTATTTCTCCTCTCATGCTGAGGTAATATTCCTCAGAACCTGTGACGGCTACGGTAAATTCTTTTTTCGGACTATAGCTCATCCCCATGGCGTCTACTTCATAGTCCTCTCTCAATTCTTCCGTAATGATTTGGAAGACCGGCTTTGACTCAAAAAGCTGATTTAATAGCGGCAGTTTGGAAGCCATGTCTGCCATGGTCGGCGAAACAAAAGCAGAACCGATGAACAAGCAGAAAAGAGCCGCGGGGGCACCTGCAGAATAAGCGGTTTTCTTTGCGAAGCCCCACCTTTTCCTCTTTCCGCGGCGGATGGCTGAATCGATGGCTGCATCCAGCTTCTTCTCCGGAACTGTAATTCGGTCGACTTCATGTTTAAAGGAATCATTCATTACAGACACTCCTCTCTCAGGTCAGTTCTCAGTTTATTGATGGCCCTATGCAGATTTGTTTTCACCGTGCCCTCAGGACAATCAAGCATGCTTGCGATTTCTTTGATCTGCAAGCCTTTATAATAGCGGAGGATGATCACCGTCTTGTATTTCTCCTCCAGGCGGTCAAGGGCATCCACAAGATCGAGGCTTTCGGCGATATGTACCTTCTCACTGCTGTCATAGCGCTCGATCTCTTCAAAAGGAATTACTTTTTTATTTTTCTTGATAAAATCCAAAGCGGTATTGATCAAAATTTTGGACAGCCAGGTTGAAAAGTAGGCGGGATCCTTCAAATTTTTAATCGAGATATACGCTTTATAAATCGTTTCATGAACAATATCAATTGCATCATTTTCATTTTTCACATATAGATAGGCCATCCGGTAGAGCTTGTTCTTTTCTGCTTGAACAAGGTCCTCGAACGCTTTGTTGTTTCCCCTTCTGGCTTTTTTCACTTTCGTAAGCTGCAGCATTACGGAATCCTCCTTTCTGTACAACCGTTAGACATCGGCAGACCTTAAAACGTTTCAACTTTTTTTAGGATTTGCTTAGCGGGGATCGCCTGCAACGATTGAAGCCAACAGCCACTGCCTGTTGGTTTGGCGTCCTCAAGCTTTTTTTAAGAGGCTCTTTTCGTAAACTTTGTTGCTATTTAATACAAATTTTAAAAAATACCTACTTAATTAACCAGAAATACCCTGATAAACGAGGGAGAAAAGAGCTAATTCACCTTGTTCAGAGAAAAAAGCCCTTGTCTCCAAGGGAAAAATCCGGCTCTTTGGATTTTTCCGAGAGCAACAATATATACGAAAACAGCGTTTTAAGAACAAGCCTTTAAAAAATTAAAGGCATTTGTAGCCATAACCTCGAATAATGGAATAACTCTTATTTTACAAGAAACGGAGGGATATAGGTGAGGAAGACTGGAATTGAGGCAGCCGGACTTTTCGTTCAAGAGTTCTTTCCTGGTGTAAAACAATCTAATGAAGCTCGCGGTACTTCATATCGTGTGGAAGGTCCAAATGAAACCCTGCACAACGCCCGCGCGGTACTTCATATCGTGTGAAAGGTCCAAATGAAGCCCTGCGCAACGGCCGCGCGGTACTTCATATCGTGTGAAAGGTTCAAATGAAGCCCTGCGTAACGGCCGCGCGGTACTTCATATCGTGTGAAAGGTCCAAATGAAGCCCTGCGCAACGGCCGCGCGGTACTTCATATCGTGTGAAAGGTCCAAATGAAGCCCTGCGTAACGGCCGCGCGGTACTTCATATCGTGTGAAAGGTCCAAATGAAGCCCTGCGCAACGGCCGCGCGGTACTTCATATCGTGTGGAAGGTCCAAATGAAACCCTGCACAACGGCCGCGCGGTACTTCATATCGTGTGGAAGGTTCAAATGAAGCCCTGCGCAACGGCCGCCCGGTACTTCATATCGTGTGAAAGGTTCAAATGAAGCCCCGCGCTGTTGAAGTTTTCAGGGAATTTTCGGGGCTGAAAATTTATCCTGGCATCATGGTTGGGCGGTGATGCCTGCTGACAGGAATCCCTATGTCATGATGCAAGAAGTAATCGATGAGTGAAATCTTGGATGCAGTAGGCAAACGTCTTGGTGATGTGTATGAACTTGAGATCACGGAAATCATGGAGGCAATGAAGGGACTACATACAAAACAGGAACTAGCACACAAGATACAGAGGATTTTTAATAGGTCGTTTCTAGAGGAATTGAGTTCTTTAGAAGCTTATACTTTTAAGGAATACCAAGCAGTTGCAGAACAAATAAAGGAAGTAGTTGTGAGGGGGAGAAGCCATGAAGATTTTAACAGAACAGGAATATAGCCGTATAAGGAATTTTATTGTGGAATGTGCCAGGCCGTTGGATGTAAGTTTGTTTAAGTATCTCTTTGAAAACGGCAGCCAGGAAGAAGCCGCAAATCAATTAGCCTCATTTCAAAATGAAGATGGGGGATTTGGCCATGGAATTGAACCGGATCTCCGGATGCCGCACTCATCGCCCATCGCCACCACCATCGGACTTCAGTATGCAAGAAAACTGGAATTGACGGGAAGGCACCCCATTGTCAGGAGTGCCCTCGGGTATCTGGAGGAAGCTTACGATGAATCCATCAATGGCTGGCATCAAGCAGGAAAGGAAGTCAATGACTATCCGCATGCACCTTGGTGGACGTTTGACCATGAAAAGGGACATTGCGGATCAGATGCCTCCTGGGCGAATCCAAGTGCTGAAATCCTTGGTTACCTTTATGAATATTCAGAGTATGTTCCGGATGCCCTGATCAGTACCGTGACGGAAAAAGCCAGGGAAGACCTGAGGAACCAGCCGAAGGAAATGGAAATGCATGACTTCCTTTGCTATAAGAGACTCATGGAAAGTGTGCAATCTCCTTTAAAGGCAGAGATAGAAGAAAGGCTAAAGGAATCAGTCCTGACAATTACCAAACGGAAGCGAAGTGAGTGGGAAGGTTATGGACTCAAGCCTCTTCAAGCAGCTGATTCACCAGCCTCTCCTTTTTTGTCTCTGCTTGAGGAAGAGGTCAGGGAAAATCTTGATTATGAAATTGAAAAACTGAGCACCAAAGGGTACGCAACTCCCAATTGGACTTGGTTTGGTAACTATGAAGAAGAGTGGAAGGAAGCGGAGCGAGACTGGAAAGGTCATCTGACTGTAGAAGTTTTAAAAACAGTAAAGAAATTTGACCGTATCAGTAATTGATGGCTCACCTGCTTTATCTAGAATTCAATTAAAGGAGCCCTAAAAATGAAAACCAATACCTTACCGGAAGTGACCCTGCGAGACTTGACCCCCGATGACGTGGAAGACCGCTATCGGTGGTGTCTTGACGTCGAAGTCACGAGGCATTTGAATATGCCGAATAAATTCCCTCCATTCAGCAGGGAGGAAACACGCCAATGGATTGATATGTGCATCAGCCGCAGCAATGGGTATGAGCAAATGGCGATCGAGACGGGTGACGGAATCCATATCGGGTGGGTCGATATCAAAAATATCGATAAGCTTAACAAACATGGAGAACTCGGAATTGCCATTGGAGACAAAAGTTATTGGGGAAAAGGCTACGGACTGGCGGCAATGAAGGCGATGCTTCAATATGGTTTTACCCATCTTGAGCTCAATAAAATCTGGCTGCGGGTGGAAGTCGATAATGAAAAGGCGATTAAATCGTACAGAAGGATGGGGTTTGTGGAAGAAGGCATTTTGCGCCAGGACCGGCTGCGGGAGGATGGGTATGTCGACCGCCTGAGAATGAGCATACTGAAGGACGAGTTTCTCAACAAGGATAGATCCTAACCAATCGTCATTTTAAGTTGCCAAAAAAAGGGGAGAAGACTGTATGAAATTAACTTTTAGAGAGGCAGAGGAAGGTGACTTGGACAGTATTGTAAGAATGCTGTCGGATGATATTCTCGGAAGCAAGCGAGAGCGGTATGAATACCCGCTTCCGCACAGTTACATAAAAGCATTTCAAGCGATTGATGCCGATCCCAATAATGAACTGATTGTCGCTTGCATGGATGAGGAAGTGGTCGGTGTCCAGCAAGTCACGTTCACCCCTTATATCACTCATCAGGGCGGCTGGCGGGCTACCATTGAAGGGGTGAGGACGACTTCAGCTGTAAGGGGGCAGGGAGTTGGTAAAGAAATGATTCAATACGCGATTCAGCGTGCCAAGGACCGCGGCTGCCACCTCGTACAATTGACAACCGACAAGCAGCGTCCTGAAGCATTAAGGTTTTATGAAGGTTTAGGCTTTAGAGCCACTCACGAAGGTCTGAAATTAAAGCTTAATTAAAAGGGAAAACGGTAATGATACATATCGTAAAAGCAGATCAGCGCCATGTTGAAGGGATTGCAAAGGTGTGTGCCGACGGTTACCGGGCAACTTAGAAAGGCAATTCAAAGGGCATCCCGCTTTATGAGGCAAAGGGATTTATCTACAGCCATGAACAGGCGGGGCATGGAAACGAAGCAGAAGAAGATTATATTTCTTTACGGTATTACAGGAAAATATTGAGGATGGGGCAAGCTCAGAGGGGAGACTCGAGCTTGCTTTTTTCATAAATCAGTTAATAAGCCTGACATTGGCAGGAGAAGTTGGGCTCGTAGGGGTAATATAACCGGAAGGAAGGTATTCGCCAAATACAAAGGACCCCATGGGTATTCCCGGGAAAAATTGCTTCTGTTTTAACTCCTCAATATCCTGGAATTTCTGCAGAAAATAATACTTATAAACAGGCGGTGGAATATATGGCGGGATGAATGTAGGATAGAAAAAGACTCGCATGCTGACGCTCCTTTTGTTTTTTTACAGTATATTTCCATTAACGGCATTGGCATGGCCTCCCGCCTAAGATCTTTTGAATAGTTTTTGCGGCACTAGGCAGAATAAGGATAAAAGGAGTGAAGTGATGAGACATCTAAAAGCATTTTTCATCAAATTTACTGCCTGTTTTGCCTTGTTGGCAATCATACTTGGAGGAATTTACGGCATTACATTAGGCGACGTATTTATCATTTCATTGGTGCTCAGCATCATCGGATATGCAGCTGGGGATTTATTTCTGCTGCAAAGATCGAATAATACAACGGCTGCACTGGCTGACTTTGGACTTGCCTTCGTTTTCATTTGGGCCATGTTGGCCAATATGACGCCGGTAGATGATGTGCTGATACCGGCATTGATCGCCGCTGCAGGGGTGGCTGTGTTTGAATATTTTTACCATAAGTATCTGTACAGAAGTATCTTCAGGCGGAACGGCACAGAAAGAAGAGTGCAGGGGAATCTGCAGTACCAGACAGAGGCTGCCGAAGAGATGACACCGGTGAAACCGGGTGCCCGGAATGATGAAGGTGATAAATAATTGTGTATTGAACCCTCATTTAAGCTGAGGGTTTATTTTTATTGACATATCTTCCTTGGATTTTCGTCTAATTAGCAAGGAGGAGAATTATGACATTCATTTTTAAAGCAATAGCAGGGATACTAAGTATCACAGTGCTGCTCAGTTGCAGCAGCGAGAAGACGGTCATCATGGAGGAACGTTCCGGTCAAGGCTATCAAGAGCTTCAAAAGATTTCAAGCGCAGAAGAGATAAAGGAGTTCACCAGGTTCTTGGACGGGTTAAGATGGCAGAATGAAACACAGGTAATGATGCTGCATTCCGCTGATTATCGCTTTATCCTGCCGTCTCCACCTGAAGAAAAGGGTGATTGGGAATACAGGGTATGGCTGACACCGAAAAAGGCTCTCTTGAAATAGTCAGGGAAAATAATAAAGAGAATGATTTCATACGATTATCGGGAGAGGACGCATCCCTTGTATTCCAAGTAATCACAAAGGGAAAACTTCAATAGGCAAATGTGAGTTTAGAAAAATGAAATACTGGGAACATATCTTGCAAAGCAGAGGAACTCTTGCTTAAGACGTTAAAAGCAATTGAAGTAGAGATAGAATTCCACCTGGTCCAGGGCATATTACAATACAGAAAGGGTGAAATGACATGAAAGAAAGAGAACCGATCAGTACAGGCGTACCGAAAAATCGTGATGAATTGTTCGGATTGGATAAGCAGGAAAGCCTGCAGTCCACCAATTTTGCCTCAACAGATAACACCTACCTGAATGACCATTTTCAAGACGAAGCAGATGAGTAAATATAGCGGGGCGGGCCATTGAGGTTCGTCCTTTTTTAGAGGATAAATTGTCCGAGTTTCCCGCACTGACTCTGTATGTTACAGTAAAGGATAGAACTAGAGATACAGTGAAAGGGATGAGAAAATTATGTATATCGTACACTCGACATTTGTCGTGCCGAATGAAAAGGCGGATGAAGTGATATCAATCTATCATTCTCGGTCCCGTTTAGTAGATAAAGCAGACGGCTTCCAGCGTTTCCTGCTGCTGCAAAATGAAAAGAAGCCAGGAGAAATCACCGTCCATATGGAATGGGACTCCAAGGAAGAGTTCATGACCTGGATCCAGAGCGAGGATTATAAGCGCATTCATGAGCTGGAAAAGAAGTACCCGGATCAGGAGCTCGCTTCCATCATCCCGTCCATCAGCAAGTTCAAGGTGGTAGCCGTATGACGGATATCGGAAAAAAATATGAACCGGTCATCAACGGTGCGGTAAAAGAAATTTATGTGAAATACCCGGAACTTGATGCAAAATATGGGGAGCGGGGCCGCCAGAAGTGTTATGAGGATAATGTCTATCACTTTCAGTATCTGGAAACCTCAGCGGGACTTGGCTCATCGAAAATTTTCACCGACTATGCATTGTGGCTGAACAGCGTTCTTGTCAGCAGGGGCATGTCCACCGACCACCTCATCGATAACTTCCGCAGTATCATCACGGCACTTGAAGCATCACCGGAAGTGGAAAACGGAGATGTATTTTCCGACCACTTATACCAGGCGATTTATAGGCTTGAAGAGAGTGATGGGACGGAAGATGTGGAGCGGCCGGTATTGTAAAAGTTTATAGATTGCTCAAGACACTGAATCCTGATGGGTTTGGTGTTTTTTGCGTTGATGAGTGCTGCGGGTGGTAAAGTGTCGGTTTTTGTCGAACAATCGATAAATAGGTGAAAATCGCCGATAAAAATGAAAAATCGCTGATAAATTCGAGGAATCGCCGATAAAATCAAAAAAACGCTGATAAATCCCCAAAATCGCCGAAAAGGTTTACCGGCCGCCTGCGTCGACCATTCTTAACCAGAGTATGTTGGACGTAACTCAGAGATCTCACTCTATTATTCTTCCTGAAGCGGAAACAGACACCAAGGTATGAATCAAACGTTTGATTAACAGGCTCGCACTGGTCATGAAGAATTCAAAAAAAGCGGGAACATGGACATGCGCCGCCACCACATCCCATCCGTTTCAATAAACTATAGAAACGGAAAGGATGTGATAATAAATGTTTGGATATTCTATGGTTCAGCTAGTACGAACTAATGCCCATCGGCTGGACAAGTCGCTGCGTGAAGAGATCCTTAATCTTTACAAGCCTTTCAGGTGGACACCATGCTTCTTGCATAGATTCTTTGAAGGCTCACTCAAACATATGAAGAAGCTGCAAGTCATTATTGAATTCGAAAACGGGTGTCAAGCGGAGGGGACAAAGGAAATTGAAAGAGTCACCAATAATCATTTAAGATCAAGGGTGAAATCGCAATTCTCCCGGATTTCCTGCTGCAGTGCAGAGTTGTCCCCAAGCGGTTTGGAAGAGGTCTTGACCAGCTGTCAGCATGTCAAAAAAGTTTATCTTAACCGGAAAGTCCAGGCGCTTCTGGATACGGCAGTAGATTCTGCCAATGCCGCAAATATTATTCGACAGGGCAGAAGGCTGACGGGAAAGGGAGTCACCATTGCCATAATTGATACAGGGATACACCCTCACCAAGACTTGGCCGGAAGAATCAAAGGGTTTAAAGACTTTATTAATGACCGGCCGGATCCTTATGATGATAACGGACATGGCACCCATTGTGCAGGAGATGCGGCTGGAGATGGTTCGGCATCTTCAGGGCAATATACCGGACCTGCACCCCAAGCTGATGTTGTCGGTGTGAAAGTCTTGGATAAAATGGGCTCCGGTTCACTCGATACCGTCATGCAGGGGGTTCAATGGTGTATGGATTATAATGATCATAATCCTGACAGCAAAATTGACATTATCAGCATGTCACTCGGAAGTACTGCACAGTCCTATGAAACAGAAAATGATGACCCGATGGTGAAAATAGTAGAAGAGGCCTGGGCGTCTGGAATTGTTGTATGCATAGCCGCAGGAAATGAAGGTCCGGATGCCGGAACGATTGCCAGCCCGGGCATAAGCGACCAGGTCATCACGGTTGGGGCACTCAGTGACAATGACACGGCCGATACGAGGGAAGATGATGAGGTGGCCAGCTTTTCAAGCAGGGGACCGACCATTTATGGGAAGGCCAAGCCTGATATCCTGGCTCCTGGAGTGAACATTGTTTCTCTGCGCTCACCTAATTCCTATCTTGATAAATTACAAAAAGCAAACCGGGTCGGCGAAGAGTACTTTGTGTTGTCGGGCACCTCCATGGCCACCCCGATTTGTGCAGGCATAGCGGCTCTCATTCTGGAGCAATCTCCTCAGGTAACCCCGGGGGATGTGAAAACGCTCCTTATCGAGGGGGCAGATTTATGGAAGGACAGAAATGAAAACATCTACGGAGCCGGGTATATTAATGCTGAGAATTCTGTGCCTGGGAGTAATCTATAAAAAATGAACAAAAGTCTGCCTGTTGCTGGAGCAGACTTTTTCCATGTTAGAGGAGCGTGAGTCAATTTTGGAGATAACACTATGATTGTACATATTAAGTTTTACAATGAAATAAGAGGGGGAAAATATACAAAAACAGGAGGGATCATGATGTCTGGTAAAAAAGAAAAGAACGAAAATCTAAAAGAAGCAGAACGTGACCTTCAAGAAGAAAAGAAGAATGAAAGTGTTCTGGACCACAGCAGGGAACCTGACCAGCAAAACCGTCTGAAAGATCAGCAGAACTTAAGAAAATAGTGTGACATCGGGAATGAAATCAATCGGTTTCATTCCTTTTCGTATTTTAATGGTATAATAGAGAAGCCTGATACAAGGCAATCTTTGTTAAGGGAGGCGTTCATTATGAAACACAATCTTACTTTGAACATGTATAAACACAAGGGGATCACGCCTCATTAACAAAGATTTTGACGCGTTCCCCAACATTGAAAGGGGAAAAGAAGATGAATGTAAGAGTAGAAGAAATCAATTCAGAAAACTGGTATGAGTGCTGCCAGATGGAATTAACAAAGGAACAAGCGGAGTACATGGAATCAAATGCCGTTTCCATTGCCCAGACGAAATTTGAGCCGAACCTAAGACCGTATGCCATCTATTACGATGAGAAAATCGCCGGATTCCTGATGTTCAACTCTGAAAAAGAAGAGCTGGACGGATACTGGATTTATAGAATTATGGTGGATAAAAGGTTCCAAGGCAAAGGAATAGGGAAAGAAGCTACAAAAATGATGATTGAAGAAATGGCCAAGCTGCCCCATGCTGAGAAAGTCGTTGTTGGTTATCACCCGGATAACAAAGGGGCGCATCACCTGTATGCCAGTCTGGGGTTTGTCGATAACGGAGATCAGTTTGGCAGGGAAATGGCGGTAATCAAATATCTAAAATAACTTTACTGGACGGTTCTTTCGAAAAGAGCCGTCCTTTTTTGATTGTAGTTATTTCAGCACACAGGAACGTGAGCAATTAGCCGATCACTTCATTTTCCTCAAATAATCTGACTAAACATCATTAAATGAAAGGGTGATTCTCCACATAAGTGTGAGGAGGTTGATAGATCGAGAGATTAGTTTCCATACCAAGTCTTATGGGCTTGGATCTCATCATCATGTTCTTGATGCCAGTAATCTACTTGATAAGCATAATCATAATTCATGATACACTTGATGCCGCTGCCTTGCGGGGCATGTCCCAATCCATAGTTATGGGAAAATTCATGCTGTGCGGCATACGCTGTGTTTTGAGCACCCTGGTCAAGATTGACACTGATGGCACTTCCGCTAGGTGATGAAGAATATACATAGGCGATTCCGCCAGAGTTGAAATTAGCATCTTTTGTAAAGCCTGCAACGAAATCATAGCCGCGGCCATCCCAGTCGCGTTCAAGGTCCTGCAGGATTTCTACCGCATCATTTCCTTGAGAAGACCACTCTGCAAATGCCTGGATTTGAAAGTCGATTCCATGATCACGCATGAAAGCATCATCGGCTTTTTCGACTATATTTTGAGTCAGCGTCTGCCAGTCAGGATTAGCGGCACGATATTCTTCGTCAACCGCAACAAGGACGGTCACAGTTCGGTCGGCTGTTGTAGAGGTATCACCTGATCCGGAATCGGAACCACCGCCGTCGCCAAACAAGCCGAACAATTCCGAAGTTTCTTTGTCATCTTTCTTTTCTTTATCTTTCTTTTTTTCTTTCGATTTTTCGATTCGCTTATCTTTCTTCTTTTGCCCCTTTTCGTCCAGTACTTCTGCAACAGAGCTTTGTTCTACAAAAGAGGGAGAGTCGAATTCCTGTTTCCCTTTGAATTCAGCCTTAGGCAGAGAGTGTCCTACGTGGGCTGAGTTGTCCTGCAAATCGACCGTTGCCTCTGAGGAAGCTGAAGGCAGGCTCGGGAAAACAGCCAAGGATAAAGCTAATGATAGTGTGATAAACTTGTTTTTCTTCAATTCTATTTCCTCCCAAGTTGTTCAAGTATGTATAGCCACCTATTAAACTATCATAAGTAATGATTTTTTTCGGGAGGCAGAAAGAATCATTTCTTGGAGACTTCTATGAAAAAAGCCTTATTTTCTGTAAAGAGTTGATTGCAGGAGTCTAAAGATATTGAAAATACATGTTTTCTAGTAAACTTGCATTTATAACTGAGGAGGGGTAATAAAAATTACCAACTGTTCTGCTCTTACAGCTTTTCGCAATATATCCGCCGTTTGTGGTACAATCAGTTACGACAAAATGAGCGAAGGAAGTAATAGGATGAGCAAAAGAGCACCCGTTAAGAAAAACGATTATATAGAGGATGCCTATTTTGAAGACCTGACCCATGACGGAAACGGGGTCACGAAAGTCGATGGCTATCCATTGTTTGTACCAAATGCCCTTCCTGGCGAAAGAGGAAAAGTCAAAGTCGTGAAGGCAAGTAAAAACTACGGATTCGGCAAACTGATCGAGCTTCATGAGGAAAGCCAGTACCGCCAGGAGCCACCATGCCCGATTTATCATCAATGCGGGGGCTGCCAGGTACAGCATATCTCCTATGAAGGCCAGTTGAAGGCAAAAGAAAAGCATGTCCGTGACGTCATGGCGAGGATCGGCAAGCTTCCGGATGTACCTGTCCACCCAACACTTGGCATGGAAAACCCATGGAGATACCGCAACAAAGCGGCCGTCCCGGTTGGTGAAAGGGAAGGCGGTCTTGTAGCCGGATTCTATCAGCAGCGCAGCCATGAAATCATCGACATGGACAGATGTATCATTCAGCATGAAAAAAATGATGAAATTGTTCAAGTGGTAAAAGAGATCTGCCAGAAATACGGCATCCGCCCTTATGATGAAGAAAAGCACCGGGGGACACTCCGTCACATCATGACCCGATACGGTTATCAAACCGGTGAAGTCATGGTCGTGCTGGTGACCAGGACAGCCGACCTCCCAAATAAAAAGCAGATCGTGGATGAAATCGTCAGCTCGATTGAAGGCGTGAAATCCGTCATTCAAAACGTGAATCCCAAGCGCACGAACGTGATTATGGGCGACGAGACCAATGTCCTTTGGGGAGAAGAAGTCATCTATGACTATATCGGTGACGTGAAGTTTGCGATCTCTGCCCGTTCTTTCTATCAGGTAAACCCTGAGCAGACCCGCGTACTATATGAAAAAGCACTGGAGTACGCTGATTTGAGCGGAGATGAAAATGTTATTGATGCCTACTGCGGAATCGGAACGATTTCTTTGTTTCTTGCTCAAAAAGCCAAGAAGGTATACGGAGTCGAAATCGTCCCGCAGGCGATTGAAGATGCGAAGAAAAATGCAGAACTGAATGGATTCACCAACACAGAGTTCGAAGCAGGACCTGCAGAAGTGGTCATTCCAAGATGGTATGATGAAGGAATCAAAGCGGATGTCCTTGTCGTGGATCCTCCGAGAAAAGGCTGTGATGAGGCCCTATTGAACACGATCTTGGAAATGAAACCGCGGAAGGTTGTATATGTTTCCTGTAACCCGGCGACGCTGGCACGTGACTTAAAAGTGCTTGAGGACGGAGGGTACAAGACGCAGGAAGTGCAGCCTGTCGATATGTTCCCGCAGACGATGCACGTCGAGTGTGTAGCAAAGCTTGTATTAAAATAATATCTTTTTATTCGGTCCAGTAAATGATCTGGGCCGTTTTTTTTTTTTTTTTTTTTTTTTTTTTCAGGGAAGTTCCAAAAATAAGAGGTGTGTAGAGTGTAGGGGATTTGAGTAAAACTTCATTTTACCTCGCTATAAATTATATTGTCAATAATAAATTTGTAATTTTTTCGAAAAAATGTTATAATTTTCTTTAAGTTGTTTTTAGCGTACGTTTTAAGAAAGATTCAAACAGTTTTGTGAGCTTTTATAGTAATAGTACCCGAGTGATAATACAAGGAGGACTAGTATATTGAATTTAATCAATAAGAAAGTTACACATAAGCGGTTTGGCAAGGGGAGTATCGTTAACCAGAATGATTCCGTCGTGGAAATAAATTTCGCATCGGACAACAAAAAGTTTGTTTACCCCGATGTATTTGGAGAGCATCTAAAGCTGCATGATGAAAGCATTGCTCATTCGATTGACCAAATTATCCAAAAAAAGGTAATGGAACAAAAAGAGGAAGAGATGAAGAAGGAAGAGGAGATAAAACTCCAAAGAAAATACCAGGAGCTTCGATTGGGGCATGAAAAACTTATGAGAAATCATAAACTTCATCCCGAGTCCCAAATGGTTTTCTGGTGTGATACAGAAGAGCAGAATAGTTCATTTTCAGAGTGGAAGGTTTTTTCAGGGGAAATCAAAAGCGGTAATAACAAAGGGAAGCCAAACAAACCCATCCGCTTGCACCAAAATAGCGCTGTCCTGCTGACAGCAGTAGAATCCGGCAGGCCTGAAGAAGACAGACGAATTTTAGGTGTCTATATGGTGAAAGATAATTTTATTGGGAAGCTTTGTGAAGATGGATATATTCCTGCTCATTCAGAATACAGACTGCAGCTGACAGAACAGGAATCGGATCAGATGCTTTTCTGGAACTATTATGTAAATGAAAAGTTTCCTCAAAAAAAGACGTGGAATACAGGTAAATACCGTTATTTTGATAATTCATGGATGGCTCAAATCTTGCGTGATATCGTCGCATTGAAAAGTGACAAGAAGGAACAAGAGCTGGCACAGCAATTCTTTGACCATCATTGCAAAATGAATCAACTGATTGAGCAGGATTTACCAAAGCCTAATGGCTCATTAATGCGTGCTTAGAGGGTTGGCCGTATTGCAGAACTAAATTTGAATGCCTAAAGAGAAGTCCGGGGATCTGAAAAGATCCTCGGATTTTTTCTTTTTTATAGGCTGTATTCTAAGGTTGCCGTTCTGTATACTACCTCTTCTGAGATTGCGTGCGAAGGGGGAGTGAAATAGAAGATAACTATCCTGTTGAAAGAGAAACAAGGATCATATCCAATTAGCAACAAGAAAATATTGTATGAAAACTTTATCTGTTATACAATAGTTTGTAACATATTGTATACTGTTTTAGTACAGTGTTGTAGAACAAAGGAGGAAATGGGATGGATAGCTATGTTTCTTGTGGAAATTTAAAGGTAGCACAGATTTTTTATGATTTCATCAACTCTGAAGTACTGCCGGGATTAGGGTTCCATGATTTCTGGAGCAAGTTTGAGAGACTTATAGAGGAACTTACTCCAGAGAATAAAGCTCTTTTAGCACAGCGCGATGAAATACAAAAGCAGTTGAATGAGTGGTATCAGGAAAATAACCAGTTTGACAAACAAAAGTATCAATCATTTTTAAAGGATATCAATTATTTAGAAGAAGAGGTAGATGACTTTGTCATTGCAACGGAAAATGTGGATGATGAAGTTGCTGTACAAGCAGGACCCCAATTGGTGGTTCCAGTAAATAATGCGCGTTATGCGATCAATGCTGCTAACGCCAGATGGGGAAGCCTATACGATGCGCTTTATGGAACGGACGTCTTTTCAGAAGATGATGGGTGTGAACGAGGCCGATCTTACAATCCGAAGCGGGGAGAAAAAGTCATCGCATTTGCCAAGAAGTTTCTTGATGATACCCTTCCTCTTACAGGGGGGAGTCATAAAGAAGTTATTCGGTATCAAATTATCGCCAACAAGCTCCAGGTCCATTTGGAGGGTGGAGAAATCGTGGAATTGATGAATCCTACGAAACTAGCTGGATACAGCGGAACCCCGGAAGATCCAAGCGGGTTACTATTCAAAAACAACAACCTACATTTTGAAATTGTAATCGATCGGGAACATCCTATTGGCAAGACAGACAATGCAGGTGTAAAAGACATTGTCATGGAGTCTGCGGTCACCACAATCATGGATTGTGAAGATTCCGTTGCCGCAGTGGATGCTGAAGATAAGGTCGAGGTTTACCGGAACTGGCTTGGATTGATGAAGGGAACATTAACGGCCTCTTTTAAAAAGGGAGGAAAAACGGTTACCCGATCTCTTAATGGAGACCGCACCTACACAGCTCTTACCGGGAGTATGTTTTCTTTGCGCGGCCGCTCGCTTCTTTTTGTGAGGAATGTCGGTCATCTCATGACAACAAACGTCGTGCTGGATAGCAATGGCGAGGAGATACCTGAAGGAATTATGGACGGTGTGATCACTAGTTTAATAGCGAAGCATGAACTCCTCCAAGAGGGCGGCTTTAAAAATTCCTCAAAAGGGTCGGTTTATATTGTGAAACCGAAAATGCATGGCTCTAAAGAGGTGGCGTTTGCCGATAAACTTTTCAACGGCATTGAAGACTTGATAGGGTTGGAACGGTATACACTGAAAATCGGGGTCATGGATGAGGAAAGACGAACATCCTTGAATTTGAAAAATTGTATAAAAGAAGTGAAGAACAGGGTTGTTTTCATTAATACAGGTTTCCTCGATCGTACGGGTGATGAGATTCATACATCCATGGAAGCAGGGATCATGTGCCGGAAAAATGATATGAAAACAACGAGCTGGCTGCAGGCCTATGAGCGTGCCAATGTAGAAACTGGTCTTTCTGCAGGTCTTAAAGGAAAGGCTCAAATCGGAAAAGGGATGTGGGCGATGCCGGATCGAATGGCCGAAATGCTGCAGCAAAAAATCGGACATCTCAAAACAGGGGCCAATACAGCGTGGGTTCCATCTCCAACGGCAGCCACTTTGCATTCACTTCATTATCATGAAGTGAATGTCGCCCAGATACAAGAAGGGTTGGAAAAAGGTTCTCATAATAATCATAATGACATGCTGGTACTGCCCGTTGTGGAGGAACCGTCCTGGTCAAAGGGAGAAATTCAGCAGGAGCTTGATAATAACATTCAAGGCATCCTCGGATATGTTGTGCGCTGGGTGAACCAAGGGATTGGCTGTTCAAAAGTGCCCGACATCAATAATGTTGGACTTATGGAAGACCGGGCGACACTTCGTATATCCAGCCAGCATGTGGCCAATTGGTTACACCATGGAGTCTGCTCTGATAAGCAAGTAAAAGAGACTCTGGAGCGCATGGCCAAAGTCGTTGATGAGCAAAATGCGGGTGACCCGGAATATCAGCCGATGTCCCCGGATTTTGAACGCTCTACCGCTTTTCAAGCAGCTAAGGACTTAATATTTGAGGGATATCAACAACCAAATGGATACACAGAACCGATCTTGCATCGCCGCAGGCTCGAAGTTAAAGCGAAAGTGAAAAAATTAGTTAAATGAAAAGGCATCAGAAAACTACACCTTAAATCGGGTGTAGTTTTTTGTGAATACGCTTCTTTTAAAAAGGCTCTTTTCGTAAACTTTGTTGCTATTTAATACAAACTTTAATATCTACTTAATTAACCAGAAATAACCTGATAAACAAGGAAGAAAAGAGCTAATTCACCTTGTTCAGAGAAAAAAGCCCTTGTATCCAAGGGGAAAATCCGGCTCTTTGGATTTTTCCGAGAGCAACAATATATACGAAAACAGAGTGTGAAAAAGTGAATATATTCTAACTGAATAAAACTGTTGTATAACAGACTGGAGTTGAAAACACGTTTAAATAAAGGTTTTTGTGCTTGTGTTATTATCAAAAAATATTTTCAGAATTTTTTAATAATCTGTTGCACAACAGAAATCAATTGTTATATAATAATACCAGTTAAACTAATTCTGTATTAGTACAGTGACTGGAGGATGAGAGAATGAAAAACGAAACGGTGCAAAATGAGGCAAAGGCATTAAGAGAAGATTGGGAATTGAATCCGAGATGGAACGGGGTAGAGCGTCCGTATTCACCTGAAGACGTATTACGGTTGCGGGGATCTTTGAAAGTAGAGCATACACTTGCGCAAAAAGGGTCGGAGAAATTATGGAAGCTTATAAATGAAGAACCTTTTGTGAATGCCTTGGGAGCATTAACAGGGGGGCAGGCTGTTCAACAGGTGAAAGCCGGACTGAAAGCCATCTATCTTAGCGGCTGGCAGGTAGCAGCCGATGCCAATGTAGCGGGTCAGATGTATCCGGATCAAAGTTTGTATCCTGTGAACTCTGTACCGCAAGTGGTCAAACGCATTAATAATGCCCTGACTCGCGCCGATCAAATTCAGCACATGGAAGGCGAAGGGGATGTCGATTACTTTGCACCGATTGTAGCGGATGCCGAAGCAGGATTTGGCGGTCAATTAAACGTGTTTGAATTGATGAAAGCAATGATCGAAGCAGGAGCGTCCGGTGTTCACTTTGAAGATCAGTTGTCATCAGAGAAGAAATGCGGCCACTTAGGAGGAAAAGTATTACTTCCGACACAAACAGCCGTAAGGAATCTGATTTCTGCACGTCTTGCTGCGGATGTTTCCGGAGTTCCGACTATACTGGTTGCACGTACCGATGCAGATGCTGCCGATTTAATCACAAGCGACATTGACCCGGTTGATGCCGCGTTTATTACGGGTGAAAGGACACCGGAAGGATTCTTCCGCACAAGGTCAGGAATCCAGCAAGCCATTGCACGCGGTCTGGCTTATGCTCCATATGCTGACCTGATCTGGTGTGAAACATCCAAGCCGTGTCTCGAGGAAGCGAGAACCTTTGCAGAGGCCATTCATGAAAAGTTCCCAGGCAAGCTTCTGGCCTATAACTGTTCACCATCTTTCAACTGGGAAGCCAATCTTGATAAAGAAACCATCGAAACGTTCCAAGTCGAACTTGGAAAAATGGGCTACAAGTTCCAGTTTGTCACTCTTGCCGGTTTCCACGCATTGAACTATGGAATGTTTGAGCTTGCGCGCGGATACAAAACCCGCGGAATGGGTGCCTACTCTGAACTTCAACAAGCAGAATTCGCAGCCGAAAAACATGGATACACAGCAACCAGACATCAGCGGGAAGTGGGAACGGGATACTTCGACGAAGTTACACAAGTCATCACAGGAGGCACATCCTCTACCACCGCTTTAAAAGGCTCGACAGAAACAGCTCAGTTTCAAAGTTGATAGATATATAAATAGGTTGTTTACAAGAATAAGGGTTGATTGAAGAAGACAGTAAACAAAAATTTTTGATTGGAGCGTAAGGTGAGCGAGCTCCTGCGGGATTAGCGGGACGTCTAGTTCCAGCACCCAGCCCCTCGGGATCAAATAACCCGAAGAGAATAAAAGGAAAAGCACCTTTTTTTCTCTTCGGAACATTTGCCTGTCGGGGCTGACCGGGGTGCTTCCACTTTTGATGACAGGTGAGACCAAGGTTACGTACCCACTGGAACGTAACCCCGGAGGCGCAGCCGAGGAGGCTCACCGCCCGCCCCGCGGAGTCGCACACCTGAAGCGGAAATAACGCAAAATAATTGCCAAAAGTGTTTTATGTGTAGAGTGAAAAAAATTTGGAGGGATTCAGAATGAACGGACAGAATGCTGCAAAGAAAGGTTCAAAGGAATGCTGTGATTGCGGAAAAACCATTGATAACAGCCAATTCGCTTATTTTAACCAGTGTGAAAAATGCTTGAGGAATACAGACCATCTATAAAAGGAAGTTCAAAGAATAGGCGGAGGATAATCTTGGTTGCTGCCGGTCAATTTTCAAACTGCCCCGGTGAAAACAAGTAAATCTAAGTCAAAATAAAAATGCCCAATGTCCTGTGCTGACAGGTGTTGGGCGTTTTTGTTGCTAGCAATCTATGTTGTATGAAAACTATCCTTTTGCTTTTTAGGCTGTGAAAGGGCTTCGATCCACCGAGTACAGACTTTATAAGAGTATTGGAAAATCGGGCTTTGGATAAAGGTATAAACGAAGGTGAATAGGAAGACGGGTCCGCCCAGCAGCCATGCACCGATCAGTACCATACTCTCCACCACGATCCGGACGCTGCTTATGGAAAACCCGAGCTTATCTGAAATGGAAAGCATGAACCCGTCTCTCGGGCCGGAGCCTATCCTTGAAGCATTATACATTCCGCCGCCAATCCCCATGATGACAACCCCTGTAAGCAGGACGAGAATATCAAGCGGGAGGGAAGAAGGCTGAGGAAGAATGTTGAGCCAGAGGAACCCATCCACCATGACACCGACCAGGACGGCATTCAAAAGTGTGCCGATATTGATGTATCGGCGGTCGATAATCAGGGAAACAAGCACAAGCAGGATGCCGACGGTAATATTCCATGTCCCGACTGTGAATCCGAATTTCCCATGTAGTGCGAGGTTCAAAACATCCCATGGGTGAATGCCCAAGTGTTTCACTTTAATGGCGACGGCTATGCCGTAACTGAAAAGGATAAGCCCTGCTATGAAAAAAGAAAACCGGATCCCGCGTTTCATCCCATCACTACTTTCGCGTATATATTCTCATTAGTTTACCGTATGAATCCCCCGGAGGAAAGATGTTTCCCTTTCGTTTCTACTCCCAATGAAAAACCATATATATAGAGTAAAAGACCTCCGGGAGTAGATGTGCGATGAATAAGCCAAACAGCAAATTCAGATGGGTGGTATTTACCGCTGTATTATTCACCTATTTACTAATGTCGAGCCAGCGGACCGCCCCCGGCTTGATTACGGACCAATTAATGAAGGACTTTGGCGTAACAGCCTCAACAATCGGTCTGGTGGCAAGCATTCAATTTTTGGTATACACCGGACTGCAGATCCCGATGGGGGTTGTGGCCGACCGTTATGGGCCGAACCTTTTACTTATCGCCGGGACGGCACTTACAGGAATCGGGACGATTCTCTATAGTGTCGGTACGCATGAATTTGTTCTGTTCTTTGCCCGGATCCTCACAGGGATAGGGGACGCGACCATCTGGGTGAACATGGTGCTGATTCTGAGCCTGCGGTTTAATGAAAAGGAATTTACCCGCTTGATTGGTGTTGCCGGTATGACGGGAAGCCTTGGATTCCTGCTGGCTACTGTTCCATTCTCAACTGTCATTATCCTGCTCGGCTGGAGAGGGGCATTCCTATCCGCCGGGGTTCTCTTATGTTTATGCAGTATCTTGCTTTTTTCTGTTCTTGTAAAAAAATCGGAGCCAGCGCCAGCTGCGAGTTCTAGAAAACAATATGAAAAATTACCGGCTTTATTGCGGAGAATCTTTTCAAGTCGTGAGGCATGGGCATTATTCTTATGTCATTTTGGAATAGTTGGCGGGTATATAGGGTTCATTGGTTCATGGGCAGTTCCCTATGCGATGGATATCTATGGATTGACTCGGGTAGGAGCAAGTAAGCTCGTCATGGTCAGTCTGTTGGGAGCCTTGATTGGAGCCCCTTTGATCGGCTGGATTTCAAGTTGTTTGCAAGAAATAAAACGGACGTATACTGTGTTTCACGTCACAGTATTGTTGAGCTGGTCTGCGTTTCTTTTATTTAGGGAGCCCCCGCCATTTTTCTTGTTGATTCTTTTGTTCTTCATCATTGGATTCGGGTTCGGCTCCAACTCCTTAACATTTGCGCTTGTCCGCCAAACGTTTCCCATAACCGAATCCGGCATGGTCACGGGGTTTGCCAATACTGGCGGATTCCTGAGTGCCGTATTGCTGCCCGGCATTTTTGGGTTTATATTGGATCATTTTCACACATACTACTTCGGGTTTATCACTCCTGTCATATTTTCGTTGTTTGGCTTAATTGGGGTAATTTTAGTTAAGGAAAAGAGTAAGGTTGGAGGAAGTTTGCAGGGGTAATAGAGCACTCGTTTTGACCAGTGTACGTCGGCGATTCTGCGGATTTATCAGCGATATCAAAAAACTGCCGGCTTTTATCCTATCCGGCAAAGGAGAACGATTCGACTTCTTATTTATTGACGCTGATAAATGGAATTACAAAAGTGACCGGGGCCTTGATTATGGCCGATAACGTGCTGGCGGGGTCGCGATTGCCGCCCGGCGTTTTTGGAATAGGAGGTAAGACGATAACCGGCGGAACTAAGGGACAAGGCTGAAACCCTGTTACGTTTTTTATTTTTTTAAAGGCAGCCCTTTCCGGAAGAAGTATATTCAGGAAGGAATTCCCGTGTTATCTGTCGAAAAATGTTATTCTGCAGTAAAATTTAGGAAATGCAGAGGGAATCAATCCTTTTCATGTCATAAAAAAGGCGGTGGTCATGATCGAATTACAAGTTAGTATGTGGGGAGTCTTCTTGGCGATGGTCTTAACCATCATCTTGATCTTCAGAAAAATCAATCCTGCCTATGCCATGATGGCGGGAGCTTGTGCGGGTGGAATTGCCGGCGGTCTGGATCTGACAGCCACGGTGGATTATATGATCGGTGGTGCCCAACTGCTGACACCGGCCGTATTACGCATTCTGGCAGCAGGGGTATTAGTGGGTGTGCTAATTGAATCCGGTGCAGCCAACGTAATTGCCAATACCATCGTTACAAAACTTGGAGAAACAAGAGCATTGCTGGCGATTACATTATCTTCACTGGTTTTGACGGCGGTGGGTGTGTTTATAGCAGCTGCCATTTTAACGGTGGCACCGATTGCGTTGATGATCGCTAAGCGGACCGGGATCTCGCGGTTAAGTATTTTAATAGCTGTGATATGTGGAGGGCGAGCCGGAAATGCTATATCTCCCAATCCAAGCACAATTGCTGCGGCTGAAGGATTTTCCCTGCCATTGACGAGCGTGATGGCCGCTGGGATAGGGCCGGCTCTCGTAGGTGCTGGGGTTACATACTTTTTTGCGAAGAAAATGAGTAAAAAGGGCTCGCGGGTTACCGAAATTGAGAAAGTGAAAGTAGATAAAAAAGACGAGCCTGCCTTTTGGGGCGCGATATCGGGCCCGCTATTCACTATTTTTCTGCTGTCACTGCAACCGTTGGCCGGCATCAAGATTGATTCCTTGGTGGCCTTGCCGGCGGGTGGGCTATTCGGTCTGCTCATGATGGGTAAATTGAAAGAGTTCAAGTTTCATATTTCCAGCGGGTTGCAAAAGATGTCCGGCATAGCCATTGTCATCCTTGGAACGGGGACATTAGCGGGGATCATTGTCCATTCTTCCCTGAATGACATTATTCTGAGCGGGTTAAACCTCTTTCATTTGCCTGTTTCTTTTATCGCGCCTTTCTCCGGATCGTTTATGTCCATGGCAACGGCATCTGCCACATCATCATCTGCGATTTCGAGTAATGTTTTTGGCGATATGTTACTGGAAAATGGAGTCGCTGCTTTGGCGAGTGCGGCCATGATTAACGCAGGAGCTGTGGGGTTTGATTTTTTGCCTCATGGACCTCTCTTTCATATCTCGCGGGAAAGTCTTTTCATGGATATGAAAGAACGTTTTAAAGCACTGCCGTATGAACTCTTGATTGCGTTAATCATGGTAATCGTTTCTGTGATGATGTTTGGCGGGTTATTTTAGGGGGGGACACAGGGCAGGTGCCTTGTCCCGTCCCTGCCAGGTTTAATGAATTGTTTGTTGTTTGTCGAATGAATGTTGCTGACAAGACTAATAAAGTATGGGACAATGATCTTAATAGTCCAAATTCTTCCAATACCCACATTTTTACCTCCTCTAACGACATGAATTTCAGCAAATTATTATAAATTCCACACTTCTATTTCTTAATTCTCTTTCTGCCATTTTGTACATCATTTGAAAGGGGTGATGAGTGCAAAGAATCTTATATCGTTTTTTTGTTGTGAAAAAAATATTGAAGGAGGATGGTTAATGAGCCACGAAATGCTAGGTCGCAATAAAGCAGGTGAGGAAGTTGCCTATGCGCGCTTCAGTATGAGAAATTACAATGCTTTTATCCTGTACGATTTACTGGACGCCAACGTTTTCAATGCAGGAGTCAGCGGATCAGGCAACAGCTCAAGTTTCACAAACCTGCAAATGGAGAAAGCTTTAAATGCCTGGAGAAAGTTAAACGGAAATAATGATGTGCTGTCACAAAACGGAGCGGAAAACTGGGACCGTAAGCAAATCAATATTTTTATACTAAACTGTTTTAAAACCGCCCAAAAAGAAGGAAGCGTGAATGTATCCTTCTTTTAAAAATCTTCTTGTTCCTTTCATAGTATTCTTCTAGGAAATACCTCCATCAGTTTTCATCAACTCGTCTTTTATTCCAGGTAGCCAAGGCATTTACTCAATCTAAAGGGTATAGAAGTAATCAAAAAACGGACCTCTCGTGCACTTTTCTAGCGCTTGTACATCATATAGAGTGAATTTGTTGAATGACACCCTGCGCTCCGCCCGCGCGGTGGGTCATTTTGTATGAAGTGGCCCAATGACACCCTGCGCCTCGCCCGCGCGGTGTGGCATTATGTGAGAAGTGGTGAAATGACACCCCGCGCTTCGCCCGCGCGCGGTAGGTCATTTAGTGTGAAGTGATCGAATGAAACCCCGCGCCTCGTCAGCGCGATGCACAACTCCCTTTAAATTGAAAGAAAATTAAAATTTTATAGTTGATATTATTTCCTTAAGGATTATAGTGGGTTTATTAACTTATAAGTTCCAATTTTTTCTTATCCAGAGAGGTGGAGGGAATGGCCCTTTGATACCTCGGCAGCAGACTTGTGAAAGTACTGTGCCAATTCCAGTAGCGTTAAGCTAGAAGATAAGAAGAGAAGGTCGTATCTATATGTATGTAAACCCCTCTTCTTATGTCAAGTAACCCGTTCGGATGAGAGGGAGACAAAGCATATTTGCAATCGCTTTTGTAGGCGAAAATGCACAGCCTTTTGCAGGCTGTTTTGAAGTGGAAAATGAATGCGAGATTGCTCAAAAAAGAGGCGCTGCGGATATTGATCGCAGTGCCTCTTTTTGTTACGTTATTCAATTAAAGCCCCCTATAATGGAACAACGCTTTATTGAGCGACAAGTAAAAATATAATACTTCCAATAATTATAAGTAGTATTAAAATGCCTGTGCCTTTCCAGC
This sequence comes from Rossellomorea sedimentorum, assembly GCF_046237645.1. Classification (GTDB taxonomy): domain Bacteria; phylum Bacillota; class Bacilli; order Bacillales; family Bacillaceae_B; genus Rossellomorea; species Rossellomorea sedimentorum. Next base: position 447,204 of record NZ_CP143546.1, read on the forward strand.
CTAAGCTGCCCACTAAATCAGCCAAATTACTGTGATTATTCATATCACCCATTGGGTTCTTTTTGAATTCTTCTTGCCTCAGTTTCTCTCTTTTATGTTCGGGATTTTCCTTGTTATTCTCCACTTTAATCCCCCTTAATTAAGAAGTCACTATTAAACAATCCTGCCCAATAATTGAGGATGGAGAATAGCAGAAGCAATTAGCTAGTTTCCAGTTATTGCACCCCAAGAGCTGATTAAGTTCCCAGTGCAAGCAATGCCGTATGCCTTCACAATCTCCATTCTCCAATTATTCATACTCTTTAATTAAACCCCCATCTTCATTATAATATTTGTAATTCCGATACTCATATCCACCATCTCTTGATTCAGGCAAATCAACCCAGGTTACGTTTGGTTCATAAGGAAGGAACGTTTGCACCAGCATTTCCCCATTAATATCTACCGTCATTTTCGCAATGTCATTTTCATCATTCGACACGAACATTATTTTTTCTATGCCCCTGCCGGGTGAAAACATCGCAAGAGCCTGTTCTTGTGTGGATTCAATATGGTTCCACACATAGTTCCCCTTATCATTTTTTGCAAACTCAATATAGGATGGCTTATGATTGGCTAAAAACCCTACAATTCTAACATCATCAAAATCTTTGATTTGTATAACTTGTATGTCTTTATCCTCATAGCCTTCCACCGAATTTATCACTTTAATGATGGACCCCTTATCATTACCGTATACCTTAGAGGATTGATACCAGGCATAGGCGGCGACAAGAATCATCACTGTAGCGATCAAGATCGTTATTTTTTTCTTTTTCATAAAAAGCCCCATCCCCCCCTTATTCTATAAACCTGCTCCGTTAATTGAATATCGATGGCAGTTAACGATTTAGAAAATTCTGTTAACCTTAGCTTATCATAAGCCGAGAGCGATAACGACTCTGGCGGTAAAATTGTTACATAATATGTAGGACAATTTGTAACACCGCATAAATTTATGCGGTACTGCAAATTGGGTTGCAAATTAGTATGCAAATTCACGTACAAAATCATTAAAAACACTGATATATCAATAAAAAAGGCGATACAAAATGCTATGCAAATTGTACCGCAAATCACCTTGCAATTTACTGGTTTCTCCCTCTCAACTGAACGGGTTATTATGTCAAGAAGAGGGGTTTTTTTGTTTTTCAGCAAGAATCACATTATTGAAAAAGGAGGGAGGGATTATCATGACAAAAACATTAATCAAAGCGCCGTTCAGAGCAGATCACGTGGGAAGTTTGTTGCGTCCTGAAAGGATTCACCAGGCGAGAAAAGAGTATCAGGAAGGGGGCATTTCCCTGAAGTATATTGTGGATGTTTCCAAGGAAATTTGGGGATGAAATAGAAAATAAGGGACAATATTCATCTGTCCCTTATTCAAGATAGCCCCAACCAGGCGGATATCCAATATACGAAGATGCCTTCACCCCAATCATTGTCTCGCCATTATGTTCATAACGCTCGATGTTTGAAGCAATGACGATCTTTTCTCCTCTTGCACCGTACACTTCTTTAACTGCGTCAGACTGTTTCTCCGGATTGAACTCAACCGATATGGAGTATATTTTGTCTTCTTCCCTGTCAATTTCTAAGGTGAAATTACCTTCTCCGTCCACTTCCACTAGCTGTTCAAAGACCGGCACCTCATGAGGCTCTACTGTACCATTGGAAATACCCCTTAAGGATGCATCTTCGGGATACTCTCTTAACTGGACTTTTAGGACCGTTCCCTGATGTAATTCAGGATAGCCAATCAACGTGATTACCGTTCCCTCATAATCAACGTCTCCGTTGAGAAAAACACTCAAAGGATCGTTTCCTGTTTTTGTTGGACGATGTTCCCCATTGGAGGGAACGGCTGCTGTGTTACCGGTGGAATCCCCGCTTAAACTCCACTCTACGCGGCATCCGCTTAAAAGCAGCAAAAGTATCAGTAACATGCTTACTCTGATCATAGTGCGATACCATTCTCCTATCTCATAGATTAGTTCAAAACGTCCAAGAACTCATGCTATATCTATTCTAGAATATGGATATTTATCCCTGCATTAAGTAGGCAGATCTACTGCTTTTTCCAAGACCTTGATCACTAAGCGATAAAAGAATAGGTTATTCAGTAATATTGTATTGAAAAAAGAAGGAGGGAGTACTGCTGAGCTAGGGCTTGTACTTTTGAACAGATATAGGAGAGAATATCAATTGCTGTTGATGACTTTGTAATTCATGGAAGGCACCGGAAGATCCTTGTGACTTTAATATTTGGTGAATTGCAGAGGGATGTAAGGATTACTATCCTTTGGTAGAATTTTTTCTATGAGAAGTTCATTAACAACAAATAGATAAGGGAGTCAAATGGAGGGCTGTAACCTAAAGCTATAGTTTTTCCAAAGTATGTTTAAAGTCTTTCTATTTTACTCTCATGCTTAATGGAACGCACTGCTAGTGTATCAATAACATGCTGTTGGTCTTTAAGAGTTTCTTTAATCTCAGCTGATGTATCATCGATGTGTTTTTCAATTCTTTCGAAGTAGGGTCCAAGTCCGTTGATAAGGTTATTCTTTAACTGATCTTGACCATCTTTTAACTGATCTTGCCCAGATTTTAATTCTTTCACATCTTTAACTAAGCCAGTAAACTGTTGGGCCACGTCCTTAAAGCGTTGATCCATATTGTCGAAACGTTGATCCACCTTTTCAAAGCGCTGATCCATGTCTTCAAAACGCTGATCCATGTTTTCAAAACGTTGATCCATGTCTTCAAAACGTTGATCCACTTTCTCAAACTTTTGATCCACTTGATCAAATCGAGTATTCATTTGTTTCATGAATTGCTTTAATAATTCTTCCATCAGTATCCCTCCTTTCAGTTTCTTATAGTATACCATGATAAATAAAAATATAGGTATTAAAACTTCCAATGTTTTTCCATCTATTTGATGGTAGAGGGGGCAGGTTTGTTTAACGAAACTTATTTTTGGCGGAGACACAGAACCTGATCCCCCCCGCACCTACCGCATATTAGACAACCCTTTATTAATAAAGTTATGGAGAATCTCCGCCATTTCTTTCGGAGTTTTGTTCTGTCCGTTTTCCAGCCAGTTCTTGATGACGTGGATGCTGCCGCTGACCAGGAAAAGGTTGATGTATTCGTACGTTTCCTGGTCCATTTTCTTGTCAGTGACCCAATTGTTGAAGATGAATTGCTGGGTGATTAGCATGCCTTTTTTCTGAAAGTGGATGTCGCTGTTCTCGCTGAGGAGGATATGACATACCTCGTTTTTTTCGGCGATGAATTCAAACAGTTTTTCAGTCATCTGCAGAGCTTCATCTTCTTTTGAGAAGTTATACTGCCCCAATGCGGCAACTAGATCCTCGATAAAATCTTCTTCAATTAAATTGAGCAGTTCGTACTGATTGGAGAAATGTGCGTAATAGGTAGAGCGGTTAATGTCCGCTTTTTCACAAATTTCTTTGATGGTGATGCCGGCAATGGGTTTTGTCTGCAGCAGCTCCATCAAACTCTCTTTTAAAACCATCCTCGTGTATTGTTTTCTTCGATCCATTTTTGAGTTCATATCCTTAATCCTTTCCTTCATAATGCATAGATTGTTGTTTTCCGGACATTTCCCATGGGGACACTTTTTTCTTTCTGAACAGGAGAGTAACTCTTCCTTTCCGGCTTACCCCGGCAATATTCAGTGAAATTTAAATAGCAACATAGTTTAAAAAGAGCCTTCACAATACTTTCACAAAGTTATCCAACATACTGGTTTGATTTGTTGTGTATTGAACATTATGTGCGCAACTGTTTGTTGTGTATCCAACACGGTGTTTATTATAATAATAAAGTGAACGTCGGAAAGATACAAGAGAGGATGAAACATGATAAATATTGCATCGCGCATCATTAAACATAAAAAAGCTGTTTTGCTCGTATTTGCGCTTATCACTGTGCTGTCGATCGCGGCCCAGTTTTTTGTATCGGTCAATTATAATATGGTCGATTATTTACCAGAGGATGCCCAGTCGACAAGAGCGATGGACATCATGGAAAAAGAATTCACGGGTGAGGTTCCGGATACCCGGGTCCTGGTGACAGATGTCACCGTACAGGAAGCACTGGATTATAAGAACCAGTTAGAAGCCATCGACGGAATTACCAGTGTTATGTGGCTGGATGATATGGTCGATTTGAAAAAGCCGTTGGAAATGGAAGACACCGAGACGGTGGAAAACTACTATAAAGACGGCAAAGCGCTGTTTTCCATCAGTGTGCGTTCAGGTGATGAAGTGAGGATTACCAATGAGGTGTATGAACTGATCGGCGAAGAAGGAGCGATCGCAGGAGAAGCGATCAATACGGCCAGCTCGCAGCAGATGGCCGGTTCGGAGTCCATGTATGCAGCCATGCTGCTGGTGCCAATCATCATTTTAATCCTAGTCGTCTCGACGACTTCATGGGTAGAGCCGCTGTTTTTCCTTACAGCGATCGGGGTTTCTGTCCTGATCAACTTAGGAACGAATATTTTCATCGGGGAAGTATCATTCGTTACCCAGTCGGTTGCGCCTATTTTACAGCTGGCCGTTTCGCTGGATTACGCAGTGTTCCTGCTTCATAGTTTTTCAGATTACAGGAAAACGACCAACAGTCCGGAGGAAGCAATGGAGCTGGCGATGAAGAAGTCCTTTCCGGCAATCATGGCAAGTGCAGCGACGACTTTCTTTGGATTCATCGCGCTGACATTCATGAAATTTGAAATCGGGTCGGATCTTGGAGTGAATCTGGTAAAAGGAATCGTCCTGAGTTTCATCAGTGTCATGGTGTTCCTGCCTGCATTGACCTTGGTTTTTTATAAATGGCTGGATAAAACGAAGCATAAGAACTTTATACCGAGCTTCAAGGGTATCGGCAACAAAGTGATGAAGTTCAAATTTCCAAGCTTGATTCTTGTGGCAGCGATTATTGTTCCCGCCTTCCTGGCACAGACCAACACGTCGTTTATCTATGGAACAGGTGCGCAGCCTGAGGATACTCGTGTCGGAAGTGACGCGAAAATCATCAATGAAGAATTTGGTGAAACGACGTCAATCGTCTTGCTTGTTCCTAGAGGGGATGCTGTGAAAGAGTCGGAGCTTGTGGATGACATCGAAGAAATGGATTATGTCACAGGCGTCATGGCTTATGCGAACCAGGTCGGTGCCGAAATTCCGCCAGAGTACCTGGATGACTCGATTACGAAGGAATTTTATTCGGAAAATTACAGCCGCATCATCATCAACACCAATCAGGGAACAGAAGGAGACATTCCTTTCAGTATTGTTGAAAACGTAGAAGCAGCAGCACAGGGATACTACGGAGATGACGCGCTTGCTCTGGGAGAAAGCGTGACACTCTATGATATTAAAAATACCGTCAATAAAGACAATGTCGTCGTTAATGTGTTGACCGTTGTGACGATCGCACTTGTCCTGCTATTGAGTTTCAGGTCGATTTCCATCCCGATTGTGCTGCTGGTCACGATCCAAACGGCTGTCTGGATCAACTTATCGATTCCCTACTTCACCAATACATCATTGGTGTTTGTCGGATACTTGATTGTCAGTACGGTGCAGCTGGCGGCGACGGTGGATTACGCCATTCTTTTCACAGAAGAATATAACCATAACCGGAAACTGATGTCTGCAAAGGAAGCCATTGTGAAAACATTGGATGAAAAGACCTTCTCCATCTCGATCTCAGCTGCGATCCTTTCCAGTGTCGGCTTCATCTTATGGATCACCTCTTCCAATCCGATTGTCGGATCCATCGGGCTTTTGATGGGCAGGGGGGCACTGCTGGCGTTTATCATGGTGCTGTTCGCATTGCCGGCTATGCTTGTGGTATTCGATAATTTGATCAAAAAAACAACCTATAAAGCAAATTATTTTGAGGAGAAATGATGATGAGAAAAAAACAAATACACTATACGGCTCTCGCTGCGATGCTCGTCTTGCCTTCATTTTTTAGTCATCCTGCCCAGGCGGCAACGGAAGGCAGAGTCACTTCAAAGGATGAAGTGGTGTATGCGACGTTGAACGCCAGCGGGAAACTGGATAACATATATGTCGTGAATACACTGGATGTGGCGAAGGCAGGGGAAATCCTTGATTTCGGTAAATACAGCAGTGTAAAAAACCTGACGGATCTGACAGAAATTGAACAAGAGGGGCAGCGGGTTGAAATCGAAGCCCCAGAAGGGAAGTTTTTTTATCAGGGGAACATGGATAAGGAAACGGAACTTCCTTGGAAGGTAAACGTCACGTATCTGCTTGATGGCAAAGAAGTGAAGCCGGAGGAAATGGCAGGGAAAAACGGTCATCTTGAAATCTCTGTTGATATAACAGAAAACAAAGAGGGAGATTCCGTTTTCTATGAAAACTACCTGCTGCAGGTTTCCTTGACGCTTCCGAACACGTACCAGGGCATTGAAGCATCCGGCGGGATGGTCGCAAATGCAGGGAAGAACAAGCAAATCACTTTTACCGTGATGCCTGGACAGGAAGAAGAGCTCAGTGTGGAGGCCATTGTAGAGGAATTTGAGTTCGAAGGTATACAAATCGCTGCGGTTCCTTCTACACTGCCGATCGACACACCGGAAACGAAAAATATGACCGAGGATATGGCAAAATTATCAGACGGCATAAAAGAATTGAATGACGGGGTGGCTGAGCTGGAAGATGGCGTGACGGAAATGACAAGTGGTGCCGTCAGCCTGCGTACTGGTTCGGCGGACTATAAAAGCGGCATGAGCGAACTGGCAGGGTCATCGTCAGGAATTGTCAGCGGCTCAAATTCTATCCGCGGGGCCCTTGAGGAAATCAATCAATCGCTTTCCGGGCAGTCAGCCGAGATGGATCTTTCAAGTCTGAATGAATTGCCTGCAGGGCTGACCCAATTGGCTGACGGACTGGCTGAAGCAGCCGCAGGTCTGACTACTTTACAAACGAATTACGCTCAGGCGTATGCCGCATTGGATGGTGCCATCAAAGAAATTCCGGCGGAGGGAATCACCGAGGAACAAATCGCCGGTCTGTATGAGAGTGATGCAGATCCTGCGGTAGTGGATAAACTGGCAGCTTCGTATGCGGCAGCACAGAAAGTCAAAGGAACGTACGCTGAAATTCAAGAAGCATTTTCAGCTGTTGAACCGACTTTGACTAGTATCAGCGGATCGGTGACCGAGATGAGCGGTCAGCTGACGTCCATCGCCGATAACCTGTCTGCTTCTCTTAAAGAGACAGATATGAGCGGACTGGGTGAGCTCCAGGAGGGACTGTCGGCACTAGCCTCGAATTATAACGAATTTCATTCAGGCCTGGTAAGCTATACAAATGGAGCGGATCAGTTATCTTCCTCTTACAGCCAGCTGCATACAGGTATCGTTGAATTGACTGGCGGTACAAGCGAGCTCGAAGAAGGAGTCGGCGCACTCCATGAAGGTACCCGCGAATTACATGAAGAAACAAAAGACTTGCCGTTTCAAATGCAGGAGGAAATCGACAGCATGATTTCCGAATATGACAAGTCCGGTTTCGAGCCTGTATCCTTTGTTTCTGATGAAAATGAAAATGTTTCTTCTGTTCAATTCGTCATCAAGACAGAAAGCATTGAAATGGAAGAGCAAGAAGTGAAGAAAGCGGAACCTGAGAAAGAGAAAGGGTTTTGGGAACTTTTGATGGATTTGTTTAGGTAGAGGAACATGAATTTTACATGATACAGTTGAAGGTGGGTGCTGAGAAGTTTCTCGGGCATTCGTCTTTTTTGTTTTTCCGAGAAAGAGAGAAAGTGTGAGGACGAAGGAAGAGGGTTATGGTCCTCAAAGCATCGAATCAGCCAGAACCCCAGCCGGGGCTGGGGGACAAACCATAGTTGCTTCTTTTGGATTATCCTGCCGAAAATTGAAGTGGTTGATAGTATCGTAAAAGTGGTTGATAAAAGCACTAAACTGATTGATAGAATCGAAAAGTCGTTGATATAAGTACAAAACTCGTTGATAGAACCCCAAAAGTTGTTGATAGACTGGAAAATACCTCAGTCTGATTCATCTGAAATTTAGCTTGAACGCAGCAAGTCCAGTCTTCCATAAGGTATCAAGGTATCAGCTCCCGTGTAGGTAAGCAGGAATCAGCCAGTCCCCCAGCTTGGCTGGGGGACAAACCATAGTTGCTTCTTTTGGATTATCCTGCCGAAAATTGAAGTGGTTGATAGTATCGTAAAAGTGGTTGATAGAAGCACTAAACTGATTGATAGAATCGAAAAGTGGTTGATAGAAGCATTAAACTCGTTGATAGAACCCCAAAAGTTGTTGATAGACTGGAACACCCCTCAGTCTGATTCATCCGCGGTACGGGGGTAGGTTCCGTTTCCCGCAGGGCATCTTTACAAAAAAATAGTTATTACATTATTAATGTGTGTTTCTCATGTATAGTTAGAGTAGGACATACTAATGAAGGAATAATATAACGGGTGCAGGCTGCTCTGCAGAAGTTGCCAGGTATTAAAACCTGTATTGCATCAAACTTTCGCACCGGAGATCAATCATCTTTTTTCTAAACAACCATCGTACTAAGATAACAAAGGGGGAAATGAAGTGAGCAGGATTATTTTATCAACCGAAAGCGGTGCCGATCTGCCAGCTGATATAGTTGACAAGTACAATGTTCAGGTAGTCCCGATGCATATCATCATGGATGGGAAAGATTATTTGGATGGATCCCTGCCAGTAGAAGAAATTTATGACTACTATGCGCGTACGAAAAAAATACCCTCCACGACCTCTACAAACGCACACGAGTATCAAGAACTTTTCACCAAGATCAAAGCCGATTACCCTGACTGTACGATTATCCATATCGGTTATACGTCAAAAGCATCGTCTTCCTTTCAAAATGCGGTCATCGCAGCGGAAGAGTTTGAAGACATTTATTTGATCGACGCATTGAATGTCACGGGCGGATTGGCAGCCATTGTGATATATGCTGGTCAAGTGCTTGAAAAAGAACCTGACATTGAACCACAACAACTAGTAGAAAAAATAGAAGCCATCGTCCCTAAAACAAGGCTCGCTTTCGTCCCAGGCAGCCTGGAGTTTCTAAGAGCAGGAGGGCGTGTCAGTAACATGGCTTCTCTTGTGGGGGCCCTGTTAAAAATAAAGCCATGTATAGAACTGGTGGACGGCAAGCTGGTTTCAACGAAAAAATATCGAGGGAAAATGAGTACAGTAGCTGAAAAACTCCTGCGTGAGTATTTGGATGAATACACTATCGATCCAGAACAGCTATATTTCATCTATTCAATCGGATTGGATGAACGTGTAAAAGCGCGGATGGATGAAGTCGCCAAAGAAACCGGGTTCAAAAATGTAAGGTGGATTCAAGCGGGCGGGATGATTTCGACCCACTCTGGAGCCGGTGGCTTTGGGGTTGCGGGGTTAGAAAGTTAACTATGGAACTTAAGATGGGAGGCAGGAATATGAAGGAACCTATTATCATCGTCGGTGCAGGGTTAAGCGGTCTTCATGCGGCCTCCTTGCTTCATTCGCAAGGCATTGAGTGCAAGGTATTGGACGCACGGGACCGAGTAGGCGGCAGGGTGTTAACTCGGACGGCTGAGGACAGTTCGGATATGGGCATGTTTGACCTTGGCCCGACATGGTTCTGGCCTGACCATGAACCAGTGATCTCTGGTCTTGTAAAAGAGCTGGGCTTACCAACATTCGAACAGCACACAGAAGGGGCTATGCTTTTCGAGCAATCCTCAAAAGGACCTGTACAGCGGCATATACCACCGGAAGGATCCTTTGCAAAATCATTTCGTTTCAGAGGAGGTGTGCATGCCCTCATTGAATCTATTTCTAGGAATCTTCCTGCTGAGACAGTCGAACTGGAGACACGTGTAATCCAAATTCGTACGAATGATGAAGGAAAAATGACGATTGAAGCTGAACAAGTCGGAGGAAAGAAAAAGACGATAGTAGCAGGAGCTGTCATCCTAGCGATGCCTCCCCGGTTAGTGGCCCAAACCATCAACTTCGCACCCTCGCTCCCAGAGGACCTAATCAAACGTTTGATGAAGAAGCCGACGTGGATGGCGGGGCATGCCAAGGTGGTTGCGGTTTATAGAGAGCCTTTTTGGAGAGAAGAGGGACTTTCAGGACAAGCCATGAGCTGGGCCGGTCCCTTGCAGGAAATCCATGATGCCTCACCCCAAACAGGTTATGGTGCCCTTTTCGGCTTCTTCGGTTTGCCTGCCAGGACCCGCCAAGAGCTGGGGAAGGAAAGGGTTCTCAGTCTTGTCACCGATCAATTGGTGCGGTTGTTTGGACCCTCCGCAGAAAAAACGGTGTCCCTTTTATACAAAGATTGGTCCAGTGATCCCAAGACAGCTGTTGAGTCGGATCTTGAGCCGCTTGGAGGTTTTCCGAACTACGGGCCAGTCCCAACATGGAAGGAGAACATCATCTTTGCCGGTACAGAAACTTCTCCTGAACATGGAGGTCATCTGGAAGGAGCCTTGGTGTCGGCAGAGCGTGCGGTTGGTGAGGTTATGAGGCAATATAACCGATAACCCATATTAATAAGAGGGCTGGCATGCCATACGCCTTCTAAAAAACAGGTTACCCACCACGGTGGTAACCTGTTTTTGATGTCCGGTCCTTTTCCCCTGCCTACCCCTGCGCGCTACCCCACTTATGCATTTCTTCAAGCAGCGGTTTCAGGGTCAGCCCCTTCTCCGAGATGGAGTATTCTACCTTTGGCGGCATTTCGTTATATTGTTTCCGATTGATCAGCCCTTCGTGTTCAAGTTCCTTTAACTGCTGGCTGAGCATTTTGTGGGTGATGCCGGGCAGGAGCCTCCGCAGCGCATTATAGCGGTGGGTGCCGTCATAGGCGAGATGCCACAGGATGACGGGTTTCCACTTTCCGCCGATTTTGTTCAATGTATATTCAATCGAGCATTTGAGCTTTCCGTTTTCATCCACTTGTATGCCGTCTGTCATTCTTCTTTATTCACTCCTTACTTCCCTTTAGGGTAGTATCTTCCCCCAAAGTGCATACTGTTGAGTAGAAGAATAACCGTTTATAATACGAACTGTCAAACCAGTAAAGGAGGAAACAACACATGACACCATATCCAAGAACCTTTTCACATATCGGCTTATCCGTACCTGATTTGGACAAGGCGGTGAAATTTTATACAGAGCTGTTCGGCTGGTACGTAATCATGGAGCCGTCCGAGGTGAAAAATGACGATACACCGGTCGGCCAGATGTGCCGTGACGTCTTCGGGAACGATTGGGAGACCTTCCGCATTGCCCATCTTTCAACGGGGGACAAGATTGGAATCGAATTGTTTGAATTCCCTCACAATGAACAGCCGGAGAACAATTTTGAATACTGGAAAACGGGAATCTTCCATTTCTGCATCCAGGATCCGGATATTGAGGGACTGGTTGAGAAAATCAAGGAACATGGAGGCAAGCAGCGCATGCCGATCAGGGAATACTATCCTGGTGAAAAGCCATACAAAATGGTTTACGTTGAAGATCCATTTGGCAATATTTTCGAAATCTATACCCACAGCTATGAGCTGACGTATTCACAGGGCGCATACTAAAAAAATGGGACTGTGCTGAGCACAGTCCCATTTTCATTATTATTCGAGCACTTTTACAACCGTACGCCCCCTGGTTTTTCCCTGCAGGATAGCGGACAGTGTACCTGGCAATTCTTCCAGTGTTACTTCGTTTTCTATTTCTCCTAAATTATCCGGCTTTAAGTCGGCTGCCATACGATTCCATAGTGTTTCTCTCAATTCTTTAGGGCAGTAAACAGAATCGATGCCCAATAAATTCACGCCTCTCAGGATAAAAGGGAAGACTGTTGTCGGTACGTCAGCACCCCCGGTTAACCCGCTGACTGCAACGGCGCCGCCATACTTCGTGCTGCTCAAGACGGATGCCAATGTCTTGCCGCCAACCGGGTCGACGGCACCTGCCCAACGCTGCTTCCCGATTGGACGAATTTTTTCCGGTGCCACTTCTTCACGGGAAACAATCTCTTTTGCTCCTAATTTCTTTAAGTATTCATGTTCTGATTCTTTCCCTGTACTTGCGGTGACATCATAATTCCGTTTGGCCATCATGGAAACGGCCATGCTGCCTACACCGCCGGTTGCTCCTGTCACTAGAACCGGGCCGTTTTCCGGTGTCAGTCCGCTTTTTTCTAGTTGATGGATGGAAAGGGCTGCCGTAAAGCCGGCTGTCCCAAAGATCATGGCTTCTTTCAGCGTTAAATTTTCCGGTAAGGGCACGACCCAGTCACCCGGCACCCGGGCATATTCACTGGATCCCCCGTAATGAGAGACGCCCAGTTCATAACTTGTCACGATGACTTTGTCGCCTTCCTTATAGCGGTCATCGTCTGAAGCCGTTACGACTCCTGCAAGGTCGATCCCCGGTACGAACGGATAGGATTGAACGATTTTTCCGTTAGGAATACTTGCCAATCCGTCTTTATAGTTTACGCTGGAATAATGGACTCGGATGGTCACGTCACCTTGTGGTAAGTCATTAAAAGTTAATGATTCAATATTGACTGAAAAATCTTCTTCTGTTTTATTCACGACAAGAGCTTTGAACGTATTTGACAACATAAGTTCCCCTTTCAAATTTAAACCTTTGAAACTATCATAATACTTTTTATTCCGACTGGTCAATTTATTTTGACCGGACAGAATAAAATTATTCGTAAAGAAGCAGCGTTTTTTGTATAATATCCTTAGGTAGTAAATGGAGGTTCTAATAATGGCAAACAAGGGAGAACAGAGACGAAAACAAATTCTGAAAGCAGCCTTCCAAGCGGCATCTGTAAAAGGATATGAGTCCGTGACATTGCAGGATATTGCGGATTATGCCGAGGTGAGTAAAGGTGTTACGAACTATTATTTTGAAAATAAAGCAGATGTCTTTGCGCAATTATTCCAATGGATCACGAACAGGATTTATGAAAAAGAAGCTCAATCCATTGAAGAAAAGGAAACGGCGATTGAAAAATTAGAAGCTTACGTGAATCGGGTATTCATCTCCCCCGAGGAAAATAAAGCATTCTATCGTGTATACTTGGACTTTTTGGCGCAGACGAAAAATAATGAACGATATAAAGAAATCAATCAGCAATTTTACGAAAACTGCTGGTCTATTGGCAGAAACATCATCAAACAGGGGATAGAAGAGAATGTATTTCAGGCAGAGGATATCGAGCAATCTGCCATCAGTATCCGCTGTATGATCGACGGCTGCTTGATTCAATGGCTGATGAGGGACGATGAGAGCCTGCACGGGTATTACCGGAGTGTATGTTACGATTCCATTCTGCAGCTGTTGAATTATAAAAATAAGGGTTGAGATGACGGTCATCTCAACCCTTTTCCCTGCTCACATCTTTCTGCTTTCCACCATCTCAAATAACCCTCTGCCGGCAAGCGAACCTTCCCACTTCTCTTCTTGCAAATTCCCGGACGCAGGGATATTGTCCTTTTCCAGCTCTTTTGACAATCCGATCAGCATCATCTTTCCGGCGAGGATCGTCAAGGTGAAGAATACGACCGGGATGAAGGCGATCCATGGATACGAGGTCCACAAGAATTGCCACCAGCTTCCTAAGGAACCCGACCACTCATGTGATAAGGAAATGAAGTTGGGGACATTGAAAACATCATGAGCCACCCTGGCGCCTCCGATGAATATGCCGAGTACCCCTAAATGTGAGATAAGCAGCATGGAGGCGATAAATTCCCTGATCAAAACGACATATATTTGCGGAACGATAAAAGGCCGGATATGGTTCTTGATGAAGTGGAGTTCCTTCGCACCAAGCACCTTTGCACTTTGGATGAATTCCTTGTTCATCACGTTCTCGACTTCGTTGGCAAAAAGCAGAGAAACAGATGGGATTGAAATGACCACCAGGATCCCTATGTAAATCAAGACTTTTTCCTCGAACGAATAAGGAAAAGTATCCGGACTACGAAGCGGGCCTTCAAACATCACCCAATACATCAATAAAAACGCCAAAAGGGTCGTCGGGAAATAGTTGGACGCATCAATGATGGAAGCCAGCATCCGTTTGATTTTATATAGGAAAAAATGAATGATCAAACCGAAAAAGACGGCCGGAATCACCCTCAGGAAGGCAATGATCATCGCCGATCCGATTGTATACTTGGCCCCCACCAGCATAAGATAGAAAACATTATGGCCGAAGTTATCTGTTCCCAACGGGGGAAACTCCAAGGGGGAGTAAGGGGGCGATAGGTAATTTCCTTTCTTATCTTTTACTAGTTCAGTAGTGGGAACCTGATCGCCTGTTATCCAGTAATACACAAAGCTGCTGATAAACAAGCCGAATAGAAATAACGCTCCCACAATAAATGAAGGATTCTTTAATAGCCTGAAAATCAGCATCAGATCACCACCTTCTGACCGGTTGTCAGGTAAATAATAACATTACTGAGCATCAGTAATAGAAAAATAGGCAGATAGAACATGATCAAACTGAAGGCAATGACATCGATCTGCGGAAATGAAAAAATGAAATGAGTTATGCCATAGATATTGAACAACCGTTCAAACACAATGAGATTCGACAGCAAGATCAAGATAAAAGCTTTCATATGGTTCATCATGCTCGGCATGATATTCCTCACAATATGTACGGTAAAGATATACATCTTTTTAAAGCCTTTGCTGCGGGCAAGGTCGACATAAGGCTTCGTCAGTTCATCCTCCACCAGCAGCAGGCACAGCCTGAAAATGAATATCGAAGGAAGGATGGCGAGAGCACAAATGGGCAGCAGGTATACGGGGTCATTGCCTCCGGCGACAGGTGCCAGAAGGATGCCTGTGCGTTTGAAGAAGACGATGACAAAGAATTGAATGACGATGATGATCAGCAAATCAGGCAAAGATTCTAAGAAATTAAGGACTTTAAGCATGATGCCGGATGCTTTTTGAGGCAGCCCGATGGTGAAAAAAGTCAAGATGAACGCTGCTACTGTAGCCAGCAGAATAGATGAAATGAAGATAATCATAGAATAAAAGTAATAACTCCAGAATGTAGGAAACATAGGATATGTATTATTGTCTTCGTTCGTGATGGTAATGTCAGAGGGGGAGCTTAACGACAGGATGATCTGCCATATATTCTTGAGGTATCCTTCCAGGCTTATCTGGATGCCATTCGTAAATAAACCTATGATCCCGCTGATCATGACGATTCCGAGAGACACAAACAGAAACTTCAATACCATGCCTGACAGACTTCTATACAACATTGAATTTTTGCCCCTTTCACAAGCTATAACCTTATTATAAGGAAGGAAGTGTATTGAAGCCCCGTAAAACCTCCTCAACAGCACTATAATAGCAAAATCCCATTTAAGTAAAATTATACCACAAGAGAGTGAAGGGGAAATGGTTTATTTCCTGCTGGACGTAAGAAGACGACGAATGCCTTGTCCCTTTTTTATCCAGGGAGGACGGGGGAAGGCTTCCTCCCTAAATTCACTTCGTGTAACGGTTCGCATAACTGGAAGCAACGAACGCATCCGGCTTGATTTTCGGTTCCACGCCCATGGCCTCCATCCTGGCGACCATCTCTTTCACAAACTTCCTCGTCTTATTCTTCTTTCCAGCTCCGATGTCGATATGGCCTTCCATTGTAAACGTTGCTCCTTGATACAGGTGGGGAAGGACGATATCGATCAACTGATTTTTTCTTTCTTCCGTAAACAACGAAACAATTTCCTCTGATAAAGACATTTCATAGCTAATCCGCTCATGCAGCTGATGCATCTGCCTTGGGACCACAACTTTCCGTATACAAGCCCAGACGCCATTTCCCTCATTTAATATGACAATCCCTGTGATGAAGACGGTCTGCTTGTGATGAACCTGAGAATCAGTCCCCACCATCAAACGGTAGTTCCCGTCAGGCTTCAATTGCATGAACGCCACAATACGCTGGAAGACCTGGTCAAATGACATCCCACTTTCCTGGAGATTTTGAAATGAGCAGCAATCCGAGTAGCTTTTCATCTTGTCATATCACAGCTTTCTTAACCGATTTGTGAATTACCTCTTATCCCTATCTTATGCCGGAAATTTGGGGATAGTGTAAGGAAATGCGTGCTTCAGTTTGTGACAATTATTTGGAAAAAGTAAAAGTCCAGGGATGTAGGTGTGGTAAGATTAGGTAAACGTTTTTCGTCAATTGAACAAGGCATTTAATGGAAGTATCGCTAAAAGGGGAGGAAGAAAAGTGGGTTGGTTACTTATTGTTGGGGTTGCATATCTTCCAATTATCTATCGTATTCATAGGCGTCTAGATTACTTAGAAAAAGAAGTGAAGAGGTTAAGCGGGGAAAAGGATTTAGCTGAGTGAAAGTTACATAGAGCCTGTGGTTGAATTCGGTAAAGAAGCAGGTTGCTGGAAACAACTTGGTTTAAAGCATGGTGTTATTTAGCTAAAAGTATGAGGTGATCAATTGTCTACAGTAATGATATTTTCTATATATTTTTTGTGATTATTGTAGCAATGGCTAAAACGATAAAAGATAATCAAAAAAAGTAAAGCACTTAACAGACTAACGACGGCAATTGCTGAACTACTAACAGCTTAACCTAAATTGTGAAATCGGATTTCCGTTCCAATCACTGAAAATTGCATTTATACCTAAGGGCTGAAGGGGTTCAAGCCACCTGTTCACAACCCCATAAAGAGATAGAATTAAAACAAACTAATATACCGCATATAGAGCCTCAATAACAATACCATTAATTTTTTGTAAGGGGGAAGTATCCTTGAAGAGAAAGCTTCCGACTATTAGTATTGTTTTAATTGTGTTACTAGGGATAATATTGATTTTCTATCAAACTGAAAAAATGGAGCAATCCAAGGCTTTAGAAGAAAAAAGACAAGAGGTAATGGATGAATTAGCAAATAACTTAAGCCATTTCCATCCCGTTCTTGATGCGTTTGTTGATACTAATTACGGAACTACAATTGCTTCTAACATTAGTTCCAAAGGTATAGTTGAGTATGATAGAGGATTGGCAAAAAATGAATCTCCTTTCGGGAATTATATAGTTAAATATGATCTATATAATATGAAAGTTGTTTCTGAAGAAATAAAAGTTACTAATCCTGATTATGCCGAAGAGTGGCGAAATTTTCAAAAGGAAAACAAAAAGTGATTTCAATACAAAATAGTGAAGAGTAGCCAATAGACCTTTGGCTCAGGTGTTTTTCAATTAAAGGGTTAGTGGAACATTTAAAACTCAAATATTGGTGGAGGTTTTTAAAATTAGTGCAGCAATAAGTGTTTTTCTTTATTTAATAATTCTTTTTGGTGTTTCAATATTATTGTTTTTTTCGTTAGTTTCAATTTGGGATACAAATGAACCTGTCGTTGCTTACTTATTGTCGTTAATTAGTTCTCATTTGATATTTAGTACATTTGGAGAAATTGGTAAAAAGGAGAGATGATATCGCTTTTGAAGAGATAGAATATATCCTCGGCTTCCTTCTTATTTTAAGGGGGACTCGCTCCAGCTTTTTTTCCGACAGAGGTAATAAGGCAACTTACATCCCACGTTCCTATATTGAAGATTTAGGTCATGACCATCCATTGGGTAACGAGATTCTTAGAAAGCAATAACAGAACAGGTGAAAGATTACCGGGATATAGAAGCAACCCCTGAGTCTATCTTGTTTACATCAGAAGCTCAACAAGCCCTTCATCTGATTGGTCAGTGTCTCTTAAAGCCAGGGGAACAGCTAGAATTTTACTCTCCTCATGGCGGTATCCACTTCTGATGCAAGACTAATAAAAAAGAACAGAACACATAGACCATTCCTTCTATTTGTATACTACTTTAGCAGTATCTGTTTTTATCCTTTTAGTGAATTGCTTTATGGCAGTTAAAGTTTGATAATTAAATAGATTGAATAATTCGACAAAAGGAGGAATAACATGAAAAAACTGCTATCTGTTCTTTTAGTTTTCTTCTTAATGGTGAGCTTAGGAGGTGTGACTCCAGGTAAAGCAGAGTCACAAACATTGGAAGTGGACGAGCAATTAACTTCGGTTCTTTCAAAGGTGAGCAACTCCACCCTTGTGGAAGCCGTGATCACTTACGATACGATGCCGACTGTTGAGCAAATTACATTTTTGAAAGGCTTGGGTTTACAGACCAAGACGTTCAAGAATTTGCCGATGGTTGCAGTGAAAGGGACAAAGGTTCAACTAGAGAATGTAGTGTCTTCTAGTATTGATGCGGTTTCGATCTACTACAATAAGAAATTGGATTTTCTTCTTCGTGACAGCCGTGCCCTTGTCGGGGCAGAAAAGGTGTGGAACGATTTGGGGTATACAGGGAAAGGGTCAACTGTAGCAGTTATCGACAGTGGAATTGATGCCACCCATCCTGACCTGCCGTTTGGGGAAAAGGTAGTTCAAAACGTTAAATTCCTAGTAGGAAGCGGCTTTTTCTCTGATGAAGCGCTATATTTAGAGAATGTTTTAAACACGGACACTTCCTCTGGACATGGAACTCATGTGGCTGGAACGATTGCCGGATCCGGTACTGCCAGTGAAGGCTTATACAAAGGGATTGCTCCTGATGCTAAACTCGTTGGACTTGGTACAGGGGAGGGGATCAATATCCTTTGGTCTTTGGAAGCCTTTGACTATGTACTTGAGCATCAAGAGGAATATGGCATCGATGTCATTTCCAACAGCTGGGGAACAACAGGGGAGTATTCACCCAATAATCCTATTAATGTTGCTAGTAAAAAAGCCCATGATGCAGGTATGGTCGTAACATTTGCCGCAGGAAATGAAGGGCCGTCCGATAATACACTAAATCCTTATTCTGCTGCACCTTGGGTTATATCTGTTGCAGCCGGAACAAAGGATAAAAAACTGGCGGACTTTTCATCCAGGGGGGTAGCGAATGATGAATTCCTTCACCCTGATATTACAGCGCCTGGTGTGGATATTGTCGCGACAAAATCCTCAACCGGAGTCGTAATGAACTCTCTTGGCAGCATTACAGATGTTGACTATATTGCACCTGAACATCTTCCATACTATACTACGGCGAGCGGTACAAGTATGGCGACACCACATATTTCCGGAATTGTCGCTCTTATGCTTGAAGCACAGCCGGAATTACATCCAGATGTGGTCCTGGAATTGTTGGAGAAAACTGCTGATCCAATGGAAGGGTATCAATACCATGAGGTTGGAGCTGGGTATGTCAATGCATATGAGGCAGTAGCTGTCGCTGAAAAGACTTCAGCCAAAATAGGAAAATATAGAGACAAGCAGACAGGGAAAACTTATGATACCTACTTTGTGGATGAAACTTGGAACGGCTCAATCGGAGTAGGGGTGTCTGAAGCGGGTGCTTCTTCCCATGATTATTATGACATCATTTTAGACAGTGGTGCCGTAAGCTTAAAAACAAAAATTGAATGGTTGTCTCCAACGAACGACTTGGATTTGTATGTGAGGGATGAACAAGGCACTCTGGTTGGTTCATCAGGAAACGCAGTGTCTACGACAGAAGAGACCTTTACTCCTGAAGTGTTAGCAGGTACCTATACAGTCGATGTTGAGGGATGGTTAAATACAATTGAAAATTATACCGGAACCTATACCGTCGAATATATCGTTAAAAACGGTAAATAGTCTGTTCACTAGGCAGAAGTAATAAAGAACCTCCGATTTATTAATCTGGTCTTTTTTTAAAGGCCAGTAAAAAAAGGCTAGGCTGCCAGAAAGAGATGATCTCTGTATTGTACAGGGGTCATCTTTTTTAAAACAATAAACAATAGGGCCTGCCCCCTGTATCTATTCCTTTCCAGCAGCCCTGCTTTTTTCTTCCTCAATGATTGCAGCTATCCGGTCGTTACTACGGGCCACACTGAATGCATTGGAATCCTTCCAGTAAACCAGCCGGATGTATGCGCCGTTTTCAAGTTCGATTTCAATGAAGTCCATGGGCCCGTCCGTCCCGCCATTCCTCCGCAGGGCAGATTGATCAATCAGTTCTTGCTTAAAGAAATCGTCGAGGAAGGCTTTCTTATTTTTCTTAGTAAAAGTATGAACCCGGGAGCCATCTTCAGAACTTTGTAGGTGGAGATCCTTGACTTTCCCCTTTATTGGGTACAGGTCCACGACTGATTTTGCTTCCTCATTACGATCGACAATATATAGCTTTCCAGCCGCTTCCACCATTAACTCTGCGGGATAGCCTTTCACCTCATAGATGGGAGTTCCTGCTTCCAGGAAAGCGGCATCCCCATTTTGTGAAATGTGGTCTGGGGGAGCACAATCAGCCAGCATGAAGGTTACTTCCCCAATTTTGTTGCCCTTTAGAGCAGGGCCTTCATTCCCTATTCTGGAAAACCTTTCATACGTGAAGTCATTAATTTTTAAGAAATCCACCCAGCCCACGATAACCCCTCCGGTATCACATTTTCTTGTTGCACCGCCATTGTTATCAGGATCAGACTGAATTTCAGTTGCGCAGGCAGTCAAAATAGTCATTAGAAGTAATAGGCATGCCAGCCAAATGTGCTTCATTTATCTGCCTCCTCTTATAAATTGAGATAAATCAATTGTAGCACGTTTTGGTGTTAGAAAATGGAAAATGAAGTAGGTATCCTCGTTTTACCGGCATCTATTGCTACAGAGAAGGAATTCCCCCCTTTAACTCGAATTGTAGAAAGACATACCACTGGAGGGAATAGGATGTTCACAGAGATTAAGAAAATAATAGAAGAAGAGATGTCTGGCAGACAGGCATCTCCGGGATACCGCGAAGCACCCCATGAAAGGGTATGTAAAAGAACTTCTAGAGCTCTACTTCAAGCTCAATATCATAAAGATGATAGAAAATTGACTATTGGAGGGGAGAGTTTATGATGCACCTAAAAAAGATAATTCTGCCATTAGTTTTCATGTTTGTCTTATTGTCCATTTTTCTCTTGGTCAAAAGCTTTTCACCCACAACTAATGAGGAAAGCGGACAACTAAGTGTGGAAGGGATCGTTGGAAAAATAAGCGGTGAACAACTATTAATTGAACAAGGGTTGAGCAGCGAGGAAGTCATGAAATTATCTGAAAGAGAAATTCTATTAAATTCAAAGAGTGCAACTTATTTTACCTTGCCAGAAAGTGAAGAAAAGTTGGCTGTGGGAAACAAGGTAAAAGTTTGGTATGAGAATTTAGATACTTCTAATCCAGCAAGGGGTACAGCTACAAAGATAGCGATTTTAGAGAACTAGTCGGGTTTGAAAAAAAAACAACAGTCTTTCAAGCTGCTCCAAGCTCAACATCATAACTAAAACAGGAGGTGTATAAAACATGAAAAAGATATCTGACCTCGACACACCGACACTGCTGCTGGATTACCAGAAGCTTTTGAAAAACATTAACGAGATTGCGAGTTTTGCAAAGGAATATAATCTCTCTTATCGACCTCATATCAAAACACATAAATCGGTTGAAACCGCAAAGCTGCAGCTGCAGGCGGGAGCAGTCGGTATAACCACCGCGACCATCCCGGAAGCAGAAGCAATGGCTGCGGGGGGAATCGATGACATCTTGATTGCCTATCCGATTTCCAGTCCGCAAAAGATAAAGAGAGTAACCGGAATGTTGGCGCGAGGTGTGAAGCTCAAGATAATAGTAGATAACAGGGAACAATTAGTCTATCTGCAAAAAGAACTGGAGCATACCCCCTTTACACTAGAGGTATGGATAAAAGTCAATTCAGGATTAAATCGCTGCGGAGTGGAACCTGGCAGGGATGCTCTAGTGTTGGCAAAGGAGATTATGACGCATTCCAAGCTAAAACTGGATGGAATCTTAACACATGCCGGTCATTCCTATGCTGCTTCAAGTTATGCTGAGATTGAAAGGATCGGCATTCAGGAAGGGCAGGCAGTCGTGGAAAGTGCCGAGGAATGTGAAAGAGCCGGGATTCCTATTCCCGTACGAAGTGTCGGTTCCACACCAACCTATAAGATCTCTGGAAAGGTACCAGGAATTACCGAGATCAGGCCAGGGAATGCTGTGTTTTTTGATAGCATCCAGGCAGGATTAGGGGTAACATCGCTTGAAAACTGTGCGCTGACTGTACTGGCTTCTGTTTCAGGTGTATATCCGAACCGGATTGTATTGGATACAGGGAGCAAAACGCTCTGCCTGGATAAAGGTGCGCACGGAAACGAGACAGTAAAGGGATTTGGATATATTATTGGCTACCCTGAAATCACGATAGAACGGTTATCCGAAGAGCATGGAGTGGGAACTTTTACAGGAGAGAGTTCTTTGAAATTGAATGATAAGGTGCAGATCATCCCTAATCATGCTTGTACGGTGGCGAATCAGTTTGAGGAATATGTTGTTCATGAAGATGGGAAAGTGATTAGCACTTGGAAGGTCGAGCGTAGAAAATGAAACGCGGCGTGCACACTGAACATCACTTTTTAAATGGCTCTGTTAAAGAGTAATGTTGATTTCTTAAGCATTATAATTGATAGATTTCCGCTACAGGCGCGTGACTCCGCGGGGCAGGCGGTGAGCCTCCTCGGCTGCGCCTGTGGGGTTACGTTCCAGTGGGTACGTAACCTTGGTCTCACCTGTCCTGCTAGTCCCGCAGGAGATCGCACGCCTTCCGCTTCAATCAACTATGATAATACCTTTGAAGCTATATAATTTGTCTCCTTGGAGCCCTAAAAAACAACACCATTAACTAACAAAGCCTTTTAAATAAATGGAGAGCAACTAATGTTGGCCAAACAGCTCATTAGACAATAGGGTTAAAGACCATTTACGATATTTAAATAGAAGTAAACAGAAAGGGTGGATACAGTGAAAATTCTTGTAGTCGGAGCAAATGGACAAATCGGGAAACAGTTAGTCGGAATCATTCAGAACAGCGGAAGCCATACGGCGAGAGCGATGATACGCAAACAGGAGCAGGTATCCCATTTCGAATCACTGGGTGCTGAAACAGCAGTGGTGAACCTAGAGGGAGAAGTAGAAGACATTGCAAAAGCAGCAGAAGGAGTCGATGCCATCGTCTTCACTGCAGGTTCCGGTCCTCATACGGGTGCCGACAAAACCCTCATGATTGATTTGGACGGTGCCGTGAAAACAATCAAAGCGGCTGAAAAGGCAGGAGTGAAGCGGTTTGTCATGGTCAGCTCGTTTGACACAACCCGCAAAGCGATACAGGAAGCACCGGAATCCTTTGCACCATATGTCGTCGCCAAACACTATGCAGATGAGTGGCTGCGGGGAACAGACTTAGATTTCACCATCGTCCACCCGGGAAGACTGACAAACGAGAACGGAACTGGAAAAGTGGAAGCAGCGCGTGAAGTTGAAAGAGGAGAAATTCCGCGTGAGGACGTTGCGCAGGTCATCTTTGGATGTTTAGAAGATGAGTCAACGATTGGGAAAGAGTTTCAAGTTGTGAGTGGATCTGCGGATGTTAAAAAATCGTTGAGCAATATCTAATTATTTTCAAGAGGGCAAAGTGCAGGGGAAAGCACTTTGTCCCTTTTTCAATCTCCCCGCACTCCTCCAAGAGCCTGAAACACAAGTGAATAATTTGGTTTGCTAATAATCCTGGTAGTAAAAGAGTTAAACTAACAATTGAAAAATGATATACTAAAAACAATATAACTAGGAGGTGTTACCAGTGAAATGGGAACAAGTACGTGAAAAATATCCAGAGCAATGAGTACTTGTAGAGGCTATTTCTGCCTATCCGAAAAATTCAATACGCTATCTGGATGAACTATCAGTCATTTCTCACTTCCCCGAATCCACTCCCGCATGGAAAGAATATAAAAATTTCATTTAGCAGAACCTACACGTGAATACTACATTTTTCATACTCACCACAATACAATTGTAGTTAAAGAACAAAAGTTCATTGGAGTAAGGTGACGACTTCAATGAAGATAGAGATGTATGATGGATTACCCATCGTCTCAGTTACATTAACCTTTAATGGAACAAATATAGGAATTATATTAAACTAAAAATAGTTCTCCACTCAAGTTTCTTCCTTAAGCTTAAGCTGATTTTGTTTAATTCCCCCAAAGGTAATAACATACGAAACTGCTTTTCCTACTCGCATTAACACAAAAAAACTTTCCGAATATCAAATTTACTTGAACATTAGATAGGAAGAGGGATGCTATGGAATTTGAAAAAGAATATCAGGCCTTTATGGATAGTCACTTACAGACAAGGACCGGGGAGCGGCTGCGGCGCTTACAGGAAGGTCATAAACATGCTGAAATGTTGTTTTTGAAGCAAGTGTGGTGGCCGTTATTTCACCATTTTCGGTATCTGCATCCAGAATATGAGGTTAATGATTTTAAGGATGGCAAAAGGTACTTGGACTTTGCTTATATTCGTCCCACCATGCAGATTTGCTTTGAAATTGACGGGTACGGCCCTCATTTACAGAAAATAAGCAGATGGCAATTTTCTGATAGCCTGGAACGTCAAAACCAGTTGGTGATCGACGGATGGACAGTGATCCGCTTCTCATACGACCAAGTTAAAGAGAAGCCGCGTCGATGCCAGCAGATTATTCAGCAAGTGATTGGCCGTTGGCTTGGGGATGAACTGGATCAGACGACTCTTACCTTAGTCGAAAAGGAAGTGCTTCGGTTAGCGATTCGAAAAGGAGAGGCCATATCCCCTATGGAAGTCGAAAAATGGCTGAAGCTAAGTAGCAAGCCGGTTAGAAAAATACTTTCTCAACTTGTCGATAAACAGATGCTCACTCCCGCATCCGGGACAGTGAGAGTTCGCTCTTACCAATTAGGGGCTCAACTAAAACACTTTCACACTCTCACTTGACCTAAAATAGCGGGAAAAACTCCCCTTAATTAGTAAAAATCATGAAGAACAACTAAAATAGCGGGAAAAATTCCTCTTATTTGACTTGAAAAACTCTAAAACAGGAAATTTTCTATGGATAAGGGGAAAAACTCCCCTTATTTACCCCAAAACAAGCCATAACTTAGATTTAACGGGAAAAATTCCCCTTATTTTTCGCTAATGTTTAAAGGAAGTATAATGAAGGCAGGGAATTTAGAAACGGAAGGAGACTGTCCCGTAAGTGATGGGGCTAATTAGAAGTTAACGTAGAACCAGTGAGAGTTCGCTCTTACCAGTTAGGGGGTCAACTAAAACACTTTCACACTCTCACTTGACCTAAAATAGCGGGAAAAACTCCCCTTAATTAATAAAAATCATGAAGAACAACTAAAATAGCGGGAAAAATTCCTCTTATTTGACTCGAAAAACTCTAAAACAGGAAATTTTCTATGTATAAGGGGTAAAACTCCCCTTATTTACCCCAAAACAAGCCATAACTTAGATTTAACGGGAAAAATTCCCCTTATTTTTCGCTAATGTTTAAAGGAAGTATGATGAAGGCAGGGAATTTAGAAACGGACGGAGACTAGTTAATAAAAAACAAAATCCCCCCTCGTCCGTTGAGGGGGGATTAGGTTTTTTTATTTAATCGCCTTACTGACTTTTAACTTCTTCCCTTTGACAGTCGCATTCTCCATGGCCTGCAAAACCAGCGAGCCCTTTCCATTCAAAATATCCACATAGGACATTTGATCATGGATGGTGATGATGCCGATATCCTCTGCTGTGACGCCGGGGATTTTGGCGATCGTTCCGACGAAATCAACCGCACGGATTTTCTTCTTTTTCCCGCCGGTGAAATGAAGTTTCATGATATCTTGATTGATGCGGGCGGTTTTATTGTTTCTCACAACCCGGCGGCCGCTGAGTTTTTCTTCGAAAGCCGCTTTTCCAGCTTTAACTTCCTCATGATCAGGAGCTTCCGCAGCAGGAATCGCAAAGCCAATGTATCTTTCAATGGCTTTAATGAACTTTTCTTCATAAGGAGTCGAAAACGTAATGGCCTTTCCTTTATTTCCAGCACGGCCTGTTCTTCCCGTTCTGTGCACATAGCTCTCTTTTTCCATAGGCACGTCATAATTGATGACAAGTGTAACATTATCAATATCAATCCCTCTGGCAGCGACATCGGTCGCGACAAGATAGCGGAAGTTCCCCGATTTGAACCCTTCCATCACAGAGAACCGTTCCTCCTGTTCCATTCCCCCATGGAGTCTCTCACAAGGATATCCAGCCCTATCTAATTCGCTGTACACAGTGTCAACGTTTTCTTTGGTGCGGCAGAAAATTAGGCAGCTGTCTGGATTCTCTACAACCGACACGTCTTTAAGGAGTGAAATCTTTTCTTCTTCTCTCACTTGGATCAAAGAATGATCAATGGTATCGGCCGTTACCCCGGTGGATTCAATTTCAATCTGAAGAGGGTCTTTCATATATTTGTGGCAAAGATTTTCAACATCTTTTGGCAGGGTAGCAGAAAACACCATTGTGACCCGGTCTGAAGGCAGCTCATTGATGATCGCTTCCACTTCATCGATGAAACCTCTATTAAGCATCTCATCTGCTTCGTCTATGATAAGATATTTGATTTTCTCCAAGTCCAGAGTTCCCCGTTCGATATGGTCCATAACCCGGCCAGGTGTACCAACCACTACATGCGTTTTTTGTTTTAATTCGTCCCTTTGTTTAGAAAAAGGTTCCTTTCCATATACGGCCACTGCCTTAATGCGTTTAAACCTGCCTATATTCGTGATATCTTCCCGGACTTGAACCGCAAGCTCTCTTGTCGGGGTAAGGATCAGAGCTTGCGGCTTTTTCTCCTCCCATTCAATCAAATCCGAAACAGGGATCCCAAAGGAAGCCGTTTTGCCGCTTCCCGTTTGAGCTTTTACCACAAGATCCTGATTTTCCAGTGCTGCCGGGATGACTTTACTTTGAACTTCTGTTGGAGTTTCGTATTTTAGCACAGCCAGTGCTCTTTTGATTTCATCGCTTATCTGATAATCCGCAAAACTTCTTTTACTCATTATTCAACCTCTTTAATTGTTTTTTCGTCCTATGTATAGGATTCTCTCCAAGAAATATCGTATGCATGATCTGAATAAGCTTCATTATACTTGAAAAGGGAGGGGCAAAACGGTTTTTTGATAAGTTTTATGAAACAGAGGTCAGGGTGAACTGTCTCACACTTAGAGAATTGAAGCCTTGAGTCTTCAGATGGGACGAGGACCCCTTCTATAAAAATAAAGAAAAGCCAACTCCCATCTGGAAATTGGCTTTTCTCCATGAAATTATTGAACCGTCACTCCATTTTTAGAGTAGACTTGTTTTTCTTGATTTTGCATCCTTTTAATATCAGCACGTAAGAAAAGGCTGATCACGAAGGCGCAGGCGATTAATACCAGGAAAACGTAGAATACAGGAATATAGCTCCCGGTCGCTCCTTTAATATTTGAAACAAGCAGCGGTCCGAGAATGCCGCCAAGTGACCAGGTTGTTAATAGATACCCGTGTATGGCGCCAAGCTGCTTTGTTCCGAACAGGTCCCCAATAAAGGCTGGCAAATTGGAGAAGCCTCCGCCATAACAACTGACCACTAATAGAATAAGAGTTTGAAACAGAATCACATTTGTTGTCATTGGAAGGGTGAGGAACGCGACCAGCTGGATGACGAAAAAGATGATAAACACATTCTGCCTGCCTAGATAATCCGAAGCTGCAGCCCAGCCCAGTCTTCCGCCACCGTTGAAAATCCCCATGATTCCGACCATCGTTGCGGCCGCTGCAGCAGATAAGCCGACGATGTCCTGAGCCATTGGAGAGGCAACAGAAATCATCATAATTCCGGCACTTGTATTGATTAACATCATCGACCATAACATCCAAAAGTGCTTCGTTTTAATGGCTTCCTTTGCTGTTAGCTGCCTTAAGTCTTTTCTGACGGTTTGCCGACTTCCTGCAACCGCTTTCTTAAGAGTGTCAGGCAACCAGCCTTCTTGAGGAGGTGCAATATACGAAGCACCGAGAATCATAAGAATAAAATAACTTGCACCTAAAATGTAAAAAGTGCTGGAAATATCGATCGATACCATGAGAGCAGCAGCGACTGGAGCGGTAATGAGTGCCCCCGTACCAAAGCCAAGTACGGCCATACCCGTTGCTAACCCTCTTCTATCCGGGAACCATTTTACTAATGTAGATACAGGTGAGATATATCCAATCCCTAATCCTAATCCACTTAGCAACCCATACGTGATGATGAAAAGGACAGAAGAATCCACCGCGACAGCAATCCCTGAACCGGCTTGTCCCAACCCAAACAATACAGCAGCCAGTGCCGCAGACTTTCGGGGACCGTTTTTTTCTACAAAACTTCCCATAAAGGCTGCCGTAAATCCTGCGAGCGCCATCATAACTGTAAATGCGAGAGTAACGTGTGATTCGGACCATCCCATGGAGTCAATTAGCGGATTCTTATATACGCTGTACGCATATGCAGCACCAATAGAAAGGTGAATCGCAATTGCCGATAAAGCAATAAGCCACCTGTTTTTTGTTTCCTTCACATTCATTCCCCCTTAGTAAAAATAATCTCTCCGTGAAATCTCCCAGAATTTGTGTGACATCTACAAATATAATACATTTAAAGATAAAAATCTAACAATTTAGACAAATTTAATAATTTAGATAATTAAGGTGAGTAAATAGGCTGATACCCAATCTATTTTAAAAAAACTATTTTTAAGAGTGCTGGATGTGATTTTCTGGTGATAACTTCTATGTGCATAACGAGTATAAAAAATTGCTGATGGAGTCAGGAGAAAGTTAATATTTGCAGTCGATTCTCTTTATACCTTAGCAAGATGTCTTGCCTTGGGCAGGACAAGAAACCTGTCACTCCGTCCCTCGCCCAAAAAACCAAAAAGGCGAAATTCCCAAACAGGATTTCGCCTAAACTACAGCTGCTTTTGATAAAGATCAAGTGTGCCAAGACTCCAAGAAATACCGACACTCATCAGGATTCCACCAACCATAAGGAACAGGAACAGCCAATCTTTCCCGCTGACTTGAAACTGCCGGTAAAACGTCCGGTCCCGGTCACCTGTGAAGCCTTTCGACTCCATTGCGAGGGCTGTTCTTTCTGCTTTTCGGATGGCTCCGGCGAGGAGGGGGATGACGTAACGTTTCAGGTTGCGAATCCTTTCAGGTAGCGATGCCGATTTTTGTTTCACTCCCCTGATCCGGTGGGCGCTCCTAATGATGGAGAACTCCTCGCGGATGAGGGGGAGGAAGCGGTATCCCGCCATGATGCCGTATGCAAGTTTTGGAGGCAGTTTGCACTGCTGCATGAGGCTCAGGATGAAATCGGCAGGCTTAGTCGTCAGTACGAATAAAAGCGAGAGCACCGAAAAGCTTAAGACACGCAATCCGAGTGAGATGGCTGTCTCCAATCCGTTATCCGTCATTGTGAGGAAGCCCCACTGCCATAGGATGACAGCTCCGGGCTCGACTTCGGCAAACCACATGCTCGACCAGATGTATACTAATGCGAAGAACAGGAAGGGCGAGAACAGCAGGAGCCATCTCTTCCGGGAAACCCTGCCGAGCAATAGAGTGACAAGGATGGTGAACGTGATACTGACAAGTGGAGTCACCGGGTCAAAAAAAACCGAGAGTATCAGGATGCATACAACGACGGTAAGTGCCTTGATTGCTGGATTAAGACTGTGCAGTGACATGGTGCTCATCCCCTGTTCTGATTTCTTGTTCCAACTCAACGGCAAAAGGCAGCTTCAACCTTGCCTCCTGCAGAATCTTCTTACGCTCCCAAAGGAGAGAAGGGGCATCGTTGAAAAGAATATCCCCGGACCCGAGCACGACTGCCCTGTCTGCGTACTTATGCACGAGCTCCATATCATGGGTGATCATGACGACTGCCCCGCCTGCTTTTCTTCTATCCTCAAGGAGGTTCATCAACTCGCGGGAAGTCCTCGCATCCTGCCCGAAAGTCGGCTCATCGAGAATGAGCAGTCCATTTTGGTCACTGAGCATCGTCGTAACACTAAGCCTGCGCTTCTGACCCTGACTGAGCGAAAAGGGATGGCGGTCGGCAGCCTCAAGAAGGTTCAGCCTTTTCAGCATAGCCCTGACTTTTGGGGCTATCTCCTCCTGAGAAAACCCTTGCTGAGCAAGCCCGAAGGCGAGTTCATCGTAAGCTGAATCCGTGATGAACTGATGCTCGGGATTCTGAAAGACGTAGCCGATCCGTTTCCAAAGCTCGGTTTCCTTCCATTTTCCCAATGGCTTTCCACCAAACGAAATTTTACCTGAAGAAGGGGAGAGGATTCCGCACATCACCTTGGACAGCGTCGATTTTCCGGAACCATTTGCACCGAGGATGGCAACGAATTCCCCTTCATAAATGTTAAGATCTATTTCCTTAAGAATCTCTTTTTGGCGGTAAGAGAATGTGACTTGCCCCATCTCCAGCAAAGGCTTTCTGATGCCAGGTGTATCGCTGATGCCAGGCTGGAGCTTTTGAAGTAAATCAGAAGGATCAGCCACTCTCTCCATCAATTCGGCAGTAGTGAAAGGGAGCGATTCCCCCTGATAAATTCCTGCAGCCGCTGCCTTCATTCCAGCCAATGTCGGACTCGGCAGCCAGACACCCTCTTCATTCAAGTATGAGGCATGTTCCGTAAAGCACTCCCGCGGCTTTCCATCAAACATGACTTCTCCGCTCCGACTGAATACGAGGCATCTGTCGGTGATATCCATCCAATCATCCAGGCGGTGCTCGATGACAATCATGCTGAAGCCCTGGCTTTGCTGCAGATTTTTTAAAAGCTGGACAAGCTCTGTGCTCGATACGGGGTCGAGATTGGCCGTCGGCTCATCGAGGATGACCAGGTCCGGTTCTGTCAAAAGGACTCCAGCCAGTGCGAGCTTTTGCTTTTGTCCCCCTGACAGTACGTGGATGAGGCTTTCCTTGTATGGGAGGAGGCCTGTTTTTTCAAGCGCGGCATCAATTTTCGCCGGCATCTCCTCGCGTGGAACCTTATGATTTTCCAACACGAAGGCCAGTTCATCTTCAACGGTCAACATGCAGAACTGGCTTTCCGGATCCTGAAAGACAATGCCCATTCGCTGATTGATTTTTCCTTGTGGAAAGTCTTCAAGTTCTTCACCATGAAAGAGGATCTCGCCTTCCATCTCACCTTCGACGGCTTCCGGATAGAGCCCTTCGACACAGTAGCACAGAGTGCTTTTTCCGCAGCCGCTAGGACCGAGCAGGAGCAGGGTCTCTTTTTCCCCGATTGAAAAGGAAACATCCTTGAAGATCCGGGGCTCATCATCCTCATAGCGGAAGCTTAAGTTTTTTACATTAAGCAGGTCAGGCTGTCCGTTCATGGTTCTTTTTCGCCGCCTTCATTTCTTTTCCTAGAGGGAAGGAGCTGAGAGAGCCAGTTTTGGCAAGGCCTTCACTGATATACTTCCCGAGGAGACCTGCCAGGATTGCCCCGCTTGCAAGACGCACGATGAACATCGCCGTTACATATCCAGGTGAAAGAGCGGCGAACCCCGATACATAGAAGCCCCAAAGGAAGCTGGTGACCGACGAGCCCATTCCGGCAAGAACAAGAACGAGCGTCGAATAGTTTTTCCAGCGGGTTGCGGCGAATACGGCTTCTGCGCCCAGCCCCTGGATCATCCCTGTCACGATGAGCATTGGACCTACAGCGTTTCCAAGCAAAACTTCTATAGTAGCAGCAACGGTTTCAGAGATAAACGCGGCCCCCGGTTTCCGAATGATATAGGCAGCAATAATCGATACAATGAACCAGATACCAAAGATAAAGTCATATCCGATCAAGCCGAACATTCCGAACAGAACATTTCCGACTTGCAGGAAGGCCAGGTAGACGACCCCGAATATAACGGCCAGTACAGAGAGAAGGACGACTTCACGCAGTTTCCACTTGGCGAGCATTATTTTTCACCTTTTTTTGAAGGAGAGTTTGCCGACATTGTAACGGTCATGACGACATGGGAAGAGTCCCCTTCAAGGCAGTTATTGAAGGCGCGCTCAAGTGTCGTAAAAATATCATGGGCATTGCCGTCGAGGCGTGTTGCATAATGGACACCCTGTGTCTTAACGCCTTTTTCGATTGCATCATTCACCTGATCCATGATTGTATCCATATACGTTGTGCTGCCAAGTGGATACAGGGCAAAGTGGACCGACACATCCTGGGAGATGCCGGCGAGAGATGCTTCATTCATGCGCTCGTCATTCTCCGATAGATAAACATCTCCTTGCGCATCCCCGGGACACCCGTTTGAAAACGTCGCATTGAGCACGACATGCTTTCCGGTCTTACTCGCATTAAGGAAAATGGCCTTCACTGTATCAAACACATGTATCGACCGGCCGCGCACACATGTAGAAACATCATCCGTCTCCCGCCACACCTTCGACGTATCTGTTTCCTCGATAGCACCGAGAATGATACTGACGAAATCATCTGCCATCGGATGGATTGTAAACCTTGCTCCAGTAATCTCACTTGTACCGCAAACTTCATGATTCATATTGTATTCCTCCTGAAAAAATTTTTGGACAACAAAAAAACTGCATCACAGAGTGGGATGCAGTCGATTGATATCGTAAGAGAAACACATTAGAACAGATACCTTCTCCTGCACTTCCCCACGCTGGTATTATCCAGATCGGGTTATAAGGGTCGGAACCAAAAGGCTCCTCTCAGCAAAATGCACCCCTAGTGCGAAAACGTGTTATGCAATTTTTTCAAGATTAATGGTAACGCATTCTTTTAAGCTTGTAAACTGGTATATATGAAAAATTTGGAGAGAAGCATCTGCGGTAATCCGTGTTTTTACAACATGATTGAAAATGCAGGGGAGACAATGTAACCCTGATTTTGTGCTTGTGATATATGTAATTTGCTGATGGAGTCTCCGGAGGTTATTAGGGTCCGATTTTTTTGTGATTTAACAAAGGGACCTACCATTGGTGGGGCAAGGAACCTCCGTCCCAAGCATAAATAAGGATTGATAAGCAACTATTGCTGAATTAATATAGAAGGTATTAAATTGTGTTACTTTGGAGTGAACATAGATGAAATGGAGTTCTCAAGATAATAAGAAACCTCTTTTAGTATCTATCCTTATTATTCTATTCATTGCTGGTCTGCTCGATATCATTTTTGAAGGCTTGCTCTTTCAATTATTACCCGATTCGGTTCAGGTATTTTTAAAAGGGTAAAAAAATTATTGGACGAACAAGGAACCTCCGTCCTGACATCAGGGCTGCTCCCCCAGTGTGTAAAATTATTTACATACTGGGGGCAGTCCATTCTTTAGTATTTAGGAAATAAATAGGTAAGGGTAATGATTTTTTTCACAAAAAGGGTTTTGTATTAATATAGAGACAACAAGGAGGTTAGAGTTATGATTACTGTGACCTTAGAAACTTTAAATGAAACAATCGAGAAAAACCGAAAATCTGCTAACCTGACGCTAAGAACTGCTTCCAGTTCTAGTGGACGTAGAAAAAAGTCTCGAGCACGTGCAAAGGGAGAAGTTAAGTGTCTGGATCAAATCTCTATTTCCCGATGGAAAAAAGCGGTGCAGGATGGGAAGATTATATCTCTAGGGAACCGGAAGATGTATTATGATTACAATTGAGGATTTAAAGGTTGAACTGGAAAACATAAAAGATAAACCTAAGTTTCATAAGATGATTGAATTTGCTGCCCTGTTAACTGAATACTTTAGCAGCAGAGGGATTCATCCAATTGTGGTTGGTGGTCTTTCGGTTGAAATTTATACAAGGAATGACTATACGACTCACGATATTGATTTTGTCAGTGATGGGTGGGAGCAATTTAACGAATTGCTGACTGAACTGGGCTTTATCAAAACTCAGAGAGAGTGGTACCATGCTGATGCTGAATTGGCAGTTGAAGTGCCTTCCAATCATTTAGAAGGCAGTGAGGATAAGGTAATTGAATTACGGCTCCCAAACAATCGTAAACTGTATGTAATCGGTATTGAAGATATCATCATCCATCGCTTAAAAGGCATTGTTGAGAAGCAATATCCAGAAGATGATGAAGATTATGAGTGGGCTAAGAGGAGGTTTCTTATTCATAGAGGAGAGAATATAGAAATGGCTTACCTGATAGAAGAAGCAAAAAGGACAAAAGTTTATAAATTACTAAGCCCATGGCTTTGAAGGACCGCAGATATTGTCGGTTCTTTTTTATTTTTTCAACTCATAAACTCCACCAACTTTGACCAAGATGATGGCTAAAAGGGCTGGTGGAGATGAGAAGAAAAATGAGTTTGGGAGATATTGAAAGTACAGTTCGGAAAAACGGCAAGCGGGCGAATGAGCAAATCGCAAAAACAAAAGGCCCCAACAGAAAGAAAAGGAACAGGACTAGGAGCCAAGGGGAAGTTGATGCTTTGAACCAAATTTCCATACAGAAATGGAAAAAGGCAGTGGAGAGTGGAAGAGTTAAAAAACTAGGGAAGAACAAGTTGTATTATGATTACAGGGATATTCAGTGAAGTTGTGGGGCGGAGGTTCCTTGTCCCAGCCTGTCGTTACCCAAGAAGGAATTGAGGGATCGATCTGTCTTGGAACTGCCCTTTAGGCGCTGAAGGAACCTTGCTAATGCTGACTCTTGGACCAAGAGTTCGGCATTTTTTTATTGAATGGTGTCCTTTTTCCAAAAACTTCTCTATATAACCAATGAAAACATAATATAGGGAGGAAAAAATAATGACAGGATGGATTAAATTCAACCGAAGCACGCTTGAAAGTCCGATTTGGAGCAGCCCGTTTACCTTGAGGCTCTTATTATTGCTGAGCTGCAGGGCGGTGCAGAAAGATTTCATGTATGTGGAAGAAGTGAAGGTGCATAGGGGCCAGAATTTACGGTCCTTTTCTCGTCTGGCTGATGATTTGCAGTATGTTGAGAATGGCAATTTGAAAATCCCAGCGAAGAGTACAATCAAGCTAAGTGTAGATCGTTTGAAGAAGTACGGTCTCATCTCTACTGAGGAGACAAAAATGGGCACATTGTTCACAATACTTGGAAGTGAAGATGATTTTTATTTGCCCGAAAACGGGGAAACGGCTGATGAATCCCAGATGGACGCAGTGAATACCACTGCTGTACAAAAAGAAGAATGTAAGAAAGGTAGAGAAGAGAAAGAAAAAGAGAGCGTGCGCGTGAAGGATGAGCTGTCTTTCAAACCAGAAGTGCAAAGCAAGATTGAGAAGGTCACAGGAAAGTTTTTAGAGCTTCGTAACTCAGGATTTTATATCTCACCTAAGGAACAGTCTGCCATTGAGAAAATCTGTGAGAAGGAGATCGCAGAGGAAACACTGCTGTCCTGGATGGAGACAATCGAGTCCGATTACCGAAAGCGAAATGCTGACGACACAATCCAATCGTTTACTTACTACGAGAAGGCGCTGCGGCGAAAAATAAGAAAATCAAGCAGTACGTCAAAGTCGTTGCCAAGTTCAACTGCTGACCTGCTAAAAGAAACAAATGACTTTCTGGCCAAATTGGAGAGGTGGAAGAGGGAGGGGGAGAACCGCCATGCAAATGGAGCCAAGAGAGTCAAACCGTCATTTGGGCCTGTATGGAGTCGATGAAATGAGCAGTCACCAGGAATTATTTGAAGCTGAAAGTATGCTGCTTGGAGCGGTTTTCTTGGAGCCCGGGGCCATCAACGATCTCATTGTTAAACCAGAGCATTTCTCGCAGAGCCGACACCGGATAATTTTTAAAGCGATGAGGGAGCTGCAGCGCGATGGGGTGGAAATCAATCCTTTTAGTTTGGTCAATCTTCTTGGAGCTGAGGTCGAGAATGCAGGCGGTGTTTCTTATTTCACGGAGATCTCCCTTTGCTGTCCTTCCGTGAGCGGGCTGGAGCATTATCAGGAAGTTGTGCTTGAATCTTATCGGATAAAAGAGCTTCAGAAATCGGCCGTCCATTTCCTGAACAACTCGAATGCTGAAACAGCAGAAGCATTTTATCAAAGATATGTCGAGACACAGGAGCTTGTACTGCAGAAAGGGCAAAGTAAGACCGGGGCATTGGTCGAGATTTATGAAAGCTTATATTCAGAGCCTGTATTCGTGGGCATTTCTTCCGGATATGAAAGATTTGATGGATTAACAGGAGGGTTCAAACCCGGGGAACTGATCATTGTCGCCGGAAGACCCTCGATGGGGAAGACCGCGTTGGTACTGAATCTGGCTTATAACGCAGCCTCAACAGGAACCGTTGTCGATTTCTTTTCACTCGAGATGAGTGAGACCCAGCTTTATCAACGGATGATCAGCCGCATGGCGCACATTGATGCGTCTAAGTGGCAGAATCCATCCCGGATTTTTTCAGAAAAAGAGACCCAAAAGGCAAATGAAGCGCTGGATACCTGTTACAAAATGCCTTTTCAAATCCATGACCAAGGCGGGCAGACCTTGGACAAAATCCGGGCAAGGATCCAGAAGACGAGAAGGGAAAATGACAGTGCTTCTTGTTTAGTGGGCATTGATTATCTGCAGCTGATTCCGATTGAAGGCAAGTTCGAACGCCATGACCTCGCAATAGGGGCCATCACCAGGGAATTGAAACAGATGGCGAAACAGTACAAAGTGCCGATCATCCTACTGGCCCAGCTTTCCCGGTCAGTGGAACAACGCCAGGATAAGCGGCCGATGATGTCGGACCTCCGCGACTCCGGCAGCATCGAACAAGACGCGGACATCGTCATGCTGCTTTACAGGGAAGGGTATTATAAGCAGGACTCCAAAGGGCTGGAGACGGAGATCAACTTAGTGAAGCACCGGAATGGGCCGGTCGGTACAGTTAAATTAAATTTTGTTAAGGAGTTTAGTTGGTTTGCTGGGGGATGAGTGGAGTGTAAAGTTAATCAAACGTTTGATTAAATAGAGTGGGACAGAGGGGACTGTCCCTCAAATGGAAGTAGGCCGCTAAGGTAGATCTCCTATATCAGACTAAGGAATCCACAAGGAACTATGCCAGCCGGTGAAGCTGTAAACCAGGAGCTGAAGTCAACTAGACCTTATTAAATAGAGGGCAAATAAAAAAGGTTCAATAGAAGGCACAATGCCTCTCTTTTGAACCTTTTTTCTTGTTATTAAGCAAATATAGACCACTTATTTTCTTCCGCCACTTTGACCATGCCCTCTTTAGGATTGACCAAAACCGGATTGCTTACATAATGGAGCAGAGGAATATCGCTTTCACTATCGGCGTATGCCCAAATTTCTTTTGGTGGATTTTCTGTCAGGTGCGGCTGTTGGTTCATCCATTCCTGTAGTTTCGCTACTTTGACATCTCCGTTGACAATTTGTCCGATTTCCCCCGTGCATTTGCCGTTCTGGTCGAACTGCAATTCTGTGCTCAATACATGGACATCGTTTAATTGGAGGTGATTAATAAAAGCTTTTAGGAATGGCTGCAGTGCGCCGGATAGTACAATGACTGTGTCTCCGTTCTTCTGATGATCATGGATTCTGCTGACAAGGGTGTGATGAACTTCCTCTTTCCCGTGAATGACGAGTTCTTGGAAAAAGAGATCTAATTCTTCGGTGGTTTTGCCATTGAACGTCTTTGCAAAGGCCCTGAAAAAATCGTGGCGGAATTTGTTTTTTCCTTTTAGTAAGCCGCCAGCCGTAGCCTTCGCCAAACCTGCTGCCACAATAGCCCACTGTTTAGCGGTAAATGTTTCTTTTCCTACTGAAAACATGGCCTTGAAGGAATTTCCCTGATAAAGCGTTCCATCAAAGTCTACCGTGATAATTGCCAAATCTGAACACCTCGCTTTTTTAGTAAGTATAGGACAGTTGGTATGATTTGTAAATGAACTGGAAGGACCAGTTGTGTTTTACTTTAGTACTTTAAAGCACGAAGAGGGACTGTCCCTTTTCGTGCTTTAAAGTACTAAAATCTTCACTGGGACAAGGAACCCTCCGTTCCTCTAAGAAACAACCTCTCTAGTCATTCTTCGGAAATCTTATATATTCCTCCCTGTAAAAGAATGGATTGGTTCTGGCGGCCGTTTTCAAGCTGAAGGCCAAAGGGTCTTTCGCCAAATGCATTAAGAAAATCTTTAACGATGCCATCCCCGACAGGAGTGCAAAACAACAGGTTTCCGTGCGGCATGTAAAGGCGCAGGCATTTTGCACCCCATTTTTCATTTATAAATGTCTCTTCGTTTTGCAGATCGAACAGAGAAGACCACTTAGAAATCTCATCATCCAAATCTTCAACTGCCAAAAACACATCCTTTATTTGAAGAGAGCCGGCTGGATGGCTGGAGTGTACCTTCAGTTTCTCTCTTCTAACAGCATCATTTTCTCCCCATTGGATGAAGAAGGGAAGGGGAAGTGTTGGATGCTCCTCCGCGATAAACAGCATGGACCATTGCAAAAGTTCCCCACTATCCGTTAACCGCGAACCTTTGACAGGGCCATGGAGTTTCAGTCCTTTTTCTTTAAGTTCAACAGCAAGTTGATCCATGTTACTCGTCCTGAGAGCGAGTCTACCCGGGTGGTCACCTAAAGGCAGCTCAGTAACGAGTTGTTGAATCAGCGGGTTATCGTCAACCTGCATGGAAACAGATGGATCTTGGATTCCGAGCCACTCGATATAACCTAAACAAAAATAAGCAAGCGTGTTATAAGTCCCCCAGTTTTCATGCTTCCCACCCTCAATAACCTGAATGCCGTGCTGCAGCATCATTTTTTTCGCGGATGTAGGATCAGATGAAAAGTGAACAAGATGATCAAAGGCAAGTGAAGTCATAATATATCCCTCGTTTCTTTTTAGTAATGTAATTCTAGTTTAACAGGTTTCCGGAAAGGACCTGAGTGTCTTACTCTGTGTTTATGAGAATACCAAGAGGAGGGAGAGGCTGCTGTTGCGCCTTTTACCATTGTTTCACCTGGGACAGAGGGACTTGTGAAGTTTTCATATTTCCATTATGGTTATAACTCCTATGCGCCTGTGGAAGTTATGAAATTAATTGATGAGTCTTTAAGAAAGTAACTCCTAAAGGTCGATTCTCTGTATTTTAGCCAGAGAGATACCTTTTCGGTGGGACGAGGACTCTGTTTCTCCGTTTTTTTATAGGTTTTACCTTGTTGTTGGGGTAACTAATTGTGTACAGTTGCTAATCAATTTAAGGAGTTTGTTCATGAGAATGAGGAGGTAATAAGTTGTTTGAATGATGGGTAGGTGTACAAAAGTTAAAGATATCTAAAAAATCATAAAAAAAGTTTTTTTATGTGTGAGTCTTAGCCAATAATTAAATCACTAAAAGAGAAAATTAAGAGGGTGTATAATAGTTTTCTCATGGCACAAGGCAACTGTCCTCTTGACTCATTATCGCTATAAAGTGGAAATTATAATGAATTTTTTGCAATAAATTTATTAGACCTCCACATAATATGTATTTATTTGGTTAAATAGAATATAATGAACATGAAGAGTGATTTTTTCACTTAATATACCAATTTATAAGGGGGTTTTAAAATGTTGATGAGATTTAACGTGAAAAATTTTCTTTCATTTGATGAAATCCAAGAGTTTTCCATGATTCCAGGTGATGTTAGAAGTAAAAGTAATCATCTAATAAAAGAAAAAAATATAAATTTATTAAGGTTTGCAGCCTTATATGGTCCGAATGCTTCTGGGAAATCAAATTTTATCAAGGCATTGCATTTCTCGAGGAACCTTATAAGGAACGGAGCGGAGAATGCACCTAAGAATTATTATTACAAGTTAAATGAGACTCGTTCTTCTGAACCTACTTCATTTGAGTACGAAATAAATATAGGTGACAAATATTATGCATTTGGTTTTAATATAATATTATCAGAAAATAGGTTCACTGGTGAGTGGTTATATGAATTAAAACCATCTGGTGATCAATTGATATACGAAAGAGATATAGTTAATAAAAATTTTAATAAAAATTTAAGTTTTGTGAAAAATGAAAGTAAACTTAGATTTAAAATTTATTCTGAGGATAGTCTTGATAATGACAAATTTTTATTTTTGAGTGAGCTTAACAGAAATAAAGAAGAATTCTTTAAAAACTTTAAGGAATTTAGAATTTTTAAGAATATTTTTAATTGGTTTACTGATACATTAGACATCAATTTTCCTAGTAACCCTGTTAGTAGTACTGATTTTTTTGTTGATAATGATAAAAGTAATAATAATCGGTTATTCAAATTATTAGATAGCCTTGGGACAGGAATTACAGACTTTAAATTAGTGAATACACCTATTGAAGAAATGAAAAAACAATTTCCTATAAAAATTTTGGAGGATATTCAAAATAAATTATTCGAAAACAGTGAAAGTATCGCCCACATTAGATCTGATAATAACCTACACCAGCTACAACTAGATGATAAGGGTGATCTTGAAGTTAAAACTATGTACTTTACTCATGGTAATAATGGAGCTGATTTTGCTTTAAGTGAGGAATCTGATGGAACAAGAAGATTGTTAGATCTTTTGGAAATATTATTAGGGAAATCAGAAAAAACTTATGTTATTGATGAGATAGACAGGAGTTTACATCCTAACCTAACACATAAGTTCATTCAGCTTTTTCTGGAAATACTACATGAAAAGAAAATACAATTAATTATTACAACTCATGAAGACCGTCTATTAGATTTGAATCTTTTAAGGCGAGATGAAATTTGGTTTGTACAAAAAAATGAAGAAGGAAATTCCCAACTATATTCTTTAGAGAAGTTTAAAACAAGATTTGATAAAAAGATCATTAATGCTTATCTTGACGGTAGGTACGGAGCAGTGCCAAAGTTTAAAAATCTATCTTTCCTTGAAGAAGAAGAAGAAGAGAGAGGTGGGCAAGATTGAGTTTAAGAACCTCAAAAATATTCGGAAGCAGAGGCCCGTCTCAAACGGAAGAACCAAATAAAAAATTTATATTTCTATTTGAGGGGGAAAAAACAGAAAAACAGTATTTTGAGGGACTATTTAATTCAAGAGAGGAGTTTGGAATACAAGAACTTTTAGATATTAAGACCTTAGAAAGAGAAGATGGTAGCCGGTCTAATCAAAAAAAAATTGTAGAAGAACTACATAATAGTATCCAAGCGGTAATTGAGCTAAAGGGAAACAAGGAACAGTTTCTATTAGAAGTCGAAAAAATATTTGAAAAGTTAGGTATCCCTAATTACGATGGTATAAAGGCTCGTATTGGTCACGTGCTTTCTGGCAGTAATATAGAAGAAAACCTTGATGAATTAATTCAAGACATAGCAATAATGAAAATTGAAAGCAAAGAATTAGAAGATTTTATAAATCAATTATCTGATCTAAGAGACTTACTAGAATTTGAAAAAGAATACGATACTGTTTGTATTATTCTTGATAGAGATAAACATAGCTTTAAAGAATGGCAGTATGATGAAGTATTAGAGATTTGTTCTCAAAATAATTACACGCTAGGAATAACAAATCCTTGCTTTGAGTTTTGGCTATTACTTCACCTTTCAGACTGTACAGAACATAATATTGAGTCAATTAAAGAAAATAAAAGGATTAATAAATCTAGGAAGTATGTAGAGGGATTACTTTTAGAGGAAATAGGGTCTTATAAAAAGAATAAATTAAAATTTAATATTTTCAAGCCAGGAATTAGAGATGCGATTAGACGAGAAAAAGAATTCTGTGAAGATGTAACACGGCTAAAAGATGAAGTGGGAAGTAATATAGGAGTTATCATAAGTGAGTTACTATAAAAATACTATTACAAAAAATATAATAGTCTTAGAAGGGAAATCTATTTTTACATGAGCAGATAAAATAAACATAGTGACTTTGAGTGTATCTAAAGTATTTAAAGCAGAG
This sequence comes from Rossellomorea sedimentorum, assembly GCF_046237645.1. Classification (GTDB taxonomy): domain Bacteria; phylum Bacillota; class Bacilli; order Bacillales; family Bacillaceae_B; genus Rossellomorea; species Rossellomorea sedimentorum. The sequence goes on from NZ_CP143546.1 coordinate 489,297, forward strand.
GGACAGAGGGACAGGTGTCCCTGATTATTTTACGAGAGACTATCCCTCTGTCCAATGAACTAATTACTTTCAACCGGATACTTCTCCCCATTCTTCTCCAATTTCTCCTCAACAATCTTCTTCACATCCAACTCAAGATCAGAACAAAGCATCAGCGAATAGATGAGAACATCCGCAATCTCTTCCCGGATGTTCTCTTTATTTTCCTGAAGTGCTTTTTCACTGCTGATCCATTGGAAATCTTCCAGTAGCTCTGCTGCTTCGATTGAGATGGAGATGGCAAGGTCCTTAGGGTTATGATATTGACGCCAGTTCCGATCATCCCTAAATTTATTTACTGAATTAATTAGACTCTGTATATCACTCATATTGATTTTCTCCTTTGCTTTGCAATTCCAATAACCTTTTCCTTAACTTAGGATCTGTAGCATAAATATATAAACCACTGATCCCGCGCTTCATCAGAACGTTAATGGAGTTCAGAATAATTTCTTCTTTTATCTCCTGGTTCTTTTCCTGGGATAGGTCTGTTCTTGAAATGAACGCTCCGGTGTCTTTATATTTTGAAGGGTCGATAACCAGCCGGTCATTTTCTTCATCATAACTGATGGAGGGGCCAAGGACCACACCTACATAATTCAGGTCAAATCCTTGAACCGTGTAGATCGAGCCGACCTCTTTAATCGATTCCGGATATTCAGCCCACGTGATATTATCTTGTGTACTATTCCAGGGCATGTTGATTCCTTCTTCGTCTACGATGTAGGTCTTCTTATCTTTTTTATGAAGGTAATCAAAGGTTGAGACGATGCGAGAAAGACCGACTTCATCATTCTTACTTTCAATGGCTTCTTTAAAGACTGAAGCTTCTTCAAAAATTTTCAGTTCAAACTTTGAATCTTTCTTTTTAGGTGGTAAGGGAAGTAACTCTTTCGCAACAAAATGATCAATCCACCTCATGGTCTCAGGATTGGCGTTCATCCTCAACTGATCAGTCAGCTTTACGGTTTTGGCATTGTACTGGTTTGTGATTTCCTCAAGCAATCGATCATCCCAATAGCTTTTAATTTTCAGCACTTGTTTCGGGTCAAAAATGACAATGGTGATTTTGCTGCGCTTAATGATTTCATCCAGCTGGTTCTGATACCTGAAGTTGTTGTAGGAATCTTCCTTTGTAAGGAGAAGGTGAGCTTCGTCTACTAAAACGATATCAGCCTTCGAGTCATCTTTTGTCTTTTGATTAATAAAAGGTGTAGGTTTCATGAGGCTCTTCTTCTTCAAATTAGGCAAACTGTTAGCAATCCCTTTATAAGTCTTCAGCATTTCTCCATGATTCACGAGCAGGTAGTTATCCGTTCCGTGGAGGGAGGAGCTGCTGTCATGAGCTAAGTCCTGAATGGTGTTAAACAAGGAGCTTAACAGGACGCTCTTCCCGGATTCGGCATCACCTTCAATCGCAATCACGTGGTTACCTTCCTGGTTGATATTTTCTTTGCAGAATTCAAGGATTTTAATTTTAATATCAAGCTGCTGAGGTGTGAGCTCTTTATAGGGAGATAACTTGTAAACATCTTTATTTCTAAGATTTTCAACTGTGTCGTAAACAATCTTCTCTTCTCTAAGCTTCTCCCAAATCGCTTGAAAAAGCTCCTCATTATAAAAAGACTTCTCATAATAGTTGTGCATTTCCCTGGAGTTTGTCTGGCTCACGTTCTGCAACTGGTAGTGATTATCCGCAATAAAGTAGTTTATAAGATTAGACTCGATATTATAGGTCGCCGACTGATTGAACTTCTCATGACCAATTAAGATCGAACGATTTAAGTTCTTACGCCTTTTATCCTCTAAATGATTCTTCAACCGCCGTGCAGCTTGAACCGTTTGTCCTATGTAGGCAGAGGGCTTTTTCTTGTCATTGTAAAGAATATATACGATTGGGTAGTTGTTTAGGTGGACTGTTTTTATGTGATTGAGATGGTCATGATTGAAATCTTTCTTTTCTACGATAAGTTCGTTCATGCTTTTAACCTCATTGTCTCTTTTTTTTAAATAGTAACATAAAATATCTGGATTATTTACCCATTTTTACTTTTGTGGGATAGACTATTTCTGTCTTTGTATCCCTGTGGAGGTGAAAAAAATCAATCATTTTAATGGATCAAATTTTAGGACCTCTATTAAAATTATAATATTAGATTTACATAATTACGTATGATATATTTATAAACAGAATAATGAGACATCTTACCTCTGCGAAAATTTGGTGGATCAACGTAGTTGTGAAGCGTTAACTATTTGGGCTTTTCATATTATTAAGCTCAACAACCGTCATGATGTCCTGTGCTGTATTTCCGGCTTATCTTATTGCCTGGAGGGAGCAGAGGTCACTTTTGGCTAAAAGATATTAGAGAGAGCGGTACTTGTCTCATTAAATCCTTCTTCAATATTAACGAGCAGAGGGGCCTGAAGAGGTCAATTGATATTTGAAAGGAGGATAGTAGATGAAAAATTCATCTCCTAAAAAACAAAAGTATCGCCTATCATCTAACAGTAAAAATCAAGCACACTCCAGTAATACTGAGAAATCAGGTGCCAGAGAGTTATTTGTAGAAAACTTCGTTCCTGAATTTGCTTTGTCCTTAGCCAAAAGCTTTAAAATCTTGGTTATCGGAGGCAGTTTAGGTATAGTGAAAAAGTTTTTCTTCAATGTAGACTTGAGCATATTGTTGGAGGTTCTCTCTAATATCTTCTACAAAAAACGAATTTTAATATGGTGAGACAAATGTTAATACAATCCCACTAACCCACTTTATAACCTACACAGTAAAAAAAGATTAGCAGCTATTCTTAAAACTGATATAGATTATATTAAATCAATAGATACACGTATAAAAGTGTACTCATTTAAAAAGCAAATCGGAGAAAAAGAGAGGATCCTTTTCGACACTAATTTGGAATATAAAGCTTTATTGAAAAGACTGAATAAACTTATAAGTAAGGTGAATTTCCCCTCCTATGTTTATTCAGGAGTACCGAATAAAGATTTTTTGGGAAATGCTGATTCCCATCGGGATAACTTATATATTCAAAAAGCTGATATTAAAAATTTTTTTCCTAGCACTAACGATAGCTATGTATATGGTTTGTTTCTAAATAAGTTCAATGTAAGTCCTGATATTGCTAAAATTCTTACTATAATGACAACATGTAATTTACATGGGAGAAGCTCTAGACACATTCCCCAAGGATTTCCAACTAGTACAACCCTTTCCTTTCTTGCCTACTTCGATATGTTTAATGGGATAAAAAAAATATGTGATAAAAATGATATTCACTTTACCTTGTTTGTTGATGATATGACATTTTCAAGTCCTAAGAGAATTCCTGCATCTTTTTTAAAACATATTAGTAAAGTTGTCAGTAAATATGATTTAGAACTGCATCCTCAAAAAATAAAAAGAAATAACCCCTATAGCGCCATAAATGTGACCGGTGTAAATATAAACCCTAAAAATGACTTGCTTAAGGCACCAAATAAATTGCAGCAAAAAATGTTTGTGAATTTTCAGAGGGTAAGTGATTATAGTCTCAGATCTTATGATGATTATCTCCAATTTAAAAAATTGGTGTTAAAAACTGAAGGTCAGTTGAATTCTATTAAAAGAATAGAGCAAGAGAGACAGATGCCCTATATTAGTAAGGTAATTAGCGATATAAAAGACAAATTTTTAGTATCTTCGGTTAAGGGAGCATCCGAGGATATTTTAATTAAAGAATATAAACTTTTTAGGGAAAGAATTTAATTTAAGAACTTCGGCGAGATAAGGTAACCGGTAGGAAACCTTATTTTGTTGTTTAGATAGTAATTTTCTTTGATCATTTTTAAATCAAAGAATTTCTTCCTACAACCAAAACATGAAAATTAACTTTAAGAATTTAATGGGTAATGGGCTGTCCGCTGTCCATAAATCAGTAAATTTAACTTTCATATGTAATTAATGGAGGAATTAAAATGGCAGAAACAGATTTAGAAGTATTAGAAGAAATTGATAATGAAATAAATGATGAACAAGATAAGAGCTACGAGGGTGGAAACCCAAAAAAAGAATTGGAGAGAAAGAAGAAAGCAGATACCTTATGGAAAGCTGTTCAAATGGGGAATGATAAACATTTGACTACTAGGGTAGCGAATATATTAAATAGATATCCCGAAACGAGAAATTCAGATATTACTCTCCAAATAAAGTACTGGCAGGTCTATAATGGTCTAACTTCTAACTTTGTCGAGTTAAATAGGCTCTATATTATGGAGAGGTTGACATCTATATCTAGAGCTCGTGCTAAAATTCAAAATGAATATAAGTTATTTTTAGCAGACACTGAGGTAAGACGTCGAAGAAGGACATTAGAAGAAGATGAAAAGGAAGCACAACTATTAGACAAGCCTACTTATGGAACGATAGATATTTTTGCAGATGAAACAGGTAAAACAGAAACATTTGTTATAGTGGCGGGTGTTTGGCTATTAAATGAAAGAATATCATCTAGGGTACAAAGGGATTATATTCAATGGGTTAGAACAAAGGAAGAACAAGGGATAAAGTTGCCTGAGGAGTTTCATTTCAAAAATCTAAACAATAGGAATAAGCAAGAGTTAGAACTATTTAAAGAATTTTTTAATCTTATTATTCGTAATGGTGAAATGATTAGTTTTAAAGCAGTAGCCGTCAATAAAAGTAAAATAAATAGAATTCCAATCTCTGATTTAGTAATAAAACTCTTTTATCAGTTTATTAGATTAGGTATCAACCATGAGATGAACTCTGAAAGAATTCAGTTACCAAAGAAGATTAACTTAACAAAAGATGAGGAGGAAGGCGAAAGTTCCTTGGTTCTTGAGACAGTAAAACAAAATTTAGGAGATAATTTTAAGTTGCATCATCAAGATGATTTAATTATGGACCAACTAATTTCTATGCCATCCCATGAGCATATATTTTTACAGTTTGCCGACTTGTTTGTTGCATCTTTAAATAGAAGATATAACAATCCTGGTAACAACAATAAAGATGAGCTAGCTGAGTATATTTTAGAAACAGTCAATATAAAGGAAATTAGGTTCTCTGCTAATCAAATCGAAGAAGATGATGAGGAGCATACTGAAGAAATTGATCACTCAGTTTTGTTTGTTTTCGATTAAATTTCTTCTATTTTATGTAAAAAAAGAAATTTGATAAAAGAGATAGACCAATCATGTGATTTTGATATAGCCAGAAATAAGAATCAAATGATTGGTCTTGCACCCCGTTAAGCCCTAAATGTGGCGGTTTTCACTTAAGCATAATTATTACTTAGCATTATTTTTTAAATTTCTATAATATATTCTTATGAGCCCGCGGCACCAAATAAGAAGGCATCTCCTCCTCAAGCTCCCAAACAAAACTCATCGGTTTGTTTCCGGAGTGCTTAATATAATTTGCTGTTCCAAGAAAGACGAAAGGTGATGGAATGCTGCCTTTCTCTTTTTTGTATTCTCTGACAAATAAGGCGATCTTGTTTCCGGTCTGCCTGTGATGGCTATACCGCTGGCCGGTCGGGCTTTCTTCGCTGACTTTACTTTGGGTTTGCCAGTGGAATAACTTTTCGTTTATGGCATAGTCCTCGTAAAGTGTTGATGGTGAGAAGTCTTTTTCTGATTTGTTCAGCGTGATAAAAAAGATATCCAGGTTCTTGTCTTTGAAGTACTTGACTCCTTCCCGGAACGCCGGGCTTTGCTCTTCGGTGTTGTAGTCAAATCCCGCCAGTACCTGTGCCGTTGAGTAGCGGCTGTGGACCTGGAGTGGGCAAGGGAAGGTGAAGTTTGGCTTCAATTCAATGGTTTCTAGAGAGTCATATAGAACCTCTACAATCTGCTTGATTTCCTCTTTGAAGGCAGGATGCTTTAACACTTTTTTAATTCCATCCTTTATGGAAGAGAGTCCTTCTTTTTCAGGATGGGCTTGATAAAAAGAGTAATAGAACATGTTCAGCATCAGGTCTTTTTCTTTCCCGTTCGCTTCTTCCGTTTTTATATAGTCTTTTAAAAACTCCAGCAGCTTTCTTGAGTTGAGATGAAACAGGTTAGGCAGGCGGCTTGTAAGCCACTGTTCTCCTTCATAGGTGAAATCTTCTGCAAGTCCCGCATCCACTAGCAGTCGGGAAAAACTTCTATTTTTATTTCCTCCGTAAAAGTCATAGAGATCCAGGTGATAGTGCTCTAGGAAGTTTTTCAAGGTAACGGATTTTCCGGTATCGTGCTCAAAGGTTCTTAGTTTGGCTACCAGGTTTGCTTTGGAATTGGCGCCCGCTTTGATGTTCCGCAGGATGTATTCCTTCGCTTGTTTTTCCAACTGGACGAAGCAGCCTTTTGGCAGGTTGAAGAATCCGTTTTCGACATAGTATTGGACGGAGTGCTTTGATTTGCCGATCAGGGCTCTCAGTTTTTCTTCGTACGAATAGTTGCGGTGGGCTTGTCCGACGAAATCCAGGACAGTCAGGCATTCTTTGTCTTCTGATAGGCGAAGGCCGCGTCCGAGCTGCTGCAGGAAGACGGTCATACTTTCTGTGGGACGCAGGAACAGCATCGTGTTGATTTCAGGGATGTCGATTCCTTCATTGTATAAGTCGACAACGAAGATGAATATGATTTCTCCTGAGACGAGTAGCTGCTGTGCTTCCAGACGGGATTTACGGTCAGTTCCCCCGTGTAATGCGATGGAAGGGATGCCGGATTTGTTAAAGAAATCAGCCATGTACTGCGCATGTGCAATTGACACGCAGAAGCCGAGTCCTTTTACATCGCTGATATCCGTGACATACTTCTGGACGCTTTGGACGATCTGCGAGCTTCTAAGGTGATTGGACGTATAGACATTTTCTAATTGCTTGGTATCGTAGCCGCCTCGGGTCCATTTCAGGTTTGAGAGATCGACGGTATCGGTGACACAGAAGTATTGAAAAGGACTTAACAGCTTTTGATTGACCGCTTCGGTTAGCCGCATTTCGGCTGCGATATGGTCATCAAAATAAGAAAGAACACTTTTTCCATCCATCCTCTCAGGGGTAGCGGTCAGTCCCAGGAGAATCTGCGGCTGATAATGGTTCAGCAGCTTTTGATAAGAGTCGGCGGCGGCATGGTGGAACTCATCGACAATAATAAAGTCGTAGAAGCCGCTTTCGGTATGTTGATGAAGCTCCTTGCTGTTAAAGCTCTGAATGCTGACGAATAAGTGATCGAGAGAGGATGGCTGTTGAGTGCCAACAAGCATATCCCCGAAGTTCGGTTCCCGTAAAATCGCGCGGAAGGTGTTCAGGCTTTGTTTTAAAATTTCTTCCCGGTGAGCAACGAAGAGAAGCTTTGCCTTCCCGCCGTTTGCTTTCCGGAAACGTTTGTAGTCAAAAGCGGAAATGACGGTTTTTCCCACACCGGTTGCGGCGACCAACAAATTTTTATAGCGGTGATGAACTTCCCGTTCCGCCTGCAGCTTTTCGAGGATCTCTTTTTGATAGTAGTAAGGCTGGATGTCAAAGAGATACTGAACCGATTCCTCAGCGACTTTGCTTTTCTCTAAAGCCAGCTTAAGTGTTAGGTTGTCTTCCTCATTTTCTCCGTTAAACGCTTTGAACTCCTTGTCATTCCAGTAGCTTTCAAAGGTGGCCTCACATTTTTTGAGCACATCAAAGGAATCCTTCTCGGTTACCTTCACGTTCCATTCGAGCCCTGAAGTGAGAGCGGGATTGGAGAGATTGGAAGAGCCGATATAAGCTGTACTGAAGCCGGTGTCTCTTTTAAAAAGATAGGCCTTGGCATGCAGCCTTGTCCGCTGCACATCATAGGAAATCCGGATTTCGGTGTTGGTTAGCTTGCTCAGCTCCTGGATCGCCTTATAATCCGTCGCCTCCATGTAGGAGGTCGTGATGACCCGGAGCCTGCCGCCACCCTCCGTGAATGTCTTCAATTCTTCCAAAATGATTCGCAGCCCGCTCCACTTGATGAAGGACACGAGCATATCGATAGAATCAGAGGAGACGATTTCCTTCTTCAGTTCACCCAGCATGTTCGGCTCGTAGCTGGAGCCGGTGAATAAGGAGCTCTCAGAGATGGGGGTCACGGGACGGATGACTTCCTGATTCCCGATGCTTCGGATGGAGTTCATCTTGGAGTAGATATGTGTCAGGACCTCGCCTTCTTCGGCAATCTTCAGTCGTTCAAACTCCTGGCGGTCCAATCGCTGACTCAGAATCGTGATGATTTCATTGCAGGTCTCAACCTGTCTCAGAAGAGCCTGCCCATCATTCCGCTCCTCATCGCGAACAGATTTCAGAGCATTCCTCGTCACCGAACTGATGTAAGAAGAAAGGACTTTCCGCGCTTCCTCCACATCCAGAGGGGACTTGCCGATATCAAAATCCAAGTCGGAGCCAGACAGCTCGTCCTGAAGCTTCTTCGTAATGATTTCTTCATAGATTCCTTGTTTAAGCATGTTGGGGATCATTTCCTAATTTATGGGTTTATTTGGTATAATTATAATAACATAGATATAACAGGAATCGTGCTTGTGAATAGAGGAGGTCCACATGATTAAGAAATTCTTAGAACTGTCCAACCTTGAAACAACGATCAGTCTAAGGCAGAAAGAATTGTTAGAGTTGGAAGAAAAGATAGAGGAAAAGAAGAGTCTGTTAAAGCAGTAAAGTCGGGAAGCCCGTAGATATGAAGAATATAATCTGGCTGAAAACGAGATTGCCGTAGCGGGAGCGGTGGAAGCTGAGCCTGTCAGTGAGAAGAAAGTAGGGGAAATTGCGAGAACTGATTTAGTGAGACTGTTGGAGAGTGGGCGTGTGCCGCATGCCGTGGTTGAAAGTTTGAAGGATAATAGATACTCCAAGGACACTTTAGACCTGAATTTTCCTTTGCTTAAAGAGGTAACGGATAGCGGGAGAATTGAGGAGCTTAAGAAGGATCATAATGGGCGGAGCAGATACTATGCTAAGCCATTGTGCATTAATGGGAGGAAGTATTTGCTTTGTTCAGAGTGGTTTGACCGGAGTAAGACGAGGTTGGTTAGGTGGATGGGGAAGTATCAGTGATATAGGGGGATGAACATGGAATCTTTAGTTTGGGAATCAGAAAACAAATTATTTTCTACAACAAATATTGAGAACAGGGCTAATGCGGATAAGTTGTTTTTACGTTTTCTTATGGAAGTAGAAAAGAGTGAATTAGACCCGCGTAAAGTGTTCACTATTAAAGAAGTCATGATGTTTATTCCAAGAAAAAGTTCAGGGATAAAGAATTATGCTACATACGGTTTTTCTTTTATGAGTATGTTGAGCACACAAAAGAATCGGGACTATTTTATATTTGAGAATCCTGGAGTAAGAGACGAGTTTACATCTCAATGCCAAAATAGATTAAGAGATAATTATTATTGGCAGAAGCATTATTTGGGCGAGAGGATAAGAATTAATCCAAAATATTTAAAGGTATAAGTTATCGGAAGGGCTGAGTTAATAAATGGACATAAGAAAACCTAACGAGGAAGAGATTGAAAAAATATCAGCACTATCTCCACAAGCAATATTTGAGGGGACTTTAGGTGAAACAAAACCAACGATTGAAAAAGCAAAACAACTGGTAGAACCTCTTTTAAAGAAGGGAAGTTATTATTTAATAGCAACTGAGAACAATGTAATAACAGGATGGATTCTTATAGGAGGAAGTAAAGACCAGTTTTCAGATAAGGCACTCGGGTTTATTTATGAATTGTTTGTTATAGAGGAATACAGAGGTAAAGGTATTTCAAAACGATTGATTAAAACAGGTGTGGAACAATTGAAACAAGAAGGATATGCCGAAATTCGCTTAAGCGTATTTGATGGTAATCAAGCAATTAAGATATATGAAAGTCTGGGATTTAAAAATAGGACAATTACTATGAGTGTTTCATTGTAGATAATCTTCTTTCATTTACACGGGGCGGAAATGTAAAAACGGGAATTCAGGTCCCTACCCCCGCATGTCCATTTAACAATCGAAACAGGCTTATTGAAAAGACGATCTTAACTATGTTGTAAAAACTGGAGGTTTTATAATTTGAGATTATCCCTTTTAGGCATCTCTATATCCTTATTTGGAATAGCCCTTATTCTAACATCAAGTGGTGGCGCGGCAGGATTCGGACTTCTTGTTTCATTTGTCGGTTTAGTGGTCTCTCTCGTGTCATATCTAATGCAACTTGGTAAAAGTACAGTTGACAATCTATCCAAAGAGATAAAGCCAGAAGACACCTCATGGTTCAACAAACGGGGCAATAACTGAAGTATAGTTAAGTGTGCCGGCTATTGCACTTTTTCAATTACAGGGAAACAGGGTGATAAGTCATGATCGGAATAAGCATAGCAACAAAGTGGGAATTTGAAGCGACCTTGGAGTACTTCAGCATAAAAGATAACGAACGTATAAGTTATCCTTATGGAGAGTATTTCATGAGAACCATTAATGGTACGGAGCTTGTTTTTTACAGCACTGGTGTAAGAAAAGTAAATGGTGTTGGTGCTAATCAGTATATGATTTCTAAATTTAATCTAACGAAAGTCATCGTTGCTGGAACTTGTGCAGGAATCGATGATAAGTTCAGTAATCTGGATATTTTCGTACCTGATAAAGCGGTTCAATATGATTGCACAGTAAAAGAAATTGAGCCTTTTATTAAACAATCTTTCATCGTTGATATTGATTTATCCCAATATGGAAATGATTTTCATATCGGAACCATTGGCACCGCCGATAAAGCAGTAGTGATGTGGAAGGACTACTTAGAACTGAAAGAAAATAACATCAGGATAGCCGATACAGAAGCGGGGGCCATTGCTTATATCTGTAAAAAGAATGATGTTGAGTGCATTATCTTAAAAGGGATATCAGATTTTCCAACAGAGGAAAGTAACTCAGATGGTTTCGAATCGAACACTGACCAGATTAATATTTATATAGAAAACACGCCCAAAGTGATGAACAAAATATTTGGAGAGTATTTAGAGAGATTTATTTAGGTACCGGGGGCTTGGCGCTGCCTATAAAAATCCCCCGCTTCAGCTTAGAAGCAGGGGAGGATATGCTTTATTTCTTATTAACAGAAGCATCATAAATCGATTCGATGGCATCTCGCATGGATTGATCAAATTCTTCGGAAGATTGATCCACTCTCAATTCTTCGGCAAGCGCCCGGGAGAAGCTTGCGATCATGCCGTCGTTCTCTTTCAGTTTCTCGTTGGCTTCTTCTCGGGAATAACCGCCTGATAGGGCAACAACCCGGACGACGCGCGGATGCTCCACCAGTTCCTTGTAGGCATTAGCCTTTGTCGGGATCGTGAGCTTCAGCATCACATTTTCATCCTCGGATAAATCATTGAGATGCTTGACGATTCCAGCACGCAGGATTTCTTCGCATTGTTCCTTGTCCTCGCTATGGATATTCACTTCAGGTTCGATGATGGGTACCAAATCAGAAGCGATGATTCTCTTGCCGATTTCGAATTGCTGGTCCACGACAGCCTTGATTCCTGATTCATTCGGTTCATGGATGACTGAACGCATTTTGGTGCCGAAGATATTTCGTTCTTTGGCACGGCGCAGCGTTTCATCAAGGTCCGGGTTCGGCTTCATGAGCTGTACCCCGTCTTCTTTCTCGGCCAGGCCTTTATCCACTTTCAAAAACGGGACAATATTATGATCAGCCAGATAATCCGCTGTATATTTCCCTTCTACTTTACTGTCCATCGTCTGTTCGAACAAAATCACGCCAAGGATATGGTCTGAACTGAAAGAGGGAGACGTCATAATCCTGGTCCGCATTTCGTGCACCTGATTGAACATCTCCTCTTCATTTGAGTAGGAATCCTCGGTAACACCATACGCTGCCAGTGCCTTAGGTGTACTGCCTCCGCTTTGATCCAGGGCAGCAATGAACCCTTTACCATTTTTCATTCGGTCGAGTTGATTTTGATTCATACATTCCACTCCTTTTTTATTTAATCCTCTGGTAATTCCACCTCTATTCTAATTCCCTATTTTTGATGGAGTTAACATTGCTATGAGGGAATTGTAGAACCTGACTCTATTAATTTCTATGAGGGAAAAAAGTTTGTAACTTGTTAGAGGAACATGGGGACTGGTACCTGTTCTTCTAAGTATCTAGAGCAGATGGAATTCATTTCCCTTCATAATATAAACTAAACCGGTGTTTATACAGTTTCCATACTGTCTATAGGAACTTTTTTGTGGTCTTTGGATAAGGTGGACGGATACTTGGTCCCGGAGTATTTCTCGTGGGAGAATTCACCTGTCCCTCTGTCCCAGGGGTTGTTACATTCAGTAGATGGTCAACTTCATGAAGCAATAAGGAAAGATGAAGAAAATTTTGCTGAATATGTTGTGAGGGGGAAAAGAAAAGTGGCACTAAAAATAAAGACATATTTCCTAGTATATTTTAATGCAAAGGAAGGTACGGAACGCCTCTATTCATAAGTACCAACGTGCAAAGCGCTGTTAATATCTTTCCTGTCGAGAAAGTTTTGTTAACAAATAGGACTGATATACATTGTTAACGACGATAAAAGAACATAAGGTACACATTGTTAGCATCATTGTTTTCTTCCGACTAGACATGATTACCACACCTAACCTTTCTCTTTATATTCTTTAAGGCTTTAATGATTCTTTCCTTTCGATCAATAACCTTATCCCACAGCTAAGGTGCGTTTTGGACATTGATGACAAATGTATCTGCATTAATGACTAAATCTCAAGCTTCACTATACCTTACCAAGACCTTTTGGGAATACATCCTCTGTTAAGTCATATTCGCACTAAACCGTCATCTTTTTCAATTAAAGCCGCTTTAGCATTAAATGCAACACCTTGTTTCGCAGCCTGATGCCACACTTGCCTCTACCCTATAACGACAAGATCATACTTTGTCATATGGATAAACCTACTTTTCATTCCTGGGGTATGTTTTCCCCCTTTTTATAAATGTAAAACGTTAAAGAGTACCTAGATTAACTCTATCGAAATAAATTATACCGGGGTTAGCAGCAATGGAAAACGAGTGATGAGGTTGCTGGGAACAAGGGAGATAGGTATCCCGTTCTGTATTTAGGGGAAATCATCTTTCTGTCCCTAAAGAAACAACTGCAATACCAGTCAAAAAATATTGAATGAATTAGCAGATGTGTTGATATATGTCTATAGGCACTTTTTTCGTTCTTCGTGGACAAGTCGGACAGGTATCTGGTCCCCGATTATGTGTCGCAGGACAATTCATCACCTGTCCCTCTGTCCCACCAAGGAAAGAGCGCCTTTTTTTCTCTTCGGAACATTTACCTGTCGGTGCTAAACAGGGCGCTTCTGCTTTTGATGACAGGTGAAACCTAGTTTACGTACCCACCGGAACGTAACCCCACAGGCATAGCCGAGGAGGCTCACCCCCCCGCCCCGCGGAGTCGCACACCTGAAGCGGAAATCAACTACTCATCCAAATAGCAACAATATTTACGAAAAGAGCCTTATAGAAAAGAAAGTGGCTCCCCACTAAATATGCAGCTTACGCCCCTTGTATCTCCTTAATACCTTTCCCGCCTAAAAAAGCATGGCCTGTCTGTAAGCTCAATACCGTCTGGAATCCATAGCGGCTATAAACCTTTTCAACTCGTTCATTAATCGGGTGCACCCATAGTTTTTCCAGCAGAAGTTTTTGCGCTTCATTTTGTACCTGTTGTAACACCCAACCGATTAGTCCTTTCCCTCTATATTCTTCGATGGTGGCGACGCTTTCTACTCTACCTTGATTGCCATGAACAAATAAGCATGCTGTGGAACAAGGGATACCGTTATATTTCAATAGATAATGAGTATAACGGGAATCGTTAAATTCTGATTGGAACGCCTTTTCACGAACTGCTTTTCCGCCAAATTCTTTAATCTGACACTCAACCCATAAGGCATCCTTATAATTATTAGCGGTTACTTTTTCTATAGTGACATCTTTATTGATTGCTAATTCCGTAACTTTGTTATTCCAAAGCTGTATTGGCTGCATAAAATCTTCAACCTGAAAGCCCTTCTCTTTTAATAGAGCAATAAAGGTTGTCAGAGACTCCAGGTTGTATAAATAAAACCTGGGAATAATCTTCAAAGTTTCATAAAAAGAAATGACCTCATTGATGACTTCTTCTGGGTTGTCTGGTTGTTTACTCACATGGGCATGGTTAGCATCATAATACTCTGGCTGGTGTTCGTTCGAAAACAAAACTCCCCACGTTCTATCTTGCTTATTGGAAAAGGACTGTAAAAGTGCAAAGTCAAGCTCTTCAATCTGCTTGATTAAATCCATATTTCATCCACCTCTTCTTGTTTTTAATTCATTCTGGCACTTCATCACCGGTGTTACAATCTAAAACACGAACTAATTAAGGGTGATAATTAGAAATAAATATCCCCGCACCTGTTTTTATTTAAATGATTTTGCGGCTTTCATCCACTCTTCTTTAGATAGCATAAAGTTAGATTTCCCTGATTTATAAAGCATATCATAAGGGATATGTTCTTGTTATAAGGCTGTTATTTTTAAAATGAATGTCACCAGGGAGAAGGGGACAGGTACCTTATTTTCAGGCAGCTCAATGCAGGTTGACTTAGAGGGAGAAGTTTTTAAGAACTTAAGAAAAATGGGCTGAGTATCCGGTGTCTATACAGTATCCATACTGTCTATAGACATTTTTCTGCGTTCTACGGAGTAGTCGGACAGGCATCTTATCCCTGATCATCTCCCGCAGGACCATCCACCTGTCCCGCCACAATATATAGCAATAAAAAGAAGGTTTTGACGGAATTTGTCAAAATGTTTTTATGAAAACCGATGAAAAAGGCATTAATATAGTAATATAGTCTTATTTTCGTTATTGGCATACGGTTGCCGCTCATTCATAGCTCGATTTTTGGCTGTATAGCAAGAATTTTGATAGAAGTCTTACGGGATTTAATGAAGCCGAAGCATTGAAAAGAGGAATTATAAATGGTCTATTACTCTCTTAGTGAATATCTTTTATCCATTGGGATAGCCACGATCGCAGGTCTTTTTGGCATTACTCTTATTAGGAAGATGAACCCGGTGGAGAATGGGAAATTGAAAGTCCATATTGCCTCCCTGGTGTTTGGGGCGGCCATCTATTTTTCATATCTGTATGGAAATATGTCGGGCATACAGGCGAATGTCGATTTCTTTGTTGGGGTGGGCTTCCTGATTTTTAACACCTGGGCGGTCAATACGACCATTAATACGATATGCCTGAGAGAAATTTCTTTTACTAAATTGATTTTTAGTTCCATCATTTTTGCTTCATGCATCAGTTTAGTCAACATGATTGATATTTGGAGTGAAATGGTAGAGCACGATCTGAAAATGAATCTTTTGTTATTTATCAGTGCCAACATATTGCTGGCAGGGAATGTCCTGGCGACGATCCGCTTTATCCGGCAGTTAAGAAGTGTGGAAAAGGTTCATTTCTCGTGGATTCTGTTCGGAAGTTTTGCGATAGGGATGGCTTTTGCCAGTATCCGTTTCACGTTGTTTTCAAGTATTACGTTGTTCTCCACTATAGATTTGTTTTCGAATAAAGATATACCGATCTTTGAATGGGTTTATCTGAATAACACTTTATTGCCCTTGATGATTAATATCTTCGCTTTGGTATTCTTGGAGCTTGTTCCAGGACTCTTTTCAGAGATTCACAGTAAGGAGCAGAAAGAATTAATCATCGAGAACCAGCGCCGTTACGAAACGCTTTTTGATAACCAGGCTGTAGCAATATTTACGCTGGATCCAAAGGGAAGGATCCTGAAGTTAAACAATGCTGTCCAGCAATTGACGGGGGATTCTATCGATCAGTTTAAAAAAGGATCCTTATTCGCCGAGTTGATTCATGAGTCGAAGGAAGAAGAGTTTGTATCATATATCAATGAAGCTTTTAATGGCAGCTCTCAAATGTTTGAGACCAAGATAAGTGCAGGCAATGGTGACTATAAAGATGTGCAGATTACACTGATCCCGATGTTTGTGAAGGAAAGACTGGCAAATATTAATATCCTGGCCAAAGATATTACGGAGGTCATTCAAACGAGAGAGCAAATACAGCACTTAGCCTATCATGATTCGTTAACCGGGCTGCCTAACAGATTTTATTTTGTAAAAGAGTTGACCCGCAGGATTGAGACCAGTAAGCGTCCGGCGGCTGTTTGCTTTTTAGATCTGGACCGCTTTAAAGTGATCAACGATATTCTAGGGCATCAAACCGGGGACCATTTATTATTGCAGCTGTCTGAACGATTTACCTCGTTTGTGAAAGAAGATATTGAAGTTGCGAGGATGGGCGGAGATGAATTTACGTTTTTATTTCCGGAGATCGCATCGATGGAGGAATTGGAAACCAAGATAGAAGAGCTGCTGGCCCTTATCCAAACGCCCTTTCAAATCGAAAATCAGGAGCTTTACGTTACCGGAAGTATGGGGATCGCCCTATATCCCGAAGACAGTGACACGGTGGAAGATCTGATGAAGTATGCGGATGTGGCCATGTACCGCTCAAAAGAAAAGGGAAAGAATACGTACCAGTTTTATCACCAGCAAAATGATGAAGAGAGCAAGAAAGTGTTACTGCTTGAAAAAGATATCCGTAAAGCAATGAAAGAGAAAGAGTTTGAGATCGTCTATCAACCTCAGATGAAAATGTCGACCGGGAAGATATTCGGCGTGGAAGCCCTCTTACGCTGGAATCATCCCGCAGAAGGGACCATCCTGCCATCTGAATTCATCCCGCTTGCTGAAGAGAATGGGTTGATTCACGAACTGGGGGAGTGGATTCTCAGAGAATCTTGCAGGCAAATCAATGAATCGAAAAACGAGGGGTATGGCGGCCTGCAATTGAGCGTCAATATCTCCTTAAAACAGTTGTATCATCAAAATTTCATTTCGATCGTCAAGAGAGTGATAGAGGAAGAAGAGTTTCCGCCTCACCTATTGGACTTGGAAATCACAGAAAGCATGGCCATGAAAGATATAGAGTATGCTAAACTCATATTCAATCAACTTAGAGCCCTGGGCGTATCCATTAGTATTGACGACTTCGGGACGGGCTACAGCTCCTTGAATCACATAAAGAACTTCCCGATCGACCGGGTGAAAATCGATGGGGCCTTTATTCGGGACGTCCCAAGCAGTGCCGAGGCTGCCATCATCATCAAAACCATAGTGGCCATGACGAAAAATCTAAATCTCCTGTCCATCGCCGAACATGTAGAAACCCAGGAACAGTATGAGTTTTTACAGGAGATCCATTGCGATGAAATGCAAGGGTATTATTGCTCGCCTCCTGTAAATGCCGAAGAGTTGAGCGAGTTGCTGCAAGATCATAATGAAAAAGTGCTGCAGGGACATCGCAGGTAACGAGGGCCGGGAAGATTATCTGAGTATATGAGATAGCCTGTCCATGGCTTCAGGGTAGAGAATGAATGCCTATCATGCTACTATAGAGTAGGAATTTTACTAGAAAAGAAGACTCATATTACAGAGAGAAAAACAAAGGGGATACAACCAAATGTCAGTCACAGCGAACCACAGTCGAATTGAGAAAGACTTCTTGGGACCAAAGGAAGTACCTGAACATGCTTATTACGGCATTCAAACACTGCGTGCGGTGGAGAATTTCCCAATCACGGGCTACCGAATTCATCCGGAATTGATCAAGGCAATGGCGATGGTCAAAAAGGCTGCTGCCAAGGCGAACATGGATGTCGGAAGGCTTTATGAGGGTATTGCGGAAGCGATCATGGTAGCGGCAGATGAAATGATCCAAGGGAAGATGCATGATCAGGTCCTTGTCGACCCAATCCAGGGAGGCGCGGGGACTTCCTTCAATATGAACATCAATGAAATCCTGGCGAACCGTGCTCTTGAGCTCATGGGGAAAGAGAAGGGGTCTTACAGTCACTGCAGCCCGAACTCTCACGTCAACATGTCGCAGTCCACGAACGATGCGTTCCCGACGAGTATGCATATTGCGATTCTGAACCTGCTCGAGCAGCTAATCTCCACGATGGAGAACATGCATGAGGCATTCAGCTCTAAAGCACAGGAGTTCAGCCATGTCATCAAAATGGGCCGCACTCATCTTCAGGATGCCGTTCCAATCAGGCTCGGCCAGGAATTCGAAGCATACAGCCGAGTGATTGCAAGGGATATCAA
The DNA here is from genome assembly GCF_046237645.1 of Rossellomorea sedimentorum. Taxonomy (GTDB): domain Bacteria; phylum Bacillota; class Bacilli; order Bacillales; family Bacillaceae_B; genus Rossellomorea; species Rossellomorea sedimentorum. The sequence goes on from NZ_CP143546.1 coordinate 507,638, forward strand.
ACGTATCAAGCAGACGAGGGGGCACCTCTATGAATTGAACATGGGGGCAACGGCAGTAGGGACCGGCCTGAATGCGTTCCCGAAATATATCGAGCTTGTCGTGCCTTACCTTGCAGAAATCAGCGGCCTGCCGTTCAAAGGGGCCGAGCATCTTGTGGACGCTACGCAAAACACGGATGCTTACACAGAAGTGTCCAGCAGTTTGAAAATCTGCATGATCAACATGTCTAAGATTGCCAATGACCTCCGTTTGATGGCTTCAGGGCCAAGGGCAGGTCTGGGCGAGATTTCCCTGCCGGCGAGACAGCCGGGTTCTTCCATCATGCCGGGGAAAGTGAACCCTGTTATGCCGGAACTGATCAACCAGGTTTCCTTCCAGGTGATCGGGAACGACCAAACCATCTCGCTTGCGTCCGAAGCAGGGCAGTTTGATCTGAACGTTATGGAGCCGGTCCTGATTTTCAACCTGCTTCAATCCATCAGTATCATGAACAATGCTTTCGATTCGTTCACAGAGTACTGTGTAAAAGGCATTGAAGCAAATGAAGAGAGAATGAAGGAATATGTGGAGAAGAGTGTCGGCATCATCACGGCGGTCAATCCGCATATCGGCTATGAAGTCGCTTCAAGGATCGCAAGGGAAGCTATTTTGAACGGACAGCCGATTAGGGAGCTCTGCCTGAAGTATGATGTACTGACGGAAGAAGAGCTTGATTTGATTTTGAATCCTTATGAAATGACGGAACCGGGGATTGCCGGGGCTTCGTTGTTTGATAGGGAATAGTTGAGGTTGTGAAGTATAAAATATAGATGAATAGTGCTTGGAGGTCTACCAATGTTGGCTTGGAGACCTCCAAGCATTTTTTATTCCGAAGGTAGCGATTATACATGTGGTCAGCTGCCAAAATAAGGGGAGAAATTCCTCTTATTGAAGAAATAGCACAAAAATTAGAGTAAATAGAGGGAAGGATTCCCTTTATATACTCCAAAAGCATGAAAATGGACCATTATAATCTGCCTTAACGGGAAAAATTCCCCTTATATACCCCGAAGCTGGTCCAAATCCACTGGATAACGGGAAAAACTTCCCTTATTTTCACAATTGAAGGTTACTCAGTTGGGAAATTGTCTGCTTCACTTATCTGTCTCTAATAAAATCAATCCCCGTTAGGTTAATAAATTCGAAGATAGCAATTATACAAAGGTTCCCATGTAGTCAGCTGCCAAAATAAGGGGAGAAATTCCTCTTATTGAAGAAATAGCACAAAAAAAAGAGTAAATAGAGGGAAGGATTCCCTCTATTTACTCCAAAAGCATGAAAATGGACCATTATAATCTGCCTTAACGGGAAAAATTCCCCTTATATACCCCGAAGCTGGTCCAAATCCACTGGATAGCGGGAAAGACTCCCCTTATTTAAACAATGGAGGTTACTCACCATTAGGGGGGGAAATTGTCTGCTTCACTTATCTGTCTCTAATAAAATCAATCCCCGTTAGGTTAATAAATTCGAAGATAGCAATTATGCAAAGGTTCCGATGAAGTCAGCTGCCGAAATAAGGGGAGAAAATCCTCTTATTGAAGAAATAGCACAAAAAATAGAGCAAATAGAGGGAAGGATTCCCTCTATTTACTCCAAAAGCATGAAAATGGACCATTATAATCTGCCTTAACGGGAAAAATTCCCCTTATATACCCCGAAGCTGGTCCAAATCCACTGGATAGCGGGAAAGACTCCCCTTATTTAAACAAGGGAGGTTACTCACCATTAGGGTGGGAAATTGTCTGCTTCACTTATCTGTCTCTAATAAAATCAATCCCTGTTAGTTTAATCATCTCCGCATTTTTTGAATAAAAAGAATAACTTGCTTTCCCTATAAAATTCTGGTTAAATAACGTTAGATGAATTTTAAATCGTAAACGTTACGATTTAATTAAAATAATCAGGAGGGCATATAAATGAAAAAAGGAATTCACCCAAATTATCAAAAAGTTGTTTTTATGGACACGAACAGTGGATATAAGTTTCTCACCAGTTCAACCATGAGCTCCCCCGAAACCATCGAATGGGAAGATGGAAGCACCTATCCGCTGATCAAAGTAGAGGTAAGTTCAGATACACACCCATTTTATACGGGAGTACAGAAGTTTGCTGACCGCGGCGGCCGCGCAGACCGTTTCTTGAAAAAATACAACATGGAGCGCCCGAACTAATTTTTATAATCCAGGAGTGAAGCACATGAATGAACATTTAATGGAGATTTTGGCAAGAGATGTAGTTGCGGGTCTCCCACCGTATAAGAGAGAGGTCTATCAATATGTTGTCGGGATTGAAGATGAACTGGCATCAAGATCTGAAACTTCCGAACAGTTCATGTCGCTTCTGGTCAAGCATACACCGCACAAGCAGGCAGCGGCTCACTTCAATATGACATACGGGCAGCTTATGAAGCTTATGCGGGAAATCGAAACGGAGATAGATGCAAAGTTAAAAAAGAAATTGAAACAGGTTCAATGGATTGACTATACTGAGCAATTGAAATCCGGGACTAAAAGGAAAATGGAATTTCTATTACTCATATAAAATTTTTTACACCTTAAATCGTAATGATTACGAAATAAACTTCTAGAAAGGAAGAGAACACATGGCTAAGAAATCAAAAGTCGCTAAAGAAAGAAAACGCCAGGAGATTGTAGAACGCTACGCAGAGTTAAGATGGGAACTCAAAGAAAAGGGAGACTATGAAGCACTGAAAAAACTTCCAAGAGATTCTTCTCCGACACGCTTGAAGAATCGCTGTGAAATCACAGGCCGGCCGCGCGGCTATCTGCGCAAATTCAAGATGTCCCGGATAGCTTTCAGGGAGCTTGCACATAAAGGGCAGATTCCCGGAGTCAAGAAGTCCAGCTGGTAGAGGCAGCATTACCATGTACGATTGGATCATAATTGGCGGCGGGATTCACGGGTGCACAGTTGCAGCTTACCTGTTAAAAAGCGGGAGGACCAGCATAGATAATATCCGGATTATCGACCCGCATGATGGGCCTCTCCACAACTGGAAACGTAATACGGATAGGATTGGAATGCAATATTTACGTTCTCCATTTGTCCATCATCTTGACCTGAATCCTTTCAGCTTGCAGAAAGCAGCGAAATCGAAAAGTTCCAAAGACTTTTATGGCCGTTATAAACGTCCGTCGCTTTCTTTGTTTAATGAGCACAGTGAAGCGGTGCTGCACGAAACGCAGCTTGAACAGGCCTGGATAAAAGGCCGTGCAGAAGATGTAGTAAAAGACAAGGAAACGTGGAGGGTACATACAGAAGCAGGTCGGACAATCAATGGAAGAAACCTTGTGATCTCCATAAGCCTCAGCGAACAGTTGAACATCCCTGAGTGGGCAGCAAAACTGCAAACGGAGTCTGAACATTCTATCCATCATATTTTTGATCCAGTATTGCCGGAGATGGTCAGCGAATCCATGCCGCTGGTTGTAGTAGGCGGAGGCATAACTGCAGCACATACAAGTATCAAGCTCAGCAGGCTTTTTCCAGGGAAGGTCACCCTCCTGAAGAGGCATCCATTTCGGGTCCATGATTTTGACAGCAATCCAGGATGGCTCGGACCAAAGAATATGGACTCCTTTCTGCAGTTAAAAAGCTATGAAGAGCGAAGAGCGGCGATTCAGAACGCCAGACACAGAGGCTCCATCACCTCTGAACTTCATGCAAGGCTTGCAAAGCTGACCAGGGAGGGTTCATTAACGATTGCAGATGGAGGAGTGGTCTCTGCAGAATCGGACCTTCAGGGAACCTCGCTGCTCCTCGACACCGATGTCAGGATCAAAGCCAAGTCAATTATTCTGGCAACGGGTTTCACCCCGATGATGCCGCAGCAGGAATGGCTGCAGAAACTCATTAAGCGGGAAAAACTGAAATGTGCCACCTGCGGCTATCCCGTCGTGGAGCCTTCATTAGAATGGTGCCCGCACCTCTATGTGACAGGCCCTCTGGCAGAACTGGAAATCGGACCGGTATCCAGAAATATTGCCGGAGCTCGGAAGGCTGCTGAAAGAATTGTTTTAAATAGAATGTGAAAAAGGGAGAGGCAGGAAATGAGAAAAAGAGTGCCTGTAACAGTATTAAGCGGATATTTAGGGTCAGGAAAAACCACCTTATTGAATCATATTTTAGCCAATAAGGAAGATAGAAAAATCGCTGTCATTGTGAACGACATGAGTGAAGTGAACATTGATGCATCCCTCATCAAACAAGGAGGATTCTCACGAACGGAAGAGAAGATGGTAGAGCTTCAAAATGGCTGTATCTGCTGTACCTTGCGTGAGGACCTAATGATTGAGGTGGAAAGGCTGGTGAAAAAGGGGGATATCGACTATATCGTCATTGAATCGACCGGCATTTCAGAACCTATTCCGGTAGCACAGACGTTCACCTACATAGATGAAGAGCTGGGAATCAATTTATCCGAACATTGCAGACTGGATGCAATGGTGACCGTGGTTGACGGAAACCGTTTTTGGCATGACTTTTCATCAGGAGAGAGCCTCCTTGACAGAAAACAAGGAGCGGGGGAGGACGATGACAGGGAAGTAGTAGACCTGTTAATTGATCAAATAGAATTTGCGGATATCATTCTGTTAAATAAAACAGATTTGATCAGTAACGAAACACGCGATGAATTGCATGCAGTTCTGCAGAAGCTTAACCCGGAAGCGAAGATCATCGATACTGTGCAATCCAGGGTGGAATTGAACAGGATATTGGATACTAATCTTTTTGATTTTGAAAAAGCCAGCCAGGCAGCGGGCTGGATCAAAGAGCTAAACGAAGAGCATATCCCGGAAACAGAAGAATACGGTATCACTTCTTTCGTTTATAGAAGAAGAAAGCCATTTCATCCGGAAAGATGGGAAGAGTGGCTGGAAAAATGGCCGGAAGAGATTGTCCGGGCGAAAGGGTTTTTCTGGCTTTCAGCACGCAATGACACAGCCGGATTGTTATCACAGGCCGGCACTTCTATCGTATTGCAGTCAGCAGGAAAATGGATCGCTTCCTATCCTGAATCAGAGAGGGAAGAAATCTTGAGACAGGAACCTGAATTGCTGGACAGGTGGGATGCAACCTGGGGTGACCGCATGACAGAAATCGTATTTATCGGCATTGGCATGAATCGCCCGTCCATTGAGAGTAGTTTGGATGAATGCCTGCTGACAGATGAAGAAATGACGAAAGACTGGTCCATGTTAGAGGATGGACTTCCTGTTTTTTAATCTTATAAAAGCAATGCATAGAGAATAAAAGTAAACTCAACGAAAAACACCTCAAGGCTAAAGGAGGTGTTTTCGTGTTTGTATTCGACATATTTCGGGTGGTGCCTGGGGCAAAGCACAACAGTGGTTGGTCACCTCTTTTCCTCCTTAACAGATAAAATCTCAACCTCAGCTCCATATTCTTTCCGAATGGTTTTTCTTGCTTCTATAGTTGTACGGGCCGTAACTGATTTAGTTTGTATACCTTCCTTTAATTCCACTTCAACCAGAAAGCATTTAGCGCCGCATCTCATGGGAAATCCCTCATTTCACTTTGGTTTTATGTTCCTTATACCTCGTTGATTTTAATTCATTGTAAGCGAAAAGGGGTGAAAGTTGATCGGATAGATATCCTCCATCCGTTAGCACACCCTAAGCGGCTACTATGCTGCCAGGAGTATCATGAAGGAGCATTGATTTATAGCTCCTTCTCTTCATATATCTTCAAATCGTAAGCTGGGCGCATTCAGCTAGTTCCCGTGCGCATCCCTGCGTATATATCTATATTCCGTGCGCAAGCCTCTTTCTCCCATGCAAACCACTTGTTTCTCCCCCTGATGATGTCATCAAGAAAGTTTGTCCAGCCATTTAGAATAAATTGAAACAAGTAATCATAAACACTATCGGCTTTGTAATAGTAATAGTGTAGAAGTGGTATGTCCTGTTATAGGTTTTTCAAAAAAAGTATTTTTAAAATAGAGCCACAGTCTCGATTGGAGCGGAAGGCGTGAGACCTCCTGCGGGACTAGCGTGACAGGTGAGACCCCGCAGGCGAAGCCGAGGAGGCTCACCGCACGCCCCGCGGAGTCGCACGCCTGGAGCGGAAATCGATAACCTCAGCCAATTGAAAATTGACAACTGTGCAATATGGCGCCCTTTTTATACACTTTTTCACTTGATACAGTTTATTTTTTAATAATTATTATAAATTAGTATTGACTTTCAACTGATAGGTGTTATCATTTATTTGTAATTAACTTTAATAAGCTTATTCATAAGCTAGTCATATTATTTGCTACTTATTTTATATGAAGAGGGGAAATGAATATGGATACTAAAAATAACAACACTGGCGGATGCCCGTTTCATCACGGAAGCATGACCAGCCATAATTCAGTCGGCACAACGAATAAAGATTGGTGGCCGAATCAATTAAACTTAAACATTTTACATCAGCATGATAAAAAGACGAACCCTATGGGGGAAGACTTTGACTATAGAGAAGAATTCAAGAAATTAGATTACGATGCTCTTAAGCAGGATCTTAGAGATTTAATGACGGACAGCCAGGATTGGTGGCCTGCTGATTACGGTCATTATGGACCATTTTTCATCCGTATGTCTTGGCACGCTGCGGGTACATACCGTACAGCGGACGGGCGCGGCGGCGGTGGAACCGGTGCACAGCGTTTCGCGCCACTGAACAGCTGGGCGGATAACGGAAACCTTGATAAAGCGCGTCGTCTGCTATGGCCGATCAAGCAAAAGTATGGAAACAAAATTTCCTGGGCAGACTTATTGCTTCTGACTGGTAACGTTGCGATTGAGTCCATGGGCGGCAAGACATTTGGTTTCGGAGGCGGACGTGCTGATATCTGGCACCCGGAAGAAGACATTTACTGGGGTTCTGAAAAAGAAATGCTTGGTGACAACCGTTATTCAGGTGATCGCGAGCTTGAAAATCCACTTGCTGCGGTTCAGATGGGTCTTATCTATGTAAATCCTGAAGGACCAAACGGCAATCCGGATCCGCTTGCAAGTGCCCGCGACATCCGCGAAACATTTGCTCGTATGGGCATGAACGATGAAGAAACCGTTGCCCTGACAGCTGGCGGACATACATTTGGTAAAGCCCACGGTGCTGGAGATCCTTCTCACGTTGGTGCTGATCCTGAGGCTGGCGCTATTGAAGCACAAGGCTTCGGCTGGGCAAGCACTCATGGTTCAGGCAAAGGCCGCGACACTATCACAAGTGGTATTGAAGGGGCTTGGACAGCTAACCCGACACAGTGGGACAATGGTTACTTCGATCTGCTGTTTGGCTATGAGTGGGAGTTGACGAAGAGTCCTGCAGGCGCACATCAATGGGCTCCTGTGAATCCTAAAGAGGAAGACCTTGCACCGGATGCAGAAGATGCTGCACAACGTGTTCCGACGATGATGACGACTGCCGATATGGCGATGCGTATGGATCCGACATATGAAAAAATCTCCCGCCGTTTCCACGAGAATCCGGAAGAGTTTGCAGATGCGTTTGCCCGTGCCTGGTTTAAACTTCTTCACCGTGACATGGGGCCGGTTTCAAGATATCTAGGTCCAGAAGTTCCGGAAGAGGAGCTTATCTGGCAAGACCCTGTACCAACAGTTGATTACGAATTGACTGAGGAAGAAGTAGAAAAAATCAAAGTGATGATTCTCGATTCAGGACTTACAATCGGTGAGCTCGTTACGACTGCTTGGGCTTCAGCAAGTACTTTCCGCGGTTCTGATATGCGCGGCGGTGCTAATGGCTCCCGCATCCGTCTTGCTCCTCAGAAAGATTGGGAAGTCAACCAGCCTGAGCAGCTTGCGAAAGTACTGAATGTATTGGAAGACATCCAAAGTCACCTGGATAAAAAAGTCAGCCTTGCCGACTTGATCGTACTTGGCGGAAGTGCGGCAGTAGAAAAAGCGGCCAAAGATGCAGGCTTTGATGTAACGGTTCCGTTCACTCCTGGACGCGGTGATGCAACAGAAGAGCAAACAGATGTGGAAAGCTTTGAGGTACTGGAACCAATAGCTGATGGTTTCCGCAACTATCAAAAGAAACCGTACAGCGTAAGTCCTGAAGAGCTTCTGGTAGACAAAGCGCAATTACTGAATCTTACGGCACCGCAAATGACTGTGCTTGTCGGTGGTATGCGTGTCCTTGGCACGAACCATGGCGGCAGCCAGCATGGAGTGTTCACTGACAACGTAGGTACACTTACAAACGACTTCTTTGTCAACCTGCTTGACATGGGAGTAGAGTGGAAGCCAGTGGACGGAAAAGTCTACGAAGGACGTGACCGCAAAACGGGCAAAGTCGTGAGAACCGCGACTCGAGTCGACCTCGTATTTGGTTCAAACTCCGTCCTGCGTGCTATTGCCGAAGTATATGCTCAGGATGATAACAAAGAAAAGTTTGTACGTGACTTTGTGGATGCCTGGGTGAAGGTAATGAATGCAGATCGTTTTGACCTAAAATAACTGATAATCGTTGTACAGGAAGAGGGAAAAGGTGTGATACCTAAGAAACGCTTATGTGCCAAATGCCAGGCACCAATAAAAACGCTTAAGCACAGTATCATTTGCGATTGTGGAAGCAGAATCACCGTTAAATAGATTATAACCGGACGAGGGGTGTGCCTTCCACTACTTCTCCTCCGGTGCAGCGACTAGTTTGGTATTTGAATAGATACATGTTTAAAGATCCCTTCACAAAATAGGAGGGATCTTTTTTCTTTATTGGTCTGTGTTGCCTATAAACATATATTTGATAATGTTTTGCAGGAACAGGCTACTTGTCCCAAATAACAAATACAGCGATCCCGAATGCTAGAATTTGTAGAGAGTTAATAACGATGGTAGTAGGCTCAGTCAAAAGTCTGCTTTTTTCTTTAGCTTTAAAGAAAGCGCGGTTATGCTCAAGAGCTGAACATAAATAAGTTGGAGATTCAGAAAGTAGCATTTTGTAGCATCTTATAACTCATGTGAAAGAGTAATGGGTTGTTATTGTAATTTTCGCACTATTAATTCACTTTACCACTTACTCCCAATGGTGGTTGGTAGTATACTTTATCTATCATATTTTTAGAGACGCATAGTTTATAAAAGATTAGAGAGAAATGTTTCTATTATTTTTGGGATTTCATAATACAGAGGGGATAGGTAGAAGATGAAAATACTGATAGCAGAGAGAGATAACAATGAACGAGTAGCTATTGAATGGCTTATTTCAACATACTCTATTCCAATAAGTAAGGTTATGGTTTCAAGAACGGCTAAGGAGACAATAGCGGTTATTGAAAAAGAGCTTCCAGAGATTCTGTACATTGAATTAGATATGATTCCGGCTGAGAATTGGCAGCACCTTCAAAGGTATATTAATAGTTTTTCACCAAAAATTCTAGCAGTTACAGCCGAAGCGACCTTTGAACGGGCTAAGCAGGCAATTGAATTAGGTAGTGTGGATTTGCTCGTCAAACCTCTGGACCCTGTGAAAATTAAGCAAAGCCTCCGTATAGCTCTATCACAAGTAGAACGCAGGGAAGTAATAGATGTCTTTTCTTCTCATAAGGATGAAGGCTATTCTTACCAATCCTTATTCTTAGATAATGAGCAAAACAATGGTGAGGTTGCATTGATGCTGTTACATACTGAAAACCACAAAAAATTAGTCGATTTACTTCAATTTCTAACTTATTTTCCATTTCGGGAACATCCGACAATTCTTCCGTTAACAGACATGGTCGTTTGTCTTTTCAGCAGTCCGACTCAACATATTAAAGAAGAGGCATGGAAAGTTTTGAGAGAATGGGAGGCATTAAATATTGAGCCTCTTGCTGCAGCCATTATTCCGCCGAATACTGAAATGCAATCTGTACATGAGATGTATCTGGCTGCTAAAAGGCTGACGGATATGACTTTTTTTCTAGGCTATCGTCAAGTCATATTACCAAAAGATGCATACGAATCCTGGCATGAAATGGATCCGTTTTTAACCTCAGCGGAACAGAGGGAGTGGGTGGATATGCTGAGTGGATTTGATAAACAAAAAATAAAAGAGTGGATGCACCAGGAATTCTTACATATGGAAACCCCCTTCCCTAATCCTGAAACACTACGAACAAGGCTGACAAGTATCCTTGCACAGGTAAGACGTTTTATGAAAACGTATCAGCTGGATCGAGGTGAAATGGAGGAATACTACATGAAGATTTTTGCGGAAATTTTGTACAATCGTGTCTTATACCGAATTGTACAGGAAATGCTTCTATTCCTTTATGACTTATTGGACCGTTCAAAGTTGGGGGAAGTGTACTCTAAAAAAGACGTTATTGAAAAAGGGCTCCTTTATATAGAGAAGCATTATACAAACCCTGACTTATCGTTGGAGAAAGTAGCTGAAGCGGTAGGAAGAAGTACATCCTATTATAGCCATTTACTTATGAAGAAGCGGGGAATGTCGTTCCGGCAACTTTTAGCAAATAAACGCATCAAGGAAGCTAAACAGCTTCTCCATGCCTCTGAACTGCCGATTAAACAAGTTGCGTTTAAAGTAGGATTCCGTAATCCCAGCTATTTTACTCGGCTCTTTAAAGAAGTAACTTCTATGTCCCCTAGAGAGTATCGGTTATATATAAAAGGAGATATGGAATAGGGATGAATTTTTTATATATAAATCTAAAAATATTATAAAAATCGTAAATAATTATAAAAAAATAAATCGGAAAATAACTAGGAACTTTCTATTTCAAAAAAAATTATCTAAATTCGAAAATTAATCATCTATTTTTACAGAAAATTACCCTATATAATTTTCAGTATATTTAGAATTTTTATTAGAGTATTGCTCATCTCTAATGGCTCACCTGGCTTTAATTTAAAATAATATTTGAAGGGGGAATTTAACATGTCATTGGCTACAGAAAGAGAAAAGGCTCCAGAAATAGTTGGAGACAAAAAACAGCAAACACGTTTATCCGTATTTTTACCGTCATTTCTTGTTGTTGGGGGAGGAGCAGTCTTAGGGATTGTTAATAATCAATTGTTGGCTGATATTTCTATGAATGGATTTATAGGATCCTTACGAGGGTTGGGGTGGCTTTATCAGATTATTTCAATAGTGGCATTGGCGACTGTAATAATGATAACGTTTTCAAAATTAGGTAATGTCCGTTTAGGTGGGGCGGAAGCAAAGCCTAAATATCCGTTTTTTGCCTGGTTTGCTATGGCTCTTACTGGAGGAATCGCTACTGGAGTCATCACTTACGGGGTAAATGAACCTATTATCTATTTCGGTAACATATATGGGGAAATGGCAAATACAGGCGTAGAGCCTGGTACTTCTTCGGCAGCGATTTATGCAATGGGACGCTCCTTTTACAATTGGACATTTATACCGTATGCAATGTATTCACTATGCGGATTAGTAGTAGCATATATGTACTTTAATCGTAAGCAGCCTTTGTCTGTTACAGGGACGTTAACTCCTTTGTTTGGCAGCAAAATTACAAAGGGAATCTGGCCAGGAATTATCGACACCTTAGCTATTTTAGCGATTGCACTTGGATTGGCTTCATCTCTAGGAGCAGGGTTGGCATTAGTGGGGTCTGGTATAGAAACCTTTTATGGGATTAATCAAGGACCTGCCGTATGGTTAATTCTGGTATGTGTGATTACTGGGTTGTTTACACTGTCAGCCTTAAAAGGGTTAGACAAAGGGATTAGAAGGATGTCAAGTATAAATGCAAAGGTGTTTTATATCCTTTTGATTGCATTAATTATTATCGGTCCTACCTTATATATTTTACAATCGACAACTGCAGGTTTTGCTCAATGGCTGCAGAACTTCTGGGGATGGGGACTTGACCCAGGAATTATTGGTGGAGAAGCTCTCGTAATGTGGTGGACACTATATGACTGGGCCATTTGGATTGCCTATGCACCACTAATGGGGATATTCCTGGCGATTATCTCTTATGGTAGGACGATTCGTCAGTTTATGGTAATCAACTGGATCTTGCCAGCTGTATTCAGTATTGTGTGGTTCGGTGTTTTTGGCGGAACGGCATTGCATTGGCAGCAAAATAATACGGTAGACTTGGTATCAACAATACAAGAAAGTGGAGCGGTGGCTGGTTTATGGGCTTTCCTAGCTAACTTACCTCTCGCGGTAATTATTATTCCTGTTGTGATGATTGCTTTAATCCTTTCGTTCGCTACGGCTGCAGATTCAATGGTTCGTGCAATTGCTACGTTATGTTCAGTGAATATTCGTTATGACGAGGAACCTGCTAAATGGAAAATGCTTATCTGGGCGATTTCTATTGCTGTCATAGCATTTGTAATGGTGGCTTTTGCTGGAGGAGTACAAGGGGTTGATGGAGTGAAATATCTTGCTGCTTTAGGTGGTTCCGCTGTTCTCTTTGTCTTTGTCCTGCAAGTAGTTTCAGCAGTCAAGATGTTCTTCTTCGACAAGATCGAAGAGTAGCCTTAAATGGAAAAGAGGGAAATTAATATGGCGGTTCAACAAAAGAAAAATATAGCTTTAGGTAATGCACTGACATTAGATTCATTTGTCTCCATTGCGCGTTATGGTGCTCGAGTAGATTTTTCAGATTCTTACCGCCAGCGTGTAGAAAGATCGAGTCAATTAGTAAATAGGTGGATTGATGAAGAATGGGTCATGTACGGAGTCAATACAGGGTTCGGGGCCCTCTCGACAAAGGTTATATCAGCGGATCAGACAGCACTGCTTCAAAAAAATATTCTTTTATCGCATGCAACTTCTGTTGGTGAACCACTAAAAGAAGAAGCTGTAAGAGCAATCATGTTAATGGTTCTGCAAAATTTAGGACAGGGGTATTCAGGTGTCCAGCTTAAGACTTTGGAAATGTATCGGCAATGTTTGAATCAAGGAGTAGTCCCTTTTGCCCCTGGTGAAGGCTCTGTCGGATATTTAAGTGTGGAAGCACATATAGCATTAGTGATGATAGGGGAAGGAAAAGCCTATTTTGATGGTGAGCTGTTACCTTCAAGAGAAGCTCTTCTCAGGGCAGGATTGGAACCGATTGAACTTGCTGCAAAGGAAGGCTTAGCTTTAATAAGTGGAACAACAAGCCCTACAGCCCTTGGAGCACTTGCACTATACGATATGTTAAAAGCTGTTAAGGCTGCCGATATCATAGGTGCAATGGCTTTAGAAGTATTGCGTGGTACAACACGGGCCTTTGAGGATCGATTGATGAGAGTCCGTCCGCATGAGCATCAAAGAAACACAGCTGAAAATGTTAGAAAGATTCTGGAAGATTCCGAGATAGCGAAACAGTCTATTGATTATCGCTTGCAGGATGCATTGTCTTTACGAGCGATTCCCCAGCTTCAGGGAGCAGCTAAAAAAACGCTATATGATGCGTTGGAGACTATTGAGATTGAAATGAATGCATGTTGTGACAACCCAATATTATGGCCTGATGAAGAGGATGGCGGTGCAATTTCGGGGAGCAATTGCGACTCCTCCTATGTAGGGATCGAGTTAGATTCTGCATGTATCTCGGCGACGGCAGTAGCGAAGATGTCTGAAAGGAGAAACTCACGTCTTATAAATTCCCGTCTTTCAGGTTACCCGTCGTTCCTTGTTCAAAATGCTGGTCTGAACTCAGGACTAATGATCCCGCAGTATACCCAGGCAGGCTTATTAAATGAGATGAAGCTTTTATCTCACCCTGCAACGGTCGATAGCATCCCTACTTGTGCCGATCAGGAGGATTATGTAGGGATGGGATACAATTCAGCTAAAAAGGCTCGAGAAGCAGCGGGGAAACTGGAATATATATTAGCCATAGAGCTGTTATCTATTTACAATGCCCATCAATTTGTAGAAAAAGAGTGGAGTCCCGGCTCAGCTTCCAAAGCTGTTTTGGATAAGATTGCAGAAACTATACCAAGATTGACAGAAGATAAATATCTTTATCCATACATTGAAATGTTGAAAGATCTCATTCATACAGGCGAGCTGATTTCTATAGTAGAAGAAAAAGTCGGAAAGCTCTTCTGAACCTATTAATCTATAAAAAATCTTAGTTGTATATATTAAAGGAGGCCATCCAGATGGAACAAACTAAAACACAGAAAGTTATCCAATATCGTGGAACGGAATTAAATACAAAAGGCTGGTTACAGGAAGCTGCACTTCGTATGCTAATGAATAATCTGGATCCTGAAGTTGCGGAGAAGCCGGAAGATTTAGTTGTGTATGGGGGGATTGGAAAAGCGGCAAGAAATTGGGATTGTTTTGATGCCATTGTAAAATCGCTGAAAGAGTTGGAAAGCGATGAAACATTATTGGTTCAATCAGGGAAACCTGTAGCCGTTTTCAAGTCACATCCAGATGCTCCGCGCGTCCTTATTGCGAACTCCAACATTGTTCCTGCTTATGCGAATTGGGAGACCTTCCATGAGTTGGACAAAAAAGGGCTTATGATGTATGGGCAGATGACTGCGGGAAGCTGGATTTATATTGGGTCCCAAGGAATTGTACAAGGTACTTATGAGACTTTTGCAGAGATTGGGAAACAGCATTTTGGAGGTACATTGAAAAATACAATTACATTAACCGCAGGACTTGGAGGGATGGGGGGAGCCCAGCCACTGGCTGTCACCATGAATGGTGGAGTATGTATTGGAATAGATGTGGACGAAAGCCGGGTCGACCGCCGTATTGAAACTCGTTATACAGATGTAAAAACAGCTTCATTGGATGAAGCAATCGAGATGGCTAAAGAAGCAAAGCTTGCGGGTAAGGCATTATCGATCGGGCTGATTGGAAACGCTGCCGATGTTCTTCCTGAGATGCTTGAGAAAGGCTTTCTGCCTGATATTGTTACAGACCAAACATCTGCCCATGATCCCTTAAACGGTTATGTTCCTTCAAAAATGTCCTTGGAGGAAGCGGCAAAATTGCGGGAAGCTGATCCAGAGGAATATGTAAAACAGTCTAAAGCCTCTATGGCAAAACATGTCCAGGCGATGCTCGAAATGATGGAAAAAGGAGCTGTCACTTTTGATTACGGAAATAACATCCGTCAGGTTGCTAAGGATGAAGGTGTAGAAGATGCCTTTGCCTTCCCGGGATTTGTTCCAGCTTATATCCGTCCTCAATTTTGTGAAGGAAAAGGACCGTTTAGATGGGTTGCACTCTCTGGAGATCCAGAAGATATTTATAAATTAGACGATGTTATTTTACGTGAATTTAGTGATAACAATCACTTATGTAACTGGATTCAGATGGCAAAAGAAAAAATTCAATTCCAAGGGCTTCCTTCAAGGATCTGTTGGCTTGGATACGGAGAAAGAGCACGTTTTGGAAAGATCATTAATGAAATGGTAGCCAATGGAGAGTTAAAAGCACCAGTCGTTATCGGGCGCGATCACCTAGATTCTGGATCTGTAGCCTCTCCTAACAGAGAAACGGAAGCAATGAAGGATGGTTCTGATGTAGTGGCGGACTGGCCAATATTGAATGCAATGATAAACGCAGTCGGCGGTGCCACATGGGTGTCCCTGCATCATGGTGGTGGAGTGGGTATGGGTTATTCCATGCACTCAGGAATTGTCATTGTTGCAGATGGAACAAAGGAAGCAGCAGAAAGAATCGAACGTGTTCTCACAACCGATCCGGGTATGGGAGTTGTACGCCATGTGGATGCAGGTTATGAACTGGCAAAGAAGACTGCTCGTGAAAGAGGAGTAAAGATTCCGATGTTAGAAATGGAGACTGAATAAGATGAAAAAGCCGATTTGGATTAAAAACATACATCAATTGGCAACTCTTGCATCCAAAACGGAAGGTCCTCGTTCCAAGGCGGCGATGTCTGAGTTAGGCTTAATAGAAGATGGAAGCTTATGGATAGAAGATGGAATAATTAAAGCGGTAGGATCGACTAAAGAAGTTGGGGAGCAATATGAAAGTAGAATACACGAAGCAGAAATTATCGATGCTGCCGGTCAATTAGTGACGCCTGGATTGGTAGATCCCCATACTCATGTTGCTTATGGCGGAAGCCGAGAACGAGAATTTGAAAAGCGACTTGAAGGGGTACCTTATATGGAGATCATGAATGCGGGCGGTGGAATCCATGCCACCACCCGGATGACCCGTGAGGCTACGGAAGAAGAACTAATAGATCAAACAACCAAGCGTCTAGATTCTTTTCTACAACATGGTGTAACGACCGTTGAAGGAAAAAGTGGCTATGGTATGAATTTAGAAACAGAGTTAAAGCAGCTCCGTGTCATGAAACAATTACAAGCAACCCATCCAATTGACCTTGTAGCTACATTTATGGGGGCGCATGCTGTTCCCCCTGAATACAAAGGAAAAGAAGATGAATTCGTCGATTATTTAATAAACGAGATGCTTCCTCTTGTGGCCAAAGAGAACTTAGCAGAATTCAATGATGTATTTTGTGAAAAAGATGTTTTCACACCAGAACAGTCAGAAAGAATTTTAGAAGCAGGTAAAAAGTATGGGCTTATACCAAAAATACATGCTGATGAGATCGTTCCATATGGAGGAGCAGAATTAGCTGCCAAGGTAAGAGCAATTTCAGCCGAACACTTATTAAAGGCTTCGGATGAAGGGGTTAAAGCAATGGCAGAGTCAGGTACAATTGCCTGCTTGCTGCCTGCTACAGCTCTCTATTTAAGGGAAGAAGCTGCAAATGGTAGAAAAATGATTGATGAAGGGGTGGCTGTAGCAGTTTCTACAGATTGCAACCCTGGATCCTCCCCAACCACCTCAATGCCTCTTGTCATGAATTTAGCTTGCATATCCATGCGTATGACTCCGGCAGAAGCTTTAACTGCCGCCACATACAATGCGGCATGTGCACTTAACAAGCAGGATAGCATCGGTTCGCTAGAGGTGGGCAAGCAAGCTGATGTGGCTTTATGGGGTGTGAAAAGCTACCAAGAATTACAATATTTATTTGGTGTAAACCACCTTAAAGCACTATGGAAAAAAGGCGTAAAGGTGGTGGGCTGAATTGTTTGAGAATTGGCTTCAATCTCCAGAGTGGAAGTGGAATATAAAACCGGAAGCTCCCACCTATCTCCATCATTGGATACAGGAACTCAAGGATGTTGGAGGGCAGCCTGACCTTGTTTTATATGGAGCGCCAATCTCCCGATCATCGATAAGTGTTTCTGGTGCATCTTTATATCCCTCGGAGTTTCGGAGGATGTGGAAGGGGTTTGCGACTTATAATATAGAAGAAGATGTTGACTTAATAGATCTTAAAATTGCGGATGCTGGGGATATAGCTATGCACACAACAGACATTCTTTTGTCCCATCAACGTATTCAAGAAACAACCGCTTACTTAGTAGGTAAATACTCTGACACAACGACTTCCATGATTGGTGGAGATCATTCAACTACTGCTTGTGCAGTTCGAGGGATTAAAGATGCATTTCCAAACGAAACAATCGGTATCTTGCAGTTGGATACACATTTAGATGTGCGTGATCCTGCTGAATTAGGACCAGCAAACGGGACTCCAATCAGGCAATTAATTGACGGGGCGATTATGAAGGGAGAAAATATAGTTAATATTGGCCTGCATGGCTATTTTAATGCGAAGCCATTAATCACCTATGCTAAAGAGCATTCAATAAAAATGATTACGTTAAAACAGGCTCGGAAAAATGGCTTCGTTCAGACACTCATGGAAGCACTCAATCAATTATCTGAAAAAGTAGATCGAGTTTATGTAACGGTGGATATGGATGTACTGGATATATCAGTAGCACCAGGTGTACCAGCTTCCACTCCAGGGGGACTGTCCACGATTGAGTTATTTGATTCACTTTTAGAGATTGGAAAGCACCCTTCTGTTCGGCATATCGACTTTGTCTGCCTCGATCCAACCAAGGATTCTCCGGTCTCAGAAACTGTGAAAACTGGAGTTTATGCATGGTTGCAATTTGTGACAGGACTTGTTGGCAGGAGGGAGTAGGGATCTTAAATAGTAAAAAATATTAATTGGAAACCTAAGAGTAATCTTGATGCTCTTGGGTTTCTTTTTGTTCAATAAGGGTTGTTCCATATTTCAAAGAGCTCTATAAAACTTATTTAATGGTGGGAAATCTGTATTGATAGTGTGGATGAAAAGTAGTAATAGAATTACAAGAGACAAAGAGACGGGTTCCTCGACCCGATAGCTGCTGATATGGACATGTTGTGAGTCCCCCTTACCGGGCACTTGAATAATAATAAAGAAAATTTCCCTCTTCTTAATGGAAGGGCTCTTTTTGATTTACTGACTGATTTGCCTTTATATCTTTTCTATACCGAGACGAGAGTTCATTTCTTGTTTAGTATAATTAACTATTGGATATTTCTGAGGAGAGGGGAAAGTGAAAAGAAAATGTGGACATCGGACAGGATGGAAACGGGTTGTGCTGAGGATATGCACAGTCATTGTTCTAAAATTGTATAATTAGCCAGTTAATGGGACAATCTCCCGTCAATAAAGGAAACTCACTGGCCCCTTTAACGAGTCTATAGGCAAGGTGATTAACTTTTGATGGATATATTACGTGAGAAAGCTTGAGGTGACCCAAAATGCAAGAATTCACAGAACAAAAAGCAGAAATAATCCGCTCATATGAAAAACAAATGGACCAGGAAGGGAATGTTCCGAGAGAACTCCTCGATATCATCCATGAAAAACAACTATTCAAACTGTTTGTTCCTAAGAGTCTTGGTGGGAGAATGATATCTCTTCCAGAGAGTATCCGAATCTTTGAAGAGGCTTCCTCCATCAACGGCAGCTTCGGCTGGCTTGTAACGATTGGTTCGGGCGGCGGCTTTTTCTCCGGTAATATGAAGGAAGAGGTCCTTGAAGACGTGTTTCTGCCTGCGGATGCGGTGATTGCGGGAAGCGGGACCCCGACTGGAACAGCTGTGAAGTGTGAAGGAGGATACCGTGTCACGGGAGAATGGAAGTATTGCTCAGGTGCCCAGTTTGCGACCACTTTTACGGCGAATGCGGTGATTGAAGGAATAGAATCTGAAATGAGAGCTTTTGCTTTTACTCCGGAGCAAGTTCAGGTCGTGAAGGATTGGAGTGCATTTGGGCTGAAGGCGACCGGCAGCCATACGATTAAAGTTGAAGATGTGTTTGTTCCCGACGAGCGGACGTTTTCGATTAATGAATCCAACGGCCTCGTAGAAGGGCCGGTCTTCACGTATCCCTTTTTACCTTTTGCTAAAGTATCGTTTACAGCCGTACTTCTTGGGCTGGGATGTCGTTTACTAGAGGAAGCAAGGTCTTACGAAGGGCTTCTTGGAGAGGATTCCTCTAAAAAAACCGTGCTAAAAAGTATGCTGGATGAACAGGAAGCCAGGCTGGAAACATTGAGGAGGACTTATTATGAGACGGTCGATTCCAATTGGCACCTCCATATAGCGGGAGATTCGACAGAAAAGCAATACACAGAGGTTGGTAAGGTGTGTGCAAGAGTTTCTCAGGGAGTTCGGGAAGCTGCTTTTACTCTGTATCCTTACTTAGGGATGTATGCGTCCGACCAGGTTACGCCGTTTAATCGGGTGTGGCGCGATCTTTTGACAGCTTCCCAGCATGCGTTGATTTCTCCTTATCAACTAGATTAGTTGACTTGGGGGTTTGAAATAAAGCCATCAATAAAACTACCAATATTCATAAGAGTGGTATAATGGTGTTAAAAGTATTCTTATGAGGTGGAAATGAATGAGCGATTTGCAAAACCTGAAAGAGGAAAATGCTCGTCTTAAAGAAAAGGTCAGGGAATACGAGAGGCAGATCGAAGAACTTTCAACACCGATTATCCCGTCTGTCATTCCCAATACCATATTGGTGCCTTTGACAGGGGTGTTAAATGAAAAGCGTTTAGATGATATTAAGACCAGAATCTTATTTAGCATACAAAAACAAAAGGCAGATACCGTGCTTATTGATTTTACCGGCATTAGTCAGTTAGACGTTGAGACACTTGGCTTGCCTTACTTGATCCAACAGATCGGTGAAGTCCAGGCCGGGTTGAAGTTAATGGGCGTAGACACGATTTTCGTAGGGTTCTCCCCAAAGTTTGCCCATAAGATCATTACTTCTGGAGTCGATACCAGCAGGTTTATTACTCATTCGACTTTTAGAGAGGGACTTAAGTTTCTGATGAGGAAAAAAGGGTTGGAGTTTAGATTAGTGAAATAGGAATCTAAATACCTTATGGAAAAAAGTATGATCAGGTAGTATTAAAGAAGAGCCCAGAAAGAGTCTCACACCTTTAAAGGGAGAGACGCTTTTCTGGGCTCTTAATAATCTTCTTGATGAAATACATCCAATATCCTCAAGTCTGAGGCTTGACCCTGACCTCAGGCGTGACAATTCCATCCAGTTAATTTGAAACCGCTGTCATTTATGAGTAGCAAAAGCTGCTTCTTCTTTTTTATTCTGCCATCCACACTTTGCTCCGTTATACAATCCTGTCATCTCTTATGTTGTCTCTCCTTTTATAAGCATCACGTCGATAATTGAATTATTAATAGACTCCAGATCCTTGGTTTCAACCATGTTGATGATAGTAGTGCTTAAAATCTTTCCTAAGCGGCTCACTGGCTGTGCAATTGTAGTGAGTTTTGGTGTTTGAAGCATTCTTGTGAAGCTATGGTAGTCATAGCCGACTATCTTTAATTGTTGGGGCACTTTAATGTTATTCTTAGCAGCATAGAGATATAGTGCGTAGGCTGCTATATCGTTACTGCAGAATACCCCATCAAACTCCCTGAGCTTCTCAGACACTTCCCTTTTAATAAACTCGGTAAAATACTCAAATGTTAAATTGTCCTGGGAAACTTCCATAACTTCATGAGGAATGTTGTGCTTCAGGCATGTCAGTCTGAAAGCGTCGGTACGCCTGTTTGGCAGCAAGTCCAACTTCAAAGGCCCCGATATATGCAATAGTCTCTTACACCCGGATTCGATTAGGTGTTCTGCAGCCATCTCTCCACCTCTATAGTTATCAGAAGCTACGTAAGGAAATTGATTTGCGATCACCCGGTCGAAGGTCACGACTGGAAAGTTCACTTTTGTGTACTCCTCGACATCTAGTGTATGACTGCACATTATGATCCCGTCAACTCTATTTTCTTTGAGCATGCTGATATATTTTGCCTCTTTTTCAGGCTGGTCCAGCGAGTTGCAGATCAACACTTTGTAATTGTGTTCATTTGCCGTGATTTCTACATGTTTGATCAACTCAGAGAAAAATGGGTGATTAGAGTCAGGTACTATGATGCCTAAAATATAAGACTGGCTTTTTTGGAGGGCACGGGCTAATTGATTGGGAGAATAGTTAATTTCAGCCATCGCCTCCTCAACCTTTTTTCTTGTCTCCTTTCCTATATATCCACGATTATTCAATACCCGGGAGACTGTGGTGACTGAAACTCCAGCCCGGGTGGCAACATCCTTAATATTTACCATTTTATTCAACACCTTCTAGGGTACGTTTTGGGGGATATAAAAAAGTAGAAACTTTTAATCTATACTTAGTTTTATATCCGAATAATAAGTAATCCGTAGTTAAAAAGCAATATCCTTATATGAAAATGTGGTAACATTACCACACCGGAAAACCAGCTATATATAAGGGTTTTATGAGTAGAGTGGCTGATTTTTCATTAATAACTCTCGAAAAAAGAGCTCAAAATTACCCTTCAACTAATAATTTATGAAAACGTTTGACATATGCATTTTACCATAGTAAGATGAGTTCATGAAAGCACTTACAATAAAGTTTTATTTTTGAGGAGGATTTATATAAATGAAAAAAATGTTATCTTTTTTATCAACTGGAGTCATCACATCAAGTCTTATTTTAGCGGGCTGTTCTTCGGAGGGAGATTCAGGAGCGCAGGGTGATAAGATCACGCTGGAAGTCTACCAAGGGAAGGTAGAGATTAAAGATCAATTTGAAGAGATGGTCGAAGTCTATGAAAAAGAAAATCCGAATGTAGATATCAAGTTCACGGCTGTAGGCGGGGGAACGGATTATCTTGGATCTCTGAAAACGAAGTTCTCTTCTGGCGACGAACCGGAAATCTTCAGTGTTTCAGGTCCTTCTGAAGCAGAACAATTCAAGGAGTATCTAGCGGATCTATCTGATACTGAATCTGCTAATCTTGCACTTCCGGGTACACTTGCTTCTGTGACAGACGGAGATAAAGTGTTGGGGCTGCCGTATAACCAGGAAGGATATGGCTTTATCTACAACAAATCCATCTTTGAAAAAGCTGGCATCGATCCATCTGCGATTAAAACATATGAAGATCTTCAAAAAGCAGTCAAAACACTGGACAGCAAGAAGGAAGAGTTAGGGTTGGAAGCGGTATTCGCCTTAGCTGGTAAAGAAAAATGGGTTGTTGGTAATCACTTGTCGAACGTATATTTAGCACCGGAATTCAACAATGATGTTCTGGAAGCCTACAATGCCAAGACAGTTGAGTTTGAAAGAGGCGACGAGCTGCAAAGGATGCTGGACCTTCAAACTGAATATTCCATACAGCCAACATTGAATGTCGACTATTCTCAGCAGGTTGAACAATATTTCTCTCTAGAGCAAGTAGCGATGATTCAACAAGGTAACTGGGTATTCCCTTCCATCGACCAAATGGATCCGGAACTTGCACAAAACATTGGTATATTGCCAATTCCAGTTGAAGGGTATGAAGGCAGCATTCCAGTTGGTGTTCCAAACTACTGGGCTGTAAATAAAAATAAAGATGAAGAAACTGTTCAGGCAGCTAAAGATTTCCTTGACTGGATGAACACTTCTGAGGTCGGAAAAGAAACTGTAGTAACTGAATTTAACTTCATCCCTGCTTATGAAGGGTATGATGCTGGAAAGATAGCAGATCCTCTTTCAAAAGATATTTATGAGTATTCATCAAATGGAAATACTATTGGCTGGGTGTTTGCAGGATATCCTAGTAACGCTTGGAGCGATGTACTTGGTGCAAACATGCAAAAATATATTGCCGGTGAAATGACTTGGGAAGAAGTAGTGAGCAATTCTATCCAAAAATGGGAAGAGCCTCGTCAATAATCTCAAACTTACAAGCTAACAAAGCTTATAGCTTTGTTAGCTTGATTACATTAAGAAGGTTTTTCTCTAAAAATACACTGGAGGCGTTAGTTGTGAGAAATAGAGACCTTTCATTTTGGCTATTCCTGGCACCGGTATTCCTGGCCCTGGGTATTGTCGTCATCCTTCCCTTATTATTGGGTACCTATTATTCATTCACGGATTGGAATGGCTTAACGGTTAATAGTTTCATAGGGTTGGAGCATTATAAAAACTTAATCAATGATAGCGAATTTTTGAATGCTATATGGTTCACAGTGAAATTCACCATTGTCACCGTATTGCTGCTGAATGCGTTGGGACTGGGCTTGGCGGTATTGGTAACAAGGAAGATTAAAACGAGCAATTTCTTAAGAACGATCTTTTTTATGCCCAATTTAATTGGCGGTCTTATTTTAGGATTCATTTGGCAGTTTATTTTTGTCAATGTATTCGGTAATGTTGGCCAGCTTCTGGGTATGCCTTCCCTTCAAGGGTGGCTGTCAACGACAACAACCGGTTTCTGGGGCATCGTCATTTTGACATGCTGGCAAATGGCTGGTTACATCATGATCATTTATATCGCTTACTTGCAGAATATCCCGAATGAACTTATAGAAGCCGCTGAAATGGACGGGGCCAACAGCTTCCAGCGATTCAGAAATATTACATTCCCGCTTGTCGCTCCAGCGTTTACGGTAAGTATGTTCTTAACCTTATCGACTTCATTTAAAATTTATGATCAAAACTTGTCATTAACGAACGGTGGACCGTTTGATTCTACGCAAATGGTCGCAATGGAAATCGTTAGAACAGCGTATACAGAAAACCAATTGGCGTATGGTCAGGCGAAAGCGATTGTCTTCTTCATCATAATTGCAATCATTGCTCTTACGCAGGTTTACTACAATAAAAAGAGAGAGGTGGACATGTAATGAAGAGCAAGCGTAAGTCGATTGGTATAGAAATACTAGCCATATTGCTTGGATTATTATGGCTGTCCCCCTTCTATTTGATGTTAGTCAATGCCTTCAAAACCAAAAAAGAGATCTTCATGGGTGTGCTCGGTATGCCGGATGAGCTGGAATTTTCCAACTTTGTGCAAGCGTTTGAAGAGTTGGATTTCTTGAATTCACTTTTTTATTCCTTGCTGATTACGGTGATCAGTATCGTGATTATCGTCTTCTTCTCTTCAATGGCTGGATATGCCCTTGCCAGGAACAAGAGTAAATTGAGCAGTGTGCTCCTGTTGATTTTTGTAGCCGCGATGTTAATTCCGTTTCAATCCGTGATGATCCCGCTTGTCTCTATCTTCGGGCAGGTGGATATGTTGAACCCGGCAGGATTGATTTTTATGTATCTGGGATTTGGCTGCAGTTTATCTATATTTCTTTACCACGGTGCGATGACTGGGGTATCTGCTTCACTGGATGAAGCGGCAACCATTGATGGGGCGAATAAATTCCAAGTGTTCACCCGGATTATTTTCCCGCTGCTAAAACCTATATCAGTGACGGTTGCCATTTTGAATACAATTTGGATCTGGAATGATTACCTGCTTCCATCTCTTGTGTTGAGTCAGGATACAGCAACCATTCCGTTGAAAATGTTCTTCTTTTTTGGGCAGTATACCAAGCAATGGCATCTGGCTCTGGCAGGACTGACGCTTGCCATCATTCCGGTTATTGTCGGCTACTTCTTTGCCCAAAAGCAGATTATTGAAGGGGTATCGGAAGGTGCTGTGAAATAACCTAGCGCAGAATAAGAGAAAGGCAGGAGGATTTAGATGAAGAGAGCAGGAATATCCAGCGGTTTGTATAGGGTGAGTGAATGGATCATGCGTTTTTCGGTTGTGAATATTCTGTGGATCCTTTTCAATCTTCCTCTTGTTTTACTCCTTGTTTCTGCAGGATACGCAGGCAGCCAGCCTGAACAAATATTGCTATGGATACTTGCAGCTGGTCTGGTGCCTTTTGTGTTTTTCCCCTCGACGGCAGCTTTGTTTGCATCGGTGAGAGACTGGATCATAAAGGATGAAGATGTTGGACTTGTGAAGCGATATTGGAAATACTACCGTGAGAATTACCGAAGCAGTTTAGCGGGCGGATTAATCCTGACGGTCTTATGGAGTATTTGGGGAAGTAACTTCTTCTATTATAAAGATGAAAATACCGTGTTGTTTTTTTCCTTTTGTGTGTTTGGCGTACTGCTATACGTCATTTCTATCAACTTCTTTTCTCTCATGAGTCATTACCACTTGAAGGTAAGGCAATTAATCCAGAAAGCTTTCATGATTACGATAGGAATGCCATTGCTGTCACTCGTTACTTTTCTGATTAGTGCCATGATGATTTATGGCAGCATTGCAGGTCCTCTGTTTATGACCCTATTTTTCTCAGGGACCCTGCTTGCATTCCTTTCTTTTTCAACCTTTTATAGGCTCTATATCAATAGAAGAAAATCGACTATAAACAGTGAAATGCAAGTGCCTGATAACCCAGAAAAGCTGCAAGGAATTAATCAATAAATAAGGAGGCGCATTATGAACAAAGTATGGTGGAAAGAAGCCGTGGCCTATCAAATCTATCCGCGGAGCTTTATGGATTCAAATGGAGATGGCATCGGTGATATTCAAGGAATCATCTCCAAACTAGATTATATAAAAGACTTGGGGATTGATGTGATCTGGGTTTGTCCGCTTTATAGTTCCCCCAATGACGATAATGGCTATGATATAAGCGACTATCAAGATATTATGGATGAATTTGGGACCATGGAAGACTTTGATCAATTACTGCATGAGGTCCATGCACGCGGGATGAAGCTGATCATTGATCTGGTTATTAACCACACAAGTGATGAGCATCCATGGTTCATTGAGTCAAGGTCCTCTAAAGATAACCCCAAGCGTGATTGGTATATCTGGCGGGATGGCAAGGATGGGAAAGAGCCGAATAACTGGGAAAGTATCTTCAGCGGATCAGCATGGCAGTTTGATGAAAAAACAGAACAGTACTACATGCATATCTTTTCAACCAAGCAGCCGGATCTCAACTGGGAAAACCCCAATGTCCGGAATGCCTTATACGATATGGTCAATTGGTGGCTGGATAAAGGGATTGACGGTTTCCGCGTGGATGCCATCAGTCATATCAACAAAGAGGAAGGTCTGGCAGATATGCCAAATCCTAAAGGGTTAGAATATGTCCCTTCCTTTGATAAACACATGAACGTGAAGGGCATCCATAAGTACCTTCAGGAATTAAAAGAAGAAACCTTTGCGAAATACGACATCATGACAGTTGGTGAAGCAAATGGAGTAAAGGTTGAGGATGAAGAAGATCTCGAAGAATGGATTGGGGAAGAGAAAGGTAAATTCAACATGGTCTTCCAATTTGAACACCTGAACTTATGGAGTGCAGAAGATGATGAACCTCTTGATATCCTTGGACTGAAGACGACATTGACAAAATGGCAGAAAGCTCTGGAAAACAAGGGCTGGAACGCGCTATTCATTGAAAATCATGATCAGCCCCGCAAAATATCGACCTGGGGAAATGATAAAGAATATTGGTATGAAAGTTCAACGGCACTGGCATCTATGTATTTTCTTATGCACGGGACGCCTTTTATCTATCAGGGGCAGGAAATAGGGATGACGAATGTAAAGTTCGATTCTATAGAAGATTACAATGATGTTGCGGATAAAAATATGTATCGTTATAAGCGTGCTGCAGGAGTGGCGCATGAAGACATCATGAAAGTCATCTGGTCATCCAGCCGTGATAATTCCAGAACTCCAATGCAATGGTCTGCAGAGCCAAATGCCGGTTTCACAACGGGTACCCCGTGGTTAGGTGTTAACCAGAATTATAAGAACATTAATGTGGAAAAACAGCTTGGGGACAAAAATTCGATTCTTCATTTCTATAAGAACATGATTAAAATGAAAAAAGAAAATGAAGTATTCAGTTACGGAACTTATGATCTGATTCTGGATGAACATCCTCAAATTTATGGATATACACGTACCTTAGATGATGAAAAAGTGGTTGTGTTCTCCAACCTTACAGGCGAACATGCAGCTTGGGAAGAGGATCTTGACTTCTCGGTAGAAGGGTCAGATTTATTGTTATCCAATTATGAAGTGGCAGATCATGGAGCTGTAAAACAACTTGAATTGAAGCCATATGAGACAAGGGTATATCGAATCCAATAAGAAAGATAGGGGTAGCCGGTTATTTTGTCTATCCCTTTTAGGGGGATTAAATGACATGTTTCAATTTGATGAAAAGATAGAATTCGAGAAAAAAGATAATGATATCCTTACTGTCGGTGAGCTTCTAGTTGATATGATATCAGACGACTATAATGACAATCATGAAAGCGGTTCCTATAAGAGGTTTTTTGGTGGTTCGCCCTCTAATATAGCGATGAATGTGAAAAAGCTGGGTATCAATTCCCTTGTCGCTTCTGCAGTCGGTAAAGATGGGCTAGGGGATTTTCTTATTAAGCATTTGCAAAATGCCCAGATTGACACCAAATGTATTCAGGAAGTAGATTACGCGACCAGTATGGTGCTTGTAAATAAAAGCAAATCTACTCCAATCCCCATTTTTTACCGTGAAGCCGATTACCATCTGACCTATACCCCGGAAATTGAAGAGGCTCTTGAAAACTCAAGGATCCTTCACTTTTCCTGCTGGCCCATTTCAAGAATGCCGGTACGGGAGACAGTTGAAAAGGTAATGGATGCTGCCAGAAAAAGTAATTTATTAATAGGGTTCGACCCGAATTATCATCCGGCGATTTGGCAAAGGGGAGAAGACGGCGTTGAATTTGTGAAAGAAATAGTCAGCAAGGTTGATATCGTGAAGCCATCTGAAGATGATGCAGAGCGGTTATTTGGTAAGGACACACATGAAAATCATGTTAAGAAGTTTCTGGATCTGGGGGCAAAACTCGTCATCATGACACTGGGGAAAGAGGGAGCACTTGTTTCCAATGGACGGGAAACCCTGCGTTTTGACACTCTGGCAACGGAAATAGTGGATACGACTGGAGCAGGTGATGCCTTCTGGTCTGGGTTTTACACTGCTTTAATTAAAGGAAATACCATCAGGGAAGCGTTAAAGCTGGGCTTTGCTGTTAGTGCCTTTAAGTTGCGGTATACAGGGGCAGTCGTGGAATTGCCTGCGCTTGAACTCATTAAAGAACAATTTCAATTAGAGGAGGTATGATCAGTCATGACAGTAAAAAACCAAGTGCAGCTCATTACTTACCCTGACTCCATGGGAGGAGATTTGAAGGTACTCAATCAGATGCTGCTGAAGCATTTTCATGATGTGTTCAAAGGCGGTGTGCACATCCTGCCGCCTTTCCCTTCATCAGGCGATAGAGGATTTGCTCCATTGACATATTTAGAGATAGACCCAAACTTTGGTACTTGGGAAGATATCAGAAAAATCGGGGAGAATTTTGATATTCTCGTAGATTTAATGGTGAACCATATTTCTAAGCAATCGCCGTATTTTCAGGACTTCCTGAAAAAAGGAAGAGAGTCAGAGTATGCGGATCTATTTATTACATTAGATAAAATTTGGGAAGACGGAAATCCCGTCCAGGAAGACATTGATAAAATGTTCCTGCGCAGAAAAGTCCCTTACTCCACTTTTACAATTGAAGAAACGGGTGAAGAAGAAAGAGTTTGGACAACATTTGGAAAAACGGATCCTTCCGAGCAGATCGACTTTGATGTTCACTCTGAAAAGGTAAAAGAACTGTTCACTGAGTTCTTTATGAATTTCAAAAAGCAAAATATCAAAATCGTAAGACTGGATGCAGTAGGATACGTTATTAAGAAGTTAGGGACAAGCTGCTTTTTCGTTGAGCCGGATATCTATAAGTTTTTGGACTGGGTAATGGAGCTTGCGGATTCGTTGGATATCG
Organism: Rossellomorea sedimentorum; assembly: GCF_046237645.1. Lineage (GTDB taxonomy): Bacteria > Bacillota > Bacilli > Bacillales > Bacillaceae_B > Rossellomorea > Rossellomorea sedimentorum. The sequence goes on from NZ_CP143546.1 coordinate 536,822, forward strand.
AATTGCTGCCAGAAGTGCATTCTCATTACTCGATTCAATATAAACTCGCTGAATACGACTGCTGGATCTATGACTTTATTTTACCTTACAGAGTCCTTGATACGTTAATAAACAAATCAAGTGTGGCGTTGGTGGACTATTTAAAAGACCGTCCGTCCAAACAATTCACCATGCTTGACTGTCATGACGGTGTGCCTGTCAAGCCGGACTTGGATGAGTTGATTGATACAAAAGAAGCAAGAGCGTTGGTTGATGTCTGTGTAGAAAGAGGGTCAAACCTGAGCCTTATCCTGTCTGATGAACATAAAGCGGAAGACGGCTTTGATGTGCACCAGATCAGGGGTACTTACTACTCCATGCTGGATTGTGATGATGACGCTTATCTGGCTGCCCGTGCCATTCAATTCTTCGCACCGGGAGTGCCGCAGGTTTACTACGTAGGTTTGCTGGCAGGCGAAAATGATGAAGAGAAAATCAAGGAAACAGGCGATGGTCGCGAAATCAACCGCCACAACTTCAGCGTGGAGGAGATTGAAGAGTCTCTTGGCAAGGATGTCGTGAAGCGGTTGTTGAAGCTTATCAGGTTCAGAAATGAATACGATGCCTTCAATGGTGAGTTCACAGTGTTGGCATCCTCAAAAGAAGAAGTAAACCTTTCTTGGGAAAAGGGTAGTAAGAAGTGTACCTTATCTATTGATTTGAACACTAACCAATCCGTCATTAACTATGTGGATGACCAGGGTGAGGTTGTTAAATATACGGTTTAAAGAGTGAGGGGCGAGGGGTAAACCTTGTCTCTTTTTCTATGTAATGGTGATGGTTAATGATTATAATCGGAATTTCTCCCATGTGGTTAAAGGATTTTTACTACCATCCAGCTGAGCGGCTTGTATAGTGTTGGTCATAAGTCCTCCCCCAATAGTCATGATTATTTTCTGAACTTTATAAAAAGTTGTTGCACAGAGCTGATTGTTGATGTAATATAATGAGTAAGCGCATACAGAACGGATTGTTACTGTTAAATCAGGCAAAACCGATTCCTTGTTAAACGGGGAAGGTTTTGCCTTTTTTGTTATCGGAGGTGGACAAAGTGAAGATTAGTAAAATACTGAACAACAATGTGATTGTCTCTTTGAAAGACAACCAGGAAGTTATTGTAATGGGGCGGGGAATCGCCTTCAATAAAAAGGTTGGAGAGGACATCGATGAAGAGAAGGTAGAAAAGATCTTCACTTTGGAAGACCAGGATATCACAAAGAAGTTTAAGACCTTGATTGCCGATATCCCCATGGAATATATGGAGCTGTCGGAAGGAATCATTCATTATGCCAAAGAAAAGCTTGGGAAGAAGTTAAATGACAGTATTTATATTTCTTTAACGGATCACATCCATTTTGCGATTGAACGGTTTCATAACAATCTGCCAATCAAAAATGGGCTGCTCTGGGAAACCAAGAACCTTTATAAAGAGGAATTTGAAATCGGGCTTGAGGCATTGGATAAGATCTGTGATCGTTTCGGAGTTCTTTTACCTGAGGATGAGGCCGGCTTTATCGCTTTGCATCTGGTCAATGCCCAGCTGAATGAGGATATGACGAATACCGTTGACATGACCAAGGTGATTCAAGACATCTTAACCATCGTGAAATACAGCTTTAAAGTTGAGTTTGATGAGAATTCCTTGAACTACCACCGGTTCATTACCCATCTAAAGTTCTTTGCTCATCGCTTAGTGAAAGGTGAGCACTATAAAGAGGGGAAAGACGACCTCTTGAACGTCATTATGAACAAGTATCCTGATGCTTATCAGTGTTCCTTAAAGATCAAAAAGTTTGTGGAAAAGCAATATCGATATGAGTTGACGGAAGAAGAAATCCTCTATCTGACGATCCATATCGAACGTGTAGTAAACAAGTAAATAGACTTTCCGTTTAGGATTGTTACTCTGTGAGGCAAAACCTAAGTTACGGGAATGACAGATATTCTATGTCTGTTCTTCACGTAGTTTAGGTTTTTTTCTGTATAAAAATGTTTTCAAATTATCAAGGGGGTGTAATGGCATGAGCCATGAGAAATTAGCAAAGGATATTCTGAATTTAGTTGGTGGTAAAGAAAATGTCATCAGTGTCACTCACTGTGTTACCAGACTCCGTTTCAGATTGAAAGACGAAGGAAAAGCGGATACGAAGGCACTGACTAATCATGACGGAGTCGTAACGGTCAGGCAGAGCGGCGGGCAATATCAAGTAGTTATCGGTAATCATGTACCGGAAGTTTACAAAAAAGTTGTTTCGGCTGGAGGTTTCGATTCCGCTTCGGAACAAGATGGTGAGGAAGAAAAGGGTGGATTCTTAAGCCGCTTTATTGATATGATTTCAGGTATTTTCATTCCGATCCTTGGAGTGTTAGCTGCTTCAGGTATGATCAAAGGGTTTAATGCTTTGTTTGTTGCTCTCGGTTGGCTTGATAATACAGGCGGAACCTACCAGATTCTAAATGCAATCGGAGATGGAATCTTTTACTTCCTGCCAATCATCCTGGGTTACACGGCAATGAAAAAGTTTGGAGGCACTCCGTTTTTAGGTATGGTCATTGCGATGATCTTGGTCTACCCGGCGCTTGAAGGAATTCCAGGGGCAGGAGAACCATTATATACACTATTTACGGGTACGATGTTTGAATCACCTGTTTATATTGAATTTTTCGGTGTACCAGTTATCTTGATGACATACTCAATGTCTGTTATCCCTATTATCATTTCTGCGTTTTTCGCAGCGAAGGTAGAAAGATTTTTAGCAAAAGTGGTTCCATCAGTTGTAAAAACATTCTTCGTGCCAATGTTCACGTTACTGATTATTGTTCCGTTGACTTTTATTGCAATAGGACCAATCGCAACTTGGGCAAGTCATTTGGTAGGGCTGGCGACTTCAGCTGCATATGACTTAAGTCCAGTCATTGCAGGAGCGTTCGTTGGTGGATTCTGGTTAGTGTTCGTTATGTTTGGTCTTCACTGGGGAATTGTCCCAATTATCATTAACAACATTACCTCTCAAGGTGCGGACCCAATTTTAGCTCTTTTATTTGCTCATTCGTTTGCTTTAGCAGGGGCCATTTTAGCAGTTTGGGTGAAAACGAGAAATACAAAAACAAAATCACTTAGTATACCATCCTTTATTTCAGCTGTCTTTGGGGTTACTGAGCCTGGCTTGTACGGAATTGTTTTGCCGCTTAAAAAACCATTTGTTTTCACTCTTATCTCATCGGCAGTCGGTGGAGCGCTGTTAGGTTTTTTCGGTACTAAAGGGTATGTGTTAGGAGGTATGGGAGTATTCCAATTCCCAAGTATGATTCACCCGGAAGAAGGTCTGAATACTGCCTTCATAGGTTCGATTATTGCTGCTTCAGTGGCAACGGTTCTAGCTTTCGGCCTCACTTACTTCTTCGGTGGAATAAACAAAGAAGAAGCTCCTTTAGAGAAGAACACAGGGAGTGCCCCTAACAAAGGTGTCACAATTGAGAGTCCGTTAAAGGGTCAACTCGTTCCATTAAGTGAGGTTTCAGATAAAGTGTTTGCTTCAGAAGCAATGGGAAAAGGAATCGCTGTTCTGCCAACTGAAGGACGTGTAGTTGCCCCGGTAAGCGGAACGGTTTCAACGCTATTTAAAACAAAGCATGCAATTGGCCTGAGTTCAGATGAAGGAGTGGATATCCTGATTCATGTGGGGATTGATACGGTTCAATTAGAAGGAAAATATTTTGCTTCTCATATTAAACAAGGAGATAAGGTAAAAGCAGGAGACCTTCTTGTAGAGTTCGATATTGAGAAAATAAAAGAAGCAGGGTATGAAGTGGTTACACCAGTGATCGTTACAAACCACAGCGATCTTGGAAGCATGGAAGTAACAAAAGTGAGAGCTGTTAATGTTAATGATCCGCTGATCAGCATTAAAGTTTCAGAAGAAAAATCTGTAGAAATCCACACAAATAACCTGGCTGATATTCAAGCTTAATAGATGAATAGATATGGTTTTTTGGGGCCTGGTGAAAACCATATCTATTTCTTTCTTTTGATCAGAAGGAAGCATTCAGTTCTTTTCGATTTCAGACAGCCTGCTGGGCGTAAGGGATGGGATTATTGTGAGCAACGATGGACCAAGAGTAAGCCTGTGAGAGGAAGAAAGTAAGGCTGCATATAAAAAAATAGGAGGTAATAGCATGACTAAAACATATCAATTCCCGGAAAACTTTTTATGGGGCGGCGCAACAGCGGCCAATCAATTAGAGGGTGGATACAATGAAGGAGGCAAAGGCCCGAACCTTGCGGATGTATTACCAGGCGGGAAAGTTCGGCTTAGCCTTTTAGCGCAGCCTGGCTTTGATTTTGAGGTGGATACCGAAAAATATACGTATCCAAACCATGAAGCGATTGATTTTTACCACCGTTATAAGGAAGATATCGCTTTATTCGCAGAGATGGGCTTCAAAGTCTTCCGAATGAGTATCGCTTGGAGCCGAATTTTCCCTAAGGGGGACGAGTTGAAGCCGAATGAAGAAGGACTGGCCTTTTATGACCGTGTCTTCGATGAACTACATAAACATGGAATCGAGCCATTGGTGACCATCGCTCACTATGAAACTCCCCTGCACTTAATCAAAGAATATGGCGGCTGGAAGAACCGTAAATTGGTTGAATTCTTCGAGCGTTATGTAACGGTTCTATTTAACCGCTATAAAGATAAAGTGAAGTATTGGCTGACGTTTAATGAAATTAATGGAGCTACTCACTTCCCGCTGTTTGGCTTGGGATTCTCGGCAGCGAGCAAAGAGACACAACTGCAAGAAAGTTTCCAGGGTCTACACCATCAATTTGTCGCAAGTGCGATTGCGGTCAAGCTGGGTCACCAGATCATCCCTGGGTCACAGATTGGCAATATGCTGATCTACGCACCAACGTATTCCTACGATTCTAACCCGGAAAACGTTATGCACGCATTGGAAGACGGAAGAATCTTTAACTTTTTCTGTGGAGATGTACAGGTGCGCGGAGAATATTCGGCATTCATTAATCGATATTTCAAAGAAAATGATATTGTGATCGAAATGCAAGAAGGCGATTTAGAGACGATTAAAGAAGGTACGGTTGATTTCATTTCGTTCAGTTACTACATGTCCCGAACAGAGAAAAAGGAGAAAACACCAGAGGAGATTGGTGAAGGTAACCTCATTGGCGGTGTGAAAAATCCATTCCTGAAAGCAAGTGACTGGGGATGGGAAATTGATCCGACTGGCCTTCGCGTCGCGTTGAATGAGTTGTATGACCGTTATCAAAAACCGTTGATGGTTGTGGAAAATGGCTTGGGCGCCTACGATAAGGTTGAAGAAGATGGAAGTATCAACGACGACTACCGTATCGATTATTTGCGTGATCATATCAAAGCAATGGGTGAAGCCGTTGAAGATGGGGTAGATCTTATTGGCTATACATCTTGGGGCTGCATCGATTTAGTCAGTGCGTCATCTGGCCAATATTCCAAAAGGTATGGTTTCATCTATGTCGATAAACATGATGATGGCACCGGTACGTTGGAACGAAGCAGAAAGAAATCATTCTTCTGGTATAAAGATGTTATTGCCAGCAATGGGGAGAAGTTGTAAGTGAAGAGTCGCTTTAGCACTTTAAAGCACGAAGAGGGACAGTCCCTCTTCGTGCTTTAATGCGTTGAAGTGTTTGGCAGCAAACCTCTGAAACCTCAGACCCTCTGTATATTCGTAATCTGCGTAATCGGCACCCCTGCCATCGGAAGCAATCCTTGTAATTCCTCTCCTACAACAGGAATGTAGTCCGTGCCCTCTCTGAAGCCGTATCGTTCTTTAATATAAATATCAAAGTTGCATTTGACCTGCAGGGCGATATCGCCTTCCCGGTCGAATGGAGCCGTCACGGTCTGGACGTCGAACTTGTTGCCGTTCTTGCTGAAATTATTGATGGTTTTGATGGCTTTTTGCTTATAGTTTTTGACGGCTTTGGGTGTGTAGGAAAAGGTCACCCAGCCGGTTGCGTTAATCATGAAGAACACCTCAGTTTTGTAATGAAAGGTATTCTAGAAGTATAGCAGAAGAAGGGAGTCAGCGACAGGGTAGATGCCCTTTAACACATTAAAGCGCTAAGAGGGACTGTCCCTCTTAGCGCTTTAATGTGTTAAAGGATTGCTCTTTTTTCTACAGCCCCAGAATTTTTCTTTTTCATCGGCTGGAGTTTGCCATAGGTGAAGGATCTCCACAGCCACTCGAATGGGCCGAATTGAAATTTTTTCAGCCAGAAGTAGCTGAATATGATTTGAGCGGCGAAGATCACCAAAACGAGCAGTGTACCGGCCCAAAGGCTGACTTTTTCATAGAGGTCGAATCCAACGAAGATGCTCACACAGATGATGGTTTGCGAAAGATAGTTTGTCAGTGCCATCTGTCCGGCGTAGCCGAGCGGGCGCAGCCTCTTTTGCCATTGTTCTTTTCTGAGCAGCAGAGTCAAAGCCGAAATATAGAAGATACATAGAGTCACGCCGCTGAGGCTTGTAAATAGCTGCACGTACGCTGAATTTTTTATCCCGGCTCCGAGGATTTCCAGTTTAAATAAAGCCAGCAGGATGACAAGCGGAATCCCGATTAGTAAAGTGATGGTCCTGATTTTGCGAATGAACCCAAGGTGTTCAGTATCAGGCTTGAATATACCGGCCTTTCCGGCTGCGAGTCCAAAGAGGAACATGGCGAGAACCGGAATCATAGCTGGGATGATATTGAAGATAAGCGGAACGATTTCCGCGCCAAGCCGGTAGGATATCAGCTCACCAAATCCAGCAGTCGTATAGGCGGCGACATACTCATCATACTGTTGGTTATAGGATGCCGTATTCATCTCCTGGAAGTTCTGTAATAAGCCGCTTGGCAATAATAGTGACAGGCTATACAGGACATTGATGACAAAGAGCAGACTGAAGGCCCAAATGATCATCGTCTTGATTTTCCGTTTATAGAAGAATAATAGCAGCAGTCCGGCCAAGGCATAGGTGTGCAGAATGTCCCCGAACCAAAGGAGAATGATGTGGGCCAGCCCGAACAGGAACAGTCCCAGAATTCTTCTAAGATAGAGGCTTTTTACCTTCAATCCTTTCTCCTCTGCGCGGCTCATGAAAATATAGAAGCCGAGCCCGAATAAAAACGAGAACATCGTGAAGAATTTCATATCAATGAATAAAGTGAAAAAGAAATCGATCCAGTAATCCGCACCTGACCATTCAGCTTCTACCGCGTATATAGCCCTCAAGAACTCAGCTGAATGAAAGGCCGGCATGTTCACAAGAAAAATACCGAATAAAGCAAACCCACGGATGATGTCAATCGTGACAATCCGTTCCTTCCCTAAAACGGGTGATGAATTCATAGCCTCTTCTCCTTTTCAATTATGTACGTCCCTATTATATATGATAAAAGTTGGGATTCACGTAAAAGTTATAAGATATGAGCTGAGGGAGAGGTTGATTCGCCTTATGAATACACACTAACATTTACCATTTTATATAGGTACAAGGATAGATTGTAGTCCTTTTTTCCCTATAATAAAATAAATCAGGAAAGATTTTGAATTTTTGAAGAGAAGGGGAAAATATGAGCGAAATCAAAATCAGGAATATAATGAAGCAGCTGCATAGTGGGGATGCCGATAAACGGTTTCAAGCTTTAGGGGAATTATATGAGTTAAAGCAGCGAGATGATCTGCAAATTAGAATTGAATTGCTGAAAGACATGGTGAAGTCAGCCGCTTCTTCTTTCCCGGAGCGTGTCGATGGCTGGGATAACCCTTCTTTTCTATTAATTGATTTTGTGTGTGACTATCCCATGCCGGAAATCATTGAGGAGATGATTCTCAATTTTGACAAGCTGGATCCTGAAGCGAGAGTCAGAGCCCTGGAATGCTTGCTGTTAACAAAAGATGAAGGGATTTTCCGTGATATTCAGGACAAAGCCGTGAAATTGATCAATGAGGAAGAAGTCGATCTGCCGGTGGATGAGTTTTGCGAATTCCCTGTGCTTTTAAGGGGAATCGTGGACAAGACGCTTCAAAAACTGGATTCCTCCCACTATAAATACATGTACTACGCATTTATTGCTTCCATCAATGAGTCTGGGGTGGAAGCTGGCTATATAAAATCCAAAGTTCTGCCTGCTCTGATTACTGATTATGAACAGTTGCGAGCGGAATATCTTACCTATGATAAGGACTATAAAATTGAATATGTTTATAGGTCCTGGAAAGACTCGTATAATCTGCTTAGGTATAGAATCAACACCCTTATCCGGTTGATGAGCTTTTATTTTACCGAAAAGACAGAGGCTTTTCTGAAAGAGGCTGTACTATTCAAGGATCCGAAAATCAGCACGACGGCTGCTGTGATTTGTATCGATAAAAATGTAGAAGTCGAAGCCGGTATCCTTGAAAAGCTTTCAACGAATATAGAAAGTGCAGGAAGCTTATACTGGGGCTTGGCGGAGAAGAATAAACAACATCTATTTCCAGTAAAAGAGAAACAGCCTGTTCTGGCAAAATCACATTTATTTTCCTATCTTGTATTTTTAAGTGATGAAGAAGGGGAACCAATGAATATTTTCCCTGAGGACATCAAAGTGGTTGATAGAGTCGAGACCGTCAATTCGTACGGACAGCCGCTGCGTTACTATCTCATGAGTTACCTCCATGGCGAAGAGGTTCTGACAGCGTGGGTCGGCGGCTATATCCTCGAGGAGGAAGAGGACAGCGCAGAGATGTGGGAAGGCACTTATACAGATTTTGAGCCCTTGGAGAAACGAACAGTTGAAGAACATAAAGAGCTTTTCTTGAAAAAGCGGGAAGAAGATCTTCAGGAAAGTGAGCAGGCCGTCCATTTTGAGAGTTCACCACGCCTTTCAAAAGGTCTATGGTTTTTCTACGCCCTGCTCATCGGCCATTGGAGCAGAGTTTTTTATAATGGCATTGATGAAGAAATATATATATCGGTGGCATTTACGATCATTGGCGGTCTGCTGACGCTCTATGAATTGGGGAAGAAAAAGCGCAGCCGTGTAGCCATTGTTGGCCGCGAGCTTGTTAAGGTGAAGGGGAAACAGACAGAAAGCATCCCGCTTCATGAAATCAAGAAAGTCATTTATGACAGGAAGAAGATTATGGTTTACAACAAGGGTGATGAGCTCCAACTGACGATCCCTTTGCGGTGGGTGGAATATGACACCTTTTACATTTACCTGGTTGAACATACTAGCCATTTGAGAGAACAGCCATATATAGAAGAATGATGTTGAAAGGACAAGGGGAATGCCCCTTGTCCTATTTTTATGGCTGAAAGTCACTTTAATACACTAAAGCACTAAGAGGGACAGTCCCTCTTAGTGCTTTAGTGTGGTAAAGTGCATTTTTCGCGCAATTCCGACTATATTTTTTTGAGCAAAAGCCATTGTAATAATTTTGTGAGGATATATAATGGTCTTTATCACAAATACATTTGTTCTTACTGGATGGACTTATTTTTTTCTTCATAAAGGGTCTCACAGAATACGCAAAGGTATGAGATGGAAAGAAAAATTTTGGAGGAGGGATTGATTGTGAAAACAATGGTGAAAAAATGGGGAGAGTTGAGCCTGGTCAAGCAGATCATTATCGGTTTGCTTATGGGTATCCTTCTCGCTGTAACCGTGCCGGAAGCAGCAAAACCAGTTGCCTTATTAGGTACTCTATTTGTCGGCGCATTGAAAGCCATTGCCCCGGTGCTGGTGCTTTTCCTGGTCATGGCGGCGATCGTTCAGCATAAACGCGGCAGCCAAACGAATATGAAATCTATTATTCTTTTATATCTTTTAGGAACGTTTTTAGCTGGAGTGGTTGCAGTTATCGTCAGCTTTATGTTTCCGGTCAGCTTGACGCTCGCAGAAGGAGCAGAAGAACTGACGGCTCCCGGTGGAGTGGCGGAAGTTCTGCAGGCTTTGCTGCTGAACGTCGTGGATAATCCGTTCAATGCAATCGCCAATGCAAACTATATCGGCATTTTGGCTTGGGCGGTCTTGCTTGGTGTGGCTTTGAGAGGAGCTGCAGACTCGACAAAAGGAGTGATTGCCAATCTGTCAGAAGCTGTAACGAAGATTGTCGAGTGGATCATTAAATTTGCTCCGTTAGGAATTATGGGACTTGTCGTTGAGTCGGTAACGTCTACTGGGATGGAAGGACTTCTAAGTTACGGGAAGTTACTTGCTGTATTAATCGGCACGATGCTTCTGGTTGCATTGGTCGTCAATCCGGCGATTGTGTTCGTACTGATGAAGCGGAACCCTTATCCTCTAGTGTTTAAGTGCCTGAAGGAGAGCGGCATTACCGCATTCTTTACGCGCAGTTCAGCTGCAAATATCCCAGTCAATATGAGACTATGTGACGATCTCGGGTTGAACAAGGATAACTATTCTATGTCGATTCCGCTGGGGGCCACAATCAATATGACAGGGGCAGCTGTGACGATTACCGTTTTGACTCTCGCAGCCGTTCATACCCTTGGCATAGAAGTGAGCCTGCCGACCGCCATTATCCTTAGTGTCGTGGCAGCTATATCGGCTTGCGGTGCTTCCGGGGTTGCCGGTGGTTCGTTGCTGCTGATTCCTTTAGCTTGCAGCCTATTCGGAATTCCGGCTGACGTGGCAATGCAGGTAGTGGGCGTCGGCTTTATCATCGGTGTATTGCAGGACTCGTTTGAAACGGCCTTGAACTCTTCAACAGATGTGCTCTTCACTGCAGCAAGTGAATTCAACCAACAGGAGAAAGAAGCAAAAACCGTTACAACCAATGTGGCGTAGGGAAAAGGGACAAGGGGCAGCCTTGTCCCTTTTCTGTTGTATGGTGCTTTAACACACTAACGCACTAAGAGGGACAGTCCCTCTTAGTGCGTTAGTGTGCGAAAGTGTTTTATAATGGTAGAAAGCTGTTTTCGTATAGATTGTTGCTATTGGTTTACAAGGGCTTGTCTAACTGAACAGGATGAATAGCTCTTTTCTTTCTTGCTGATCAAGATCATTTCTGTGAATTCTGGCCATATCTCTTGAATTTAATAGCAACAAAGTTTTAGAGCCTAGTAGAAAAAGAGGGCGGGTGATAAGGTGAAACCAGAATTGAAGGACATTGTGTCGAAGACGATTTTAACGCCGGGAAAAGGCGCGATCGATAACTTTACGCATTCATTGAACCCTTATGCGGGCTGCGTGTTTGGCTGCAAGTATTGCTATGTCAGGCAGATGCCGATCTCTCTTTTCAGGGAACAGGAATGGGGGACATGGGTGGATATCAAGACCAACGCGGCTGAGATACTCAGAAAAGACCTCATCAAAGCGAAGAAAAAAGGTCCGGTGACGTTGTTCATGTCTTCATCTACTGATCCTTATCAGCCTATTGAACATGAAACCAGGTTGACCAGGAGCCTCCTGGAAGTAATGCTGGAGACACAGCCGGATTTCATTCATTTACAAACAAGATCTCCCTTGGTAAAAAGGGATATCGATCTTTTTAAACAATTTGGAGATAAAATCAGAATATCAATGACGATTGAAACCGATAAAGAAGAAGTAAGGAAGGCGTTCTCCCCGGCGGCACCGCCTATTCCGGCAAGAATGGCCGCCCTGAAAGAGATTACGGAAGCGGGCATCATGACGCAGGCGACGATCGCACCTCTCCTTCCCTGCACAAGGGAGTTCCCGGGCAAGCTGAAGAGGATAGCGAAACGGGTGACGATTGATGATTTTTGGATGGGCGATGGAACGGGCGGAAGAAGGACAAGCAAGCTCGGGGTTGAAGAAATCTATCGCCAGCTAGGCTTGGAAAAGTGGTACAACCCAACTGCCTATAAAGTTGTGTTAAAGATGCTGCGGGAGGAACTTCAAGGAAGCGGAATTGAAGTCGGTATCTCTAAAAATGGCTTCAGCCCCAGTTAAGCTTCAAGAAAGGAACATTCTATGCTGTACGAATTTAAAATAAAGATAGAACACGAAAAAGTAGAAGATCTTATTGAAAAATTAAGCGGCCGGGGGCTGTATAACTTCTATTATGAACAGCCTATCGAGGTCATCACCTTCTCGAATGGTTATGAATACAAGGAAGCGGAAGAAGCTATTGAATTTAATATCTATTTTGAGGACAGCGATGTGGAGCACTTCCCGGCCGATTGCCTGCAAGTCATCAACGAGCTTTCTGGGATTCCTGAAGACCGGATCACCTATTCGCAAACCCAAGAGGAATTACCGCCCCAGGAGTTTGAAGATGTCGAGTTGAACGGACAGTGGATCATTGCTTATTCCGGTGATCCGGAAAAACGCTCAGGGAAAAATGTTCTCCGCTTTGAGCCGCAGGCAGCTTTTGGCACTGGGCTGCACGAAACCACACAGGACTGCCTGCGGATCATTTTAGACCACGACTTTACCGGACAAAACGTATTGGACCTGGGGACTGGATCCGGAATCCTGACGATCGGGGCGCTTCTAAAAGGAGCAGATAGGGTGACCGCGATTGATTACGAACCGGTTGAAAGAGAAGTGCTCTACAATGCCGGGCTGAATGGTGTGAAGGATAAGGTTCAAGTACTGCAGAAGGACTTGATTGACGGTGACTACCGAATCACTGAAGTGTACGATTGGATCTTTATCAACATAGGCGGGGATGAAGCTCAGCACATACTGGAGCGGCATGAACTGCTAGACAAAAGCATCCGCTTCCTGGTTTCGGGGCTCGTTGAATGGCACACGGATGGAGTCGTGAAGGCTTTCGAGCAAAAGGGCTTCTATCAAGTGAACTCCATGCAGACAAATGAGTGGGTGACGATGGAGTATCGAAAGAAATAGAGATAGAATACCATAGCATTTTTTTGTGCATTAACACGTTAAAGCGCTAAGAGGGACTGTCCCTTTTAGTGCTTTAGTGTGTTGATGTATCAGTCCTTGATAGAGGGACATTGAAGGGACGGAATTGGAGTTCATTTTCAAGTTTTAAAGAGTTGGTTTGGATACATGAAAAAGGCTGGATCAGATAGACCATGTCTTCAAAGAGCTGGTTTGGGAACATGAAGAGAGCTTATTTGAAGAGAGTGTGTTCTTAAGGGGCTGTTTTGGGAATAAGAGAAAGGCTAACTCAAAGCGAGCATTTCCTCAAAGAGCTGCATTGACTACATGAAGACGTCCAATTCAGAGAGAGTGTGTCCTCAAAAGGTTGGAAAACTTTAAAGAAGTCATCCGCACATTCTGTGAAGACTAAAAGAAAGAAGAAGGGAGCAAATATGAAAAAGTATCGCATCGACCAAAGCAAAGGGTTGGAGTTCGGGATTTACACTTTAGGTGACCACCTCCCTGACCCTAATACAGGTGAAAGAATCCCGGCGCAGCAGCGACTGCATGAAATCATCGAATATGCAAAGCTGGCCGATCAGGCTGGGCTCGATTTTTTCAGTATCGGGGAAAGCCACCAGGAGTACTTTGCTACACAGGCACATTCCGTTGTTCTTTCTGCTATTGCACAGGCAACGAAGAATATTAAGATCGGAAGCTCATCCACCATCATCAGCACCTCGGATCCGGTCCGGGTATATGAGGATTTTGCAACGATTGACTTGATCTCTAACGGTCGCGCGGAAATCGTTGCTGGCCGGGCCTCGAGGGTGGGGCTGTTCGAACTGCTGGGGTACGACTTGAGAAATTATGAAGAATTGTATGAGGAAAAGTTCGACCTTCTGATGAAAATCAATCAGGAAGAAGTGGTGAACTGGAACGGTGAATTCCGTGCACCTCTTAGAAATGCGAAAATCCTTCCTCGTCCACAAGGAGGTTCCATGCCGATTTGGCGTGCGGTTGGCGGGACACCTGCGAGCGCGATCAAGGCGGGATATGCAGGCGCTCCCATGTTCATGGCTCATCTGGGCGGACCGGCATCCGTCTTCAAACGCACCATTGATGCCTACCGGGAAGCGGCCCGGAGTAAAGGATTCGATCCTGCCCAGCTGCCTGTTGCCACTGCAGGATTTTTCTATGCTGCTGATACTTCACAGCAAGCGCTGAAAGACTTGTATCCTCATATTAATGAAGGGATGAAAAAGACGAATGGCGGCGGTTTTCCGAAACAGCAGTTTGCTCAAGGAGTCGACCCGCATAACATCATGAACATCGGAAGTCCTCAGGAAATCATTGAGAAAATTCTTTATCAACATGAAATGTTCAATCATCAGCGCTACATTGCCCAGATCGATTTCGGCGGCATGCCATTTGAAAAACTCATGAAAAATATTGAGATTATCGGGACAGAAATTTTACCGGCAATCAGAAAATATACGGCGGAAAAATAGGAGGGGAATGGCGGTGATAATTGTTGGATTTTCCGGTTCGAAAGTCGGTTCGAAGACAAGGACCGCAATGAATTAGACCATTCAGTCTCTTAAGAAAAATTATCCGGAAGTCCAAGTTGAACTGCTGGATTTAGCTGGCTATGACATCCAATTCAGTGATGGCCGGAATTATTTGGAGTACGATAGAGATACGGGGCATGTCCCGAAGACGTTTGCGACCATCCGGGAAAAGAAAGACGCTGAATATGTTTTCTTAAGAGGTTCATCCAATTCAGACCTAATGGATGAAAAACGCAGATCGGCATTTTTGCCTATCTGCGTTTTTTATAATAGAGGTTCTATCTAATAAAAGAATTCTTATGATTGAGAACTCAATTCCAGTATCGTAATTTCGGGAGGACAATTGAGCCTCATTGGAAAGAGACTCAGACCAATTCCCCGGTTTACATATAAGCTGTTTCCTCCGCTGCCATAGGATTCAGTGATCCATCCATCTGCATAGGATTCTCCTTTTGAAAAGAGCTCTTTATATGACCAATCCGGTGTAAAGGGAATCCGGAATTGACCACCGTGGGTATGACCGGCCACGGCCACAGGTGCAGTATTCGCCGGCAGTTTACTGAAAGCCTCGGGATTATGCATCATGAACAGGCGGGGGGCTTCTTCCGGGATGTCCTGTAATGCCTCAGAGACATCGACATTTCCCGGCCAAGACGCTCCCAGTGCGCCAAGGTATAACGTATCCTCATTTTCTTCAGTAGTAACCACCTCATTATCCTCTAAAGTAAGAGGTACCGATTCGTTTCGCAGCACGGTAAATCCTTCACTGGAAAGGACCCCAGCCACCCGGTCTGCTTCCTCCTTGTTGATTTTGTCATCGGGTTTTGCCATTGCGTAATCATGATTTCCAAGCGTTGCAAACACTGGAATGTCTGCATCACTAAGCTCTCTTAATGCATCGGCTACTTTTTCCATTTGCAGCTGCCGATCATCTGCTGGATGGTAGACATAATCACCGAGAATAAGCACTGCCTTTGGGTCTTCTTCAATTATTTTATCGACGATACGGGGGATGACAGAGTTGTTATCCATCCACATGCCGACTTGAAAGTCCCCGATGACGGCGATTTCCTCTCCTTCCCAATCTTGAGGGAGATTGGGGATTACGGCTTCTTCTCTTTCCACATCAATGATATAAGGCTCGATAAAGCCCCAGATTAATAGGGCTGCAATGGCAATACCAGCCACCATTCCAGTCCTTTTTAATATTTTTTTCATTTGATTTTTTGCTCCTTTATTGAAGGTTGCAGAAGGCTCAATTCATAGGAATCATCAGCCAGCTACGGTACTAAGAAAATTAAATTAAAGATCAATTTGTTCATTGAGTACCTATAGATTGCATTCCCCGAATTGGAAGCCGGCTAACTTAAAAAAAGCTTAATCTGTTCAACAATTTTTTATAAATGGAATACTGAGATAATATTGAAAATACCGAAGGAGGAAAGTAAGTTTCTGGCACCAACTAATTGCTTATGATTAATTTTTCGAAATTAATATCGATTTTGTACAGAGCGCTACTATTGCCTAATTTTATAGGTTTATTTGTTATGCGCTTATGGAATTAAGCAATTAAGAAGGTAACTTACTTACTTGACTCAATCGTATGATTTTTACCGGTGGTCCGGTGCGGGGAATAGGCATATCCATGCACTTTTCATGCCTCATTGTGCCCTCAAATTATATCGACAATGGAGTATCCAAGTCTGTAAGAGAAACCATCCTTCCTGCAGTCTTTGTTATTTTTTATTTTCACATTGAAGGCATTCAAATTCTAAGCAAACCACTTGTATTAAATTATCAATATTGGTCTCTAATAAAAATTTTGATAGATTGCCTTGTTCTTTTATTAAAGCTGATTTCTAAAAGACCGTTGCTTATACAATATTCATCCTTTTAATATTGGAATCACTGATGGAAAAGTTGTTGGAGCTGTCAGATTAATTCAAGTGGATAAGGTGAAAGAACCTCATCCATTTTTTGTGTGAGTCTTATTGCAGGCAGTGTGAATAGGATGATGGTAAGGTCGATACAACGTTTATCGAGCTCTGCAGTCGTTAAAAGAATTAATAAACCGGAGAAAGGAGAAGGTTAGACGATGCTCACTTCAACCAGAAAAGCAATGTTAGTTGCCTTCCTGGCGGCGATTCTTGTCACAGGATGCTCCAGTGAGGAAGCCGGGACGAATAATCAGCAGGATACGGTTGATACTCAACAAACGGATGAAGGACAGACTGAGGACCAGGCCAATACGGACGAAAATCAACCAGATGAAGGTGAACAGCCGGAAAATGGGAATGAAACCGAGGGAGAAGCGGATAATCAAAGCCAGGTAGATTCAACCAATCAGGAAGACAAGGAACTGACAAAAGATGAGGCAGCAGAGATTCTTCAAGAATATGAAGATACATTTTTGGTGGAGACGAGTTCGGATGGAACGGTCAAGAATTATGAGACAAAGGAAGAGCTATTATCCCATTTTACATCGATTATGTCTGAAGAACTGGCACAGAATTATGCCGACGAGTTTTTCAGGAAAGAAAATGGCCAGCTAAAATTGATTGCTACGGAGCCTCCGGTGTGGCTGGATCCGGAAATGGACTACCAGCTGGATAAGCAAAACGATACGACCTATCATGTGACTCAAAGTAAAAACAGTGAGCTTCGAGGCGACAGGAAATATACTTTCCAACTGACATATAAGTCCAATCATTGGATTGTCGATAACGTAACGAGTGAGAAGTCAGGCGAAACAGAAAAGACCGAAGCAGAGCAGATAAAGGAAAAAGCGAATGCAGTACTGGATGCCCTTCTGGAAAAAGATATGGAGACCTTGGCGGGCATGGTACATCCTGAAAAAGGACTCCTTATTTCGCCTTACGTCAATCTTTCAGAAGAGGATATTGTATTGGATAAACAGGAAGTCGCCAGGTTGGATGAACTAAACGAAACCTATACATGGGGATACGAAGCCGGCAGCGGGAAACCGATAAAGTCTACCCCGCAAGAATATTTTCAGAGATATCAGGATTTTTCGGAAGTCGATGAGATAATCGTAGATGATATAGAGCAGCGCGGCAATGTGACCATGAACATCAAGGAATATTTACTGGACTCTCACGTAGTCGAGTTTTATAAAGACGGCACAGAAGAAAACGCCAATATGGACTGGTCGAGCTTATATATCGTCTTCCAAAAAGATAGTGAAGGAGAATGGGTGGCGGTTGCATTGGTAAGCGGACAGTGGACGATATAGTCTAACATGGAATCCCAAAAGAATTCTAAGCATGGTAACAGGGTATTCGGGTGGAAAAGGCTATTGGTTAACCTATTCACAACCGAAACAGCCATAGCATTGCAATGAGAGCAACATGGAAGCAGTGGATGACCTAAACATCCACTGCTTGTTAATTTGTTTTTAAATATCAACTGTTAAAATCGGATGGAAACTTATGTTAGCATATAGTCAATGACATTGTGCCGTTATAGTGAAGAGAGTAAAGATTTAAAATGGAGAGGTGAAAAGTAAATTAAAACTAAAATAACTTTTATATCCCTTATATTAATATTATTGTTTCTCATTACAGGCTGTTTTTCTGGCTCTAATGAGAGATATGAAATTACAGTTTTTACAGAAAAACCAGCTTCATTAGATTTACAAAACAGAGTTAATCAAACTATAGAAATATATAATTTAGATAATCTTATTCTTACTTGGAGCGTAGAGCCGCCAACTTACATAGATGAGTTCCCAACAATCATAGTAAAAAGCCATAATGGAACATTTAAAACAAGTGATGTAGAACAATTTGAAGAACATATAAAGTCTTTGCAGTAATAAATAAGAAATTATTGTATCACGAGGACAGTCGCCGAAAATCTCCCACTTTTTGTTCAAGCAAGATAGGAGGATAGTTCAAGATAAACTTAGTAAAGCATAAAAATTCTAATTGGCGGAGGGACAAATTTGTCAGTAGCTAATAACAATTCTAAATATAAAATAAGAACAGCCCACTTGGATGATGCTAAAGCCTTAAGGGATATAAAGAGAGAGGTTGTAAGGGAAAACGAATATTTGATCTCAGTATTAGAAGAGTTTGATGAGAATTTAGAGCAGCAAAGTAATTGGATACAAAGCGTTTTAGAACATAATAGAGAGACATTAATTGTGGCTGAAGTAGAGGGAAAAGTTGTAGGGTGGCTGGTGTTTAATTCGCCAACTCGAAAAAGGTTATCTCACACGGGTTCTTTTGGAATGATGATACATAAAGATTATAGAGGAATTGGTATTGGGAAGAAGCTAATTACTGAACTATTGGATTGGGCAGAGAAGAACCCCTTAATAGAAAAGGTAAGTTTGGGCGTTTTTTGTACAAATAAAAGAGCTATATCTTTGTACAAAAGTATGGGTTTTATCGAAGAAGGAAGAAAAATTAAAGAAATAAAATTAAAAGATAATGAATATGTTGACGATATTCTTATGTATAAATTAGTTTAAAGACTCTCCAACTAAAGAGGAATAAGGAAAAACGTGTATTCGGCTTAGAGGAAGTTCCTCTAAGCCTTTTCTTGAGAATGAAAACCCGTGACTTTCATTGCGGCTAGGTCTGTATTTTTGCGGATTGCACCTCTGAAGTAAACCCGTTAGTCATAACCAACATTCACCATCAATGATGCAAAGAGGAATCCGGGTAGAGGCTGGTTTCTCCTGTCTCCATTTGAAGGGAAAGATAGTCTCTGGACAGCTGAGGATACACACCTAAAGTAAAGAACCAGTTCCATTTGGTTTCCTTGAAACGCCTGCCGATTTCACCATCGAGGAGGAGCTGGGGTTTTAATAGATTGGAAGTCAGCCCTTTTACGGTATAAGATTGATTGGTTTCTAGATGTTTAATCACAACGACTTTTTCAATAATGCCGGTGACTTCGAATAATCCATCAACGACATCCGTATAGCGGGAATAGGCAGCTTTCATTTTATCAAGGGCTTCAACGCGATTCCAGTTCTTGTCTAAAAGGTTAGGGAACTGATTTTTTAAGAGACGGTTGAGGATCTTTTCGCAGAGGATGACATCGGGTTTATGGGCTTCGATACTAGGGAGGATAATGGCGAGAAGAGAGGTTTCCCTATGAGTATCCATCCATTTACCGAATTTGGTTAACTGAAACAGAAATCGTTCAGCTTCCTTTTCCTTATGTGAGAGTTTCAAAGTATAGAGGCAGTACGTTGTAATGAATTCATCCCAAAAGGCATGACTGCAGTCGTTCCATGAATCCAGAGGGCCATGATCACTTTTGGCATATAAGAAGTTGGACAGAAGATGGAGGAAGTTGGTCGTGTTAGGGGTGACGGTGGTGGATTTGGCATAGCCTGTCAGGTCTTTTCCATAGAATAATAGATGTCCGCGCATACGCATGTTAAAGGTAGATCCAATTTGGACATTTTCAATGATTTGGGCTCTTTCTTCAGGGCTGCTGATGGTTTGTGACATGACTTTCACGCTGAGGGGAGAAGATTTGCAGGCATTCACGGATTTTCCGCATCCGCAGGGGCAAGGTGGGATGTTCATTATACATATCAACCTACTTTCTATTTGGTAAATAATGTTACTCTATTATTATAAGGTGATTTCTTCCATTTGTCACGTTAAAAGGAATGTTCGCTCCTGTGATAGAATTCTAGTAGAGACACATTATCCATAGGGAGGAAATAGAATGGCTGTAAAAGAAGGGTTTATGGAAGTGACCGGCGGAAAGGTATGGTACCAAATACATAATAGAGAATCAAAAAATACACCTGTTGTCATTCTGCACGGCGGTCCGGGTTCATCCCATTACTCCATGCAGGGATTGCGCATCCTGGCAGAGGATCGTCCAGTGATTTTTTATGATCAGTTAGGATGCGGCAAGTCCGACCGTCCGACCGATGAATCGTTATGGAATATTGACCGCTTTGTAGAGGAATTGGGACAGGTGAAGGAAGGGTTGAACCTTGAAGAGTTCCATATTCTCGGCCACTCCTGGGGTACGACTTTAGCTGCGGCTTACTATCTGGCCAAGCCGGAAGGAGTCAAAAGCATCATCTTTTCGAGTCCGTGTCTGAGCGCACCTCTGTGGGCGGAAGATCAAGAGGAAAACCGCAAGCTGCTTCCGGAGGACGTGCAGGAAGCGCTGAGAAGAAATGAAGAAAACGGAACAACCGCTTCTGACGAATATAAAAAAGCTACCGAGGTATTCAATAAGCACTTTGTCTGCAAACTGGATCCGTATCCGGAATTTTTGAAAAAAGGCAGGGAGTTCAGAGGACCGGAAGTTTACAATATCATGTGGGGGCCGTCTGAGTTCCATGTAACGGGGAATCTAAAGTCCTTTGACTGTACTGGTGAGTTGAAGGACTTCAAAGTACCAACATTGTATACGTGCGGCCGTTTTGATGAAGCAACGCCGAAATCCACCGAATATTTCAGCTCTCTGACACCAAATGGAAAGTTCCATGTTTTTGAACAAAGTGCGCATATGCCTTATGTGGAGGAACCGGAAGAGTATGTGCGGGTGATTAGCGGGTTTTTGGAGAGTGTGGATTAAGGGTTTTTTATAAGAAGCAGTAAAAAGGGGGATGAGTTCGGTCCCCCTTTTTCCCGTTGTGAGAACTAGGAGTGCTGCAGGTGGTCATCAAACAAGTCGATGATTTCTAAGAATCTCTCTGCTTCCCTGAAGGTATGGTCGGCCAAAAGGGGATGAATATTGCTTTTAATCCGGCATTCCTCAATTAATTCTCTTGCGGTTTTTTTGAAATCCCTTAATGAAGCCACCGACACTTTATTTTGATTTAGGAATTGATTTAACATTGGTTTCGTTTCTGATTGAGGCTTCATCGATTCCAAATCAACGGCCTGAAAAACAAGCTGATCAAAGTCGTGGCTGAATTCCCGGGCTTGTTCCACCAGTTTTCTTTCCGAAGGATCTAAAAGATGTCCGATGAATTTTGCGTGATCGGCCATGATTTTCAGGAAGAAAACATTCTCCTCGATGATGGCTTCAGGTTTCGGTGCTAGCTTTCCTTCATTCAGTTCCTGCAGCCGGTTGGCGAAATAGGCAGCCTCCCTGCTGATATGATCAACCAGTAACGGGAAGTTGTTGGACCGGATTTCACAGCGGAGTGTCAGTCCGAGTATTTTTCTTTTGAAGTGCCAAATGGCAGCGGCCGCTTGATAAACCTCACTATTAAATGCCTGCACTTGACGTAATTCTGAATTCGGCGTGAATCTTGCCAGTTTTTCTTCAATTCTTTCAAAAAGTGTAATAAACTGCCTGGCTTCATCAATTAATTGCTGCTGTTCATACGTGAATCCGAGACTTAAAAATAGGGCATGCTCTTTCATGATCCTCGACCAGAATTGAATTTCATCCAACGACCTTGCCACAATTGGGTTTGCCATTTAGTTCCCCCTCTCCAGGTATCTAGTAGGAAATATATGTATGGTTTGTTTGTCCAGATTCTTCAATATGAAAAAAGGGTCCACTGCTTAATTTAAGCAGTGGACCCTTTAATACCATTATCTAATTGTTTTTAATGCGCGACTCCAAGTTTCCACTTCATCAAGCATGCTATTCACATTTGTAAGATGCAGCTCCTGCGGCTTGAATACTGTTCCGTTTTCGAAATCTGTGAATAGGGACAGTGTTGGGTGGGTGCGGACATCCGCTACCTTTAATTCACCGAGGATACCGCGAAGGTGCTCAGCTGCACGCGCGCCTCCTGTTGAACCGTAACTCACGATGCCTGCTGCCTTGTTATTCCATGCTTCGCGGGCAAAATCGATGGCATTTTTCAGAGCGCCGGAGATGCTGTGGTTGTATTCTTGTACGATGAAAACAAAGCCGTCGAGGCTTGCAAGCTTTTCATTCCAAGCTGCAATTCCAGGCTCTGTTCCGTCTGTCGTGCCTAAGAAAGGCAGGTTGAATTCCGAGATGTCGACGATTTCATAGTTGGCATTCTCGCGGTTTTCAGCGATGCCTTTTACCCATTCTCCGACCTGCGGGCTTACACGTCCTTGACGTGTGCTCCCCAAGATGATCCCGATGTTAAGTTTTTCATTTGTCATTGTAATTTCCTCCTCATTTTTCTTTCCCAATAATTTATTTAAAATTCCCATTGAATCCACCACCTCATTGAATTTCCAGCGAGATACGGTTCCCGGAAGGATCTTCTGTCACGAAGTCTTCTGTTACAGGGGCACCTATCCTTTTTAGCCTGTCAACCATTTCTGTTCGTTTTTCCTCACTAGACAGCATCAGAGTGTAGAACTCCAGCCCGGCACTGTTTGTTGTCGGACGAGGGGCGCCGACTCCGTTCCAGGTATTCAAACCGATATGATGATGGTAGCCGCCAGTCGCAATGAATAATGCTTGGGTGCCGTACCGGCAGACCACTTCAAACCCGAGTCCCTTTGTATAAAATTCTTCCGTCTTTGCCAGTTCGGAAACATGAAGATGAATGTGTCCCATGACGGTTTGGGCCGGAAGTCCATTCCATTGATGATCTCTTTTAATGGAAAGAAGATCGTTGAAATCCAGTGGATCGACTGCCATGTTTACTTCGCCGTTAATCCAGCTCCAGTCTGCATCGGGACGGTCTGTGTAAATTTCTATACCGTTACCGTCAGGATCTGAGAAATACAGCGCTTCGCTTACAAGGTGATCCGATGAACCGATGCGCAGGCCAATTTCGGAAAAGTGTTGGACGATATTGGCTAAATCCGTGCGTTCGGGCAGGAGAAGCGCAAAGTGATACAACCCTGTTGTTCTTCCGGTTTTCGGAGTGATGTCTTCCGGCTGTTGCAGATGCAGCAGAACCGTTTTTCCATCGGCAGTCAGGCTTGCGGTTCTTTCTGTCTGGTTCATTACTTTGAATCCAATGACTTCTGTATAAAAAAGCAATGAACGTTCCAAGTTTTGGACTTTAAGATTTACTTTCCCGACAAACGTCAGGGGGGCTTGATGAAATTTCATGTGAACACCTTCCTTTCTAAAATGATTTAAGCTTCCTTCGATTGAAATAGTACATTATCGAGAGCTAAAGATGATTTGTTTGTGACAACAAGGAAAACCGCCATTGCGAGCAGAGCCAAGTCAAGTTCAAAGCCTGCTGCCTCACCATTGCCCAGGAATCCTCCAGCAAGTTTTACCTTAAAAGTTGCCACTACCATAATAATGGCAAATAGGATGGAAACAATTTTTGTTCCGATTCCTAGTACCAAGGCCAGCCCGCCGAGCAATTCGATCAAGGCTACGACATAGGCGGTGAATCCGGGTAATCCTAAAGATTCAAAGAATGCAGCCGTATTTTCTATGCCTCCCTGAAACTTGGCCAGCCCGTGGATAAAGAAGGTTGCGCCTAAAAAGATTCTAATGATGGCTGCACCAGCTTCGTTTTTAATCATGATCAATCTCCTCCTTTTGTTAGTAGATTATAACAAATAATTATTTAGTTACTTTATGTAACCTATTATATTTTTATAACTTAATTACGTCAAGTGCCTTATTGAATAAAAGTAATTTAGTTTCGGTGTGGATTTGGGTATAATAGGGGATAAGGAGTTGATCTCGATGGATACATCAATTTGTCCAAGATTTGAAAAAGCCATGGGCATCCTGAGCCAAAGGTGGACGGGCATCATCGTTTACCAGCTGCTGTCCGGACCGCAGCGTTTCAGCAGCATCAGTTCTGATATTGGCGTCAGTAACCGTGTGCTTTCAGAGAGGTTAAAAGAGTTGGAGAATGAAGGGATCGTCAAACGGGAAGTGTACCCGGAAACTCCAGTTCGGATTGAATACTCACTGACAGAAAAAGGGTTGGCATTGGAGCCCCTTATAAGAGATATAGAAAAGTGGTCACAGACTTGGCTGGAAGCAGGCAGTGAATCGGAATAAGAAGGACACAGGGAGCAATTGCTGCTCTTTGTGTCTTTTTTGTTGTTTTGACTACGTCTATTATGGGAGGGAAGAGTCTCGATAGGGGCATGAAAGGGTGGATCGTCCGGAAATGATGTATGAAAAGGAGCTAGATATATGCATCATCTGTGGGATTCTCCAGTTAGAACGAACTAATCAACTCAACTAGATATGCCTGGCTTTCCGGAATTAAGGGAACCCCTCTGCAAATGGGTCAATGAGGTTGTCGATTCCGTATTTGAGAGGAATTAAGGGTGTCAAAGAGTGTCAAAGAGGTTGTCGATTTCACATTCGAGAGGAATCGATGGTGTCAAAGAGGGTCTATGGGGTTGTGGATTTCAAATTTTAGAGGAATCGATGGTGTCAAAGAGGGTCTATGGGGTTGTGGATTTAAAAATTAAGAGGAATCGATGGTGTCAAAGAGGGTCTATGGGGTTGTGGATTTCAAAATTAAAAGGAATCGATGGTGTCAAAGAGGGTCAATGAGGTTGTCGATTCCGTATTTGAGAGGAATTAAGGGTGTCAAAGAGTGTCAAAGAGGTTGTCGATTTCACATTCGAGAGGAATCGATGGTGTCAAAGAGGGTCTATGGGGTTGTGGATTTCAAATTTAAGAGGAATCGATGGTGTCAAAGAGTGTCAAAGAGGTTGTCGATTTCACATTCGAGAGGAATCGATGGTGTCAAAGAGGGTCTATGGGGTTGTCGATTCCGTATTTGAGAAGAATCGATGGTGTCAAAGAGGGTCTATGGGGTTGTCGATTTCAAAATTAAGAGAAATCAATGGTGTCAAAGAGGATCAATGAGGTTGTCGATTCCGTATTTGAGAAGAATCGATGGTGTCAAAGAGGGTCTATGGGGTTGTGGAATTCAAATTTAAGAGGAATCAATGGTGTCAAAGAGGGTCAATGAGGTTGTCGATTTCACATTTGAGAGGAATCGATGGTGTCAAAGAGGGTCTATGGGGTTGTCGATTTCAAATTTGAAAAGAATCGAAGTTGTCAAAGCGGGTCAATGAGGTTGTGGATTGCAAATTTGAGAGGAATCGCTGGTGTCAAAGAGGATCAATGAGGTTGTCGATTCCATGACAATAGAGTGATAGTCCCCCCTCAGAATATCAACATACGTAACTACACGAAAAAAGAAGGATTCTCAACATATAAGAGAACCCTTCTTTTATTTACTTACTTGGGAATCCAGATGTCAAACGTGGTCCACCCATCATTTGATTCCAGTGAAACCCGGCCATTATATTTCTCGACGATTTGTTTTACGATATACAGACCCTGGCCCCTGACCTTATTGGTAGAACGATTCGTGGATTTAGTTGAGAACCCAGGAACAAAGATTGTTTCTTTTACTTCCGGCGGGATGACAGGTCCGGTATTGGAAACTCTGAATCTGTATCCAGAACTATTTTCCTCACACCAAACTTCTATTTTTCTGGTCTCCTTAGGCAGCTCGCTTGCAGCATCAATGGCATTATCAATCAAGTTGGACAGCAGCTTGACCAGATCGGTCGTCTGTATATTTTTAAATGATGAATCAGAGTGTTGAAATTGAATTTCAATATTTTGATTCTGGGCGGAAAGTGTTTTTGTCTGAAACAACACGGAAAGAGCCGGGTTATTGGATTGCGTCGGAATCTTATACAGAAGCTGGGCCTCTTCCCGCATGGAATTTGAATAGTCCAGCGCTTCCTGATGTTTACCGAGTTTCAGAAGTCCGTTCAAGACTTGAATGTGGTTGGCAAAATCATGGCGCAAAGAACGGACAGACTGAATCAATGACTCAATTTCCTTATGATAAATTTCTTCCGTATCACCAATTTGTGTTTTCAGCTCGCGGTTGTACCATTTCTGGATAAGGACAAAAGACATCAGCAGCACAATGACCAAAAGACCGCTCAAAATGAAGCCGGGAATGCTGTTTTGTATGACAGTATCCCCAATCCGGTCAAGCCTGGAGGTGGATATATCAATACTTAGGAACCCAATTGTCTCTCCCTGATTGTTAACAATCGGGGTACCGGCTGAAATATACTCACCGTAATGGGGATCATCAATTTTGCCTGTGAAATAGGATTTTCCCTCATATGCTCTCTGTATTTGGCCAAGCGGCACCATGCAGTCCATCCCGATGTCATAGTAAGGATTATTGTCCCGGGGAAACCCCGCTATCATTACCTTTGGAGGGGACTTTGGGTCGTCGAAGGCCAGAGTATATATGTATAAGGCTGCCGTATTTTGTTTTGCTTCATATAGCTTCTCCCTTATTCTCCAGTAATCCTCGTTTCTTTTGGGATTCTCGAGGAAACGTTCATATGCTGCCACATCCATGGATTCTGCAATGGATGACGCGATTTCAAGCGCATTATTCGCCACAGAGATTTCAGCGGCTTTTTTGGCTGTGAAATAAGAAAGAAATATATTAATAGAGGCCAGAGAAAAGAGAATTGTAATGGAAAGAATAATAATAAGCTTGATCTTGCTGTTCATTTAAATCGTTACAACTCCCTTCCTTATGAAGCTAATAAAGCTCTATCTACAAAATTCTACATAAATCTACAAGAGCTTACAATAGGAAATTACGTTATTCTGCAAAATGAGAGGTCGAGTTTGAAATAGGAAAGGCGGTTTCCTGCACCAGGAAACCGCCCAATGTTAGTAGCCTTGCGGATAATAGGGTGTTTGATAGGGGGAAGGGTATGGATAAGGAGCTGGAACAGGGACGGGATAGGGACCTGGTGAAGCGGCAGCTCCCAGCGCCAGTCCTGTCAGTGCGCCTGCTCCAAAGCCGGGTTTATACCCCCATGCAGGATAGTAACCTCCACCGCCATGGTGCCAGGTGGCATGCCCGCTTCCATGTCCCCAGCTTGCGTGACCACCGCCGCCGTGCCAAGGCCGGTAGTAGTGAAATTGTGAATTCATCATAAATCTCCTCCTGATATAGCAGTCACCATATCCTATGCAATCCTGTAGGTAAATGTCTGTTAATGAATCGAACGGCGGGACGAAGGCAGACAAAAAACGGTTCACCATCTCATTGAGGGGAACCGTTTGTTTTTATTTAGGAAAATCTACCTCTTTGGATAACTTTTAACTGTATTATCCACGTCCGGCTTCAGCGCCCGGGGTTACGTACCCATTGGAACGTAACCCAGCCCCTCGGAGTCAAATAACCCGAAGAGAATAAAAGGGAAGGCCGCCTTTTTTCTCCCGAACAATTATCTCTCGGGGCTAACAGGTCGCTTGCATTTTTGTTCTATGATGCTTTGCGGTCTATTTCCAGTGCGGTATAGTCCGTTTTTAACAGGCGAGGGAGACTGCCGGCTAACAAAGCCAGGACGATGGAGCAGAAGATAATTGCCCCCACGACTGTCGTTCCGTTTGCGATTAACGAATACATGACGGCAGATTGTCCTTCCGGCGCGTCTTCACCCCAGAAGATGAAACCGGCAACGAAATGCCAGAAGTACCGGGCGATGCTTCCGACGATGATCCCGGTGATGACCCAAAGAAGCATCCTTTTTCTATCTCCGTTTTTCAAGCTTTTTTGTATAGGACGATACAGAAGACCTGCGAAGCCGACAAAGGCAAAAGCTATAAAGTACTCAATGACAAATTGCAGCGGTGTCAGAAACCATACATCCCCAAGGACCACCTGTAAAAGCCCCCAAAGGAAACCCGACACCAAACCGACTCTCAAGCCCCATCTGAATGCGACTATAAAAATTGGCACCATCGCAAAGGAAATCGAGATCGCCGGTGACAATTTTATGGAAGGAAGCAAATCCAGTATCACGGCTAATGCGGCAAACACAGACGCCTCCACCATCGGTATTAATTTCATTTTTGACATAAAAAAACCTCCTCTAATAAAGTTGTTAATACGACAACCATAAGGGAGATCATGAAAAGCAGACAGACATAAGTCCATCCGGTCCACATCCCTGCGCTAGCATTAACTAACAGGTTCAAAGGGTCAGAACAATTCTGTTCACTCTCAGCAAAAAGCTCCCCTTGTGGTTAACGTACTATGTAGTTTCATTTTCCATTATATAGGGAGAGAGATGAAAGATAAAGTATTTAATTTGCACGAGGAACGTACGGATTGAAGGAGGGGTGACGGACTGGCAGTTAGCGGGTAGTTGATTGCAAGGAAAAGCGGTTAATGTACCATTTCGCAGCAGAGCTTTCACTTTGTGGAATGGGTGTTGGGGTGGTATTCGAGGGTTTCGTATGGGCCAGAATAGGTAATGGAAGGGTAAAAGCAAAAGGAGTGACTGGTTTGCGTAAAATTCAAGCCTATTTTCAAAATGAAGCCGAAGCAGCAAATGCACGAGACAAGTTGAGGTCCATTAATGTGGAGGACGGCATGCTGGAGAAAGTGCCAGGTGGAAGGAACATAAGTGACGTTGTCGGAGACCTTTTCAACGGCGAGAAGCACGGTGACCACCATGTGCTTAACTTCCACGTGTCCGAAGAAAATCATCAGGAAGCACACACCATTGTGAAGGAGCATAACGGAAGGTTTCGGGACTGACTTTACTTTTAAGCCCGCTTTGAAACCGTTTCAACTTCTGTGAAAAAAGGTAAATGAATAGAAAGCAGTCATTGTGAGAGGAGAGGATAAGATAATGCAAAGAGTACAAGCTTATTTTAGAAATGAAAATGAAGCGGAAGATACAAGAGCCAGCCTGCAAACGTTAAATGTAAGAGACGTAATGGTAGAAAGGGTTCCGGAGAGCAACAGGAATCTGTGGGATTTGATTAGAGATACGTTCAGCAGAAGCAATTCGTTCGATGAAGACCATCACGATCCTCATGTGGTTGAATTTGAGGTGGAAGACGTAGAGCACACCCGTGCAAAGCAATTTGTGGAAGAGAATAACGGTCATATCCAATAAGGATGAAAACACGCTCCCTGACACCAGGGGGCGTGTTTTTTATCGTGATTTAATTAACTGTGGTGGATCGGGTCAGTGTGATAAGAACGACCGTCATTGAAGATTTCATTATCAAGATACTTATGAAAGAACCATTCACCTGCTGCGAGGACGATGGCAGAAATGAGAGATGACAGAATGACATTCTGTTCAGGGAACATGGAAGTACCCATAAACCATAAAAGGACAAAGGCAAGGCCTGCATCTGCAAGGACAGCGACGGTATTCCGTTTCGTTTGATCGCCGTTGAGGCGCTTGAACACCATCAAATCTCCTAAAATGTAGGCACCTAATGTTAATACAAGACTAACCGTAAGCATATCCGCAACTTCCACACCGAAAATTCCTGTAAGGATGACGCCCAATACGACCGTAATCATAACAAACTTAATGGCAAGTGCTTTAACATGTTCCAAGTTCATTCCTCCTTTTTTAAATTTAGTATTCTTATACCCCGTAACCCTGCGAAAAATCGCCTCCACTAAATATATGATATTCCGTTATATGGAAATTTGCTGATATAGTCTATAAAAAGTAAATTGTGCCGTTGTCCGATTCCAGGTGAGCTGCTCTTTGAATTTAATAGTATGAGGAAACTTTTTAGTAAGGAAGGAGTGTCAACAGCAATGTATCAAGATGGAGAAGACAAAAGAGCAGTGGAAGCCAATAAAGAAGGCAATGGTGCTATTAAAAACGTTGAGAAAAGAGTACGTGTGGAGGCTGAAGTTGTGATTAAACCTCGAGTTATAGTGATAGATTCTGAACTGGATGCAGGACCGTGTGAAAATATAAAACTCAAAGCTGCCAAAAAGGATGAGTATACTTTTATAGTCAGTCAGGATTTATGCTTGAATATTCCACTCCGCTTTGATGCGGAAGTAGAAGTGAAGAGGCAAGGTATACAGGGCAATCTATCAGGAATGGAAGATGAAGAGGAAACCAAACAGGAAAGACGAAAGCCGGAGATAGACCCTGGATGGATGATAGATTAAGAGTAAAAGGCTGTATTTGGATAGAATGTTGCTATTGGAAAAATCCAAAGGGCCGGATTTTTCCCTCGGGTACAAAGGCTTATCTAACTGAACAAGGTGATTAGCTCTTTTCTTTCTTGTTTACCAGGGGCATTTCTGTTATTTATCGTTATATTTCATGACTTTCATTGTAACTAGCAACAAAGTTTTAGAAAAGAGTTAAATAAAAATAGGTTCATGATAGAAAGAAAATGAGAAATCAGTTTAGTACAAGCTCTGCCTCATTTGAATTAAATAATAGAGAGAGAAAGGCAGGGGCCACCTTACTTTGATAGATTCTAAAGCGCATTGTCAGTACCAGTCCGCCGCCTGGCGGGTTTACCCTGTGATTTCCACCCACCCTCCTTTTTCTTTCAATATTTTTTAAGGAAGGAAGTGTTTACATGAGGAATAATAATGCCTCACAGAATAATGGTAATCCAGTCATTCAACAGCAGGAGCAAGTAGCTTGTACCAGAACGATTAACCAAACGATTACGGAAATAGCTGAAATTCTTATTACTCCTGTTATCACACCACAACCAGCAGAAACTACGTGTACAGGTCCGTTAACTTTCTTGGATGAATTTCCTGATAATGTGGACCAGGAATGTGATGTTGTCGTTGCACAGGAGGTTTGTGTCCAATTTGATGTGGAATTTGGTGCGGACGTGCAAACCGGTCAAACAGGAGCTATTTGTGGAACCCCTGATGAAGGCGAATGTGCAGAAGTGGAACCGGGATGTGTGTTCAGTGCAGGGTTCTTTAGTAATAATGAAACGGTTACGGAAGGACTGCTTCAGGCAGCTGGCGGTGAAATTCTTCTGGGCACAACAACCAATGGAACGTTGAATGGATTAAGTGTTATTGCCGACGCGAACAATATTTTTGATATCTTGGGCCCAAGTTTCATTCCTCCTGGAAATCTTACTCCGCCATTATTGGGCCAGTATCGTCAACTGTACAGACAGTTGCTTGCAGCTCAACTGAACGTAATTAATTTGCAGCAGCAAAATGTAGAGCCTTGTGCTTTCGTGCAAGTATGGATTGCAGCAGCAAACGATTTCCTTGCAAACTCTCCTGAAGGGGGGACAACAGGAGCACCGTTTATTCAAGAGAGACTTGAATTGTTTAATGTCGGTGCAGCTCCAGGGTGCCCGGACCCTTGTGAAGAAGAAAACGAAACGATCGGCTAATATTCAATGACTGCCTTGGTTACCCAGGGCAGTTTTTTACTTTACCGACTGAATGGAAGAATGTAATTACCCTGCTCTGTGTCAGCAGGTTAAATCAGTAAAAGAGACAGGCCCTTATACCATGGGGCTTCAGAAGAAGGTTCTGCAAGCTGAAAAAAATTTTAAAAACTATATTGATTACCATGCAAATCTCACTTATAATAATTTACGAAAGCGCTTTCGATAAAGAGGAGACAACGATGGTTACAATCTATGACTTAGCGAAGCGTACTGGATTTTCCAGTACTACGGTTTCAAAGGCTCTTAATAATTACACAGATGTGAGTGAGAAAACCAAGAAAAAAATTCTCGATGCAGCAGCCGAAATGGGGTATTTACCAAATGCCCACGCCCAGTCTTTATCTACGAAAAAGTCTTGGACGATTGGTGTGATGTTTGCAGAGGACAATGAGGTTGGATTAAGGCATCCATTCTTCAGTGCTCTTATTGAGAGTTTCCGGAAGTATGTAGAACGCGAAGGATATGATTTAATCTTTGCTTCTCGCAATCTCCGAAATCGGGATACGAGTTACTTGGAACATTTCCAATACCGTGCCGTTGATGGCATTGTAGTGATATGCTCAGATCCAAGCGACCCCCAGGTTCAGGAGATGATCAACAGCGATCTGCCGATTGTGGTGATCGATATGTTCAATCAAAATTGCAGTGTCGTCTATTCTGACAATATGGAGGGCGGGGAATTGGCTGTGAATTATCTTCATTCACTCGGCCATACACGAATCGCCCATATATCAGGAGATCCATCAATTGACGCAGGTGCACAAAGAATTAAAGGGTTTACTGAAGCGATGAAGGAATTAAGTCTTCCGATTCTGGAAGGATACCTGGTTAATGGTGGGATGTTCTCCATTGAAGAAGGAAAAGCTGCAATGGCAAGCCTTCTCTCACTGGATACGAAACCTACTGCGGTCTTTGTAGCAGGTGACCACATGGCGATTGGAGCCATGGAAGCCATCAAGGAAAAGGGGCTGAAGATACCCCAGGATATCTCCATTATCGGCTACGACGACATCGAGATGTCTGCCTATGTCACCCCCAAGCTTACGACGGTCAGACAAGATACTGATCGAATCGGGGCCAAAGCCGGAGAGCTGCTGATGAATCAAATCAATCAGAAAAAGAAGCTCTTAACAAAAGAGGTCATTCCAGTGGAACTGATGATCAGAGAATCGTGCACATCAATTAAAAAAGAAAAAAAGATATAATCTTATATTTTTTAGGGAATTTCGAAACCGGTTTCGAAATTTTTAAAAGGTTGTTTTCGAAACCGCTTTCGTTTCTATAAACAAAAGGATTAAGGGGGATTATGATGAAGAAGTTTTTGATGGTATTCATGGTGTTTGTACTTTTTGCAGGAGTCCTGGCTGGTTGTTCCGGAAGTTCAGAGTCATCTTCTGAAAAAGCAAAGTCTGATAAAGACGTAGATTTGAAGGTTTGGTCTTTTACTGATGAGTTGAAGAAACCAATTACAACGTTTGAAGAGAAGAACGGTGTAAAAGTAGAATTGACGATTGTTCCGATTGCAGACTACCCAACAAAGCTTAAGCCTGTACTTGAAAGCGGCGTAGGAGCACCGGATGTGTTCACGGGCGAGATTGCTTTCCTTAAACAATGGGTGGACGCTGGATATTGGGAAAATCTATCAGAAGATCCCTATAACGTAGAGGAAATCAAAGATAAATATGTTCCTTATGTATTTGATCTAGGAAAAGATAAAGATGGCAACGTAAGAGCTCTGTCATGGCAAACGACTCCAGGTGGTTTGTTTTATAAAAGAAGCATCGCTAAAGAAGTATTGGGTACAGATGATCCAGCTGAAGTCGGCAGCATGCTGAACTCAATGGATGGTGTATTTGAAGTCGCTGAAAAAATGAAAGAAAAAGGTTACAGCATGTTTCCGGATGAAGGTTCAATTCGCTGGTTTGCACAAGGAGATAATCCACAGCCATGGGTGAACGACAAAGGTGAGTTGAAGCTTACAGAACAAAAGATTGAATTCATGGATTATGCAAAGACACTTCGTGAAAACAGCTATACGGCATTGGCGCCTGAGTGGTCTCCATCTTGGTTCGAAGCAATGGATAAGCCAATCAAAGTCAAGAAAGATGGCAAAGAGGTGGAAACACAAGTATTCTCTTATGTTCTTCCTACATGGGGCCTTCACAGTGTGTTGAAAACCAATGTAACAGAGACTGCAGGTGACTGGGCAGTAACGAGCGGTCCAAGCCCATATTTCTGGGGTGGTACTTGGTTGGGAGTTTACAACAAGTCAGAAAACAAAGAGTTGGCTTATGATTTTGTGAAAATGATGACTCAAGATGATGAATTCCTGACAGATTGGGCGAAAGAAACAGGAGATGTTCTTTCTTACCTGCCTGTTACGAATGAAATCAAGGATACTTTCAGTGATGAATTCCTTGGAGGCCAAAATAACTACCAATTCTTCCTTGAACAGGCAAAAGAGATTGAGCCTGGCATCGTAACAAAATACGATCAACAGCTTGATACATTCTTTGGAAATGCAGTTCAGCAATACGTAGATGGCAAGAAATCAAAAGAAGAAGCCGTTAAAGAATTCTATCGCAACGCACAAAATGCATATCCGGATTTACAAGTTCCGAAAGAATAGGCTTTGTTAGTTGATGGTGTTGTTAAATAGGTCTACGAGTCGATAGATTATTTAGCTTAGAGTAAGATCCTGTTTGATTGGAGCGGAAGGCTTGCGACCGCCCGCCCCGCGGAGTCGCTCGTCTGCAGCGGAAATCAAGCAACATAATAAAGCTGACATATGGCAAGTGACATTCATACAATGTCACTTGCCAAATCTACCTTAGAGAGGGGGCAGGGGAAATGAATAAAAGGGACCGTTACGGTTATCTATTTATTGCCCCATTTTGGATCATTTTCTTAGTATTTAGTATTTACCCTGTCGCGCTGACATTCTACTACAGCTTCACAAATTATTCCGGAAGCGGCGTAGCAGAGGTTGTTGGGCTGGCAAATTATAAACGGCTTTTAACAGACACTTTTTTTGTGGAAGCGTTCATCAACACGTGGAAAATATGGGGAGTTAACTTCATTTTGCAGATTGGCTTGGCCCTTATATTGGCATTAATCTTCTCAGATATGAGAATGAAGCTTAGAGGATTGGCATTCTTCCGGTCTATCTTCTATTTACCTAACTTAATTACCATCAGCTCAGTTGCTTTGCTATTCGGTATTTTACTGGATTGGCAGCATGGATCATTAAATATGATTCTCTTAAATATGGGTCTTATATCTGAACCGATTAATTGGCTGAATGAACCGGCGACAGCCCAGCTTTCTGTGTCGTTGATTCTTACGTGGATGTGGTTTGGCCACTCGTTTATTGTCGTGATGGCAGGAGTGTTAGGGATATCGAAGGATTATTATGAGGCGGCCTTGATCGATGGAGCCAACCGCTGGCAGACCTTCTCAAAAATAACGGTTCCCTTGTTAAAGCCCATTTTGCTTTACATTATGATCACCTCCTTGATAGGCGGACTTCAGCTGTTTGATTTACCTATGCTTCTCACAGATGGGATTGGGTCTCCTGATGGCTCGCTGAACACCATGGTCTTGTACTTATACAACCAAGCGTTCAAGTATAACAATTATGGCTATGCTTCCGCTGTGGCCTATGGCCTGTTCGTCATCACACTGATCTTCTCGGCGATCGTCTTTAAAGGGATGTACCGAAATGAACGTAAACAAGCAAGGCGGGTGTAAAAAATGTTGGGGAAAATGGAAGTCAAAAAAAATATACAGATGAAAGAGCAGAAGAATCTCAATGCAGGACTCCTGCCGCATGAAACCAAACAAAAGAAGAAAAATTCTCTGATCAAAGGAATTATTTATACCCTGCTTGTTTTGATGGCGATTGTTTGCTTCATCCCATTTTTAATGATGCTCGTCAATGCCACAAGATCGAATGAAGCCATTTTGGCAGGATTCACCCTGATTCCGGGGAATGCCCTGGTTGAAAACTATACGACAATGATGGAATACGTAAACATTTGGTCTGGTTTCAGAAACAGCTTGATCATCTCTGTGCTGACCACCTTGTTGTCAGGGTATTTTTCAGCTTTGACAGCTTATGGGTTTGCCTTCTACACATTCAGGGGGAAGAATTTCTTATTTGTCTTCATGCTGGTCATGATGATGGTTCCGGGCCAATTAGGGCTGATTGGATTTTATGAACTGAGTAAGACTTTGGGGATACTGGACACTTATATTCCGCTGATCGTACCGACCATTGCGAGTCCATTTATTGTGTTCTTTCTCAGACAATATATCCAGACGACTCTGCATCCAAGCTTGATAGAAGCCGCCCGTATTGATGGAGCGAGTGAGTTTAAGATTTTCCACACTGTGGCAATTCCCATCATGATGCCGGCGATTGCCACGATGTCGATCTTCACGTTCATCGGCTCTTGGAATAACTATATCATGCCTTTGGTCATCTTATTCTCGCCGGAAAAGTATACGCTGCCTGTATTGATGGGGTTCTTGAAAGGATCTCAAGTAGCGCAAAATCTTGGCTCGATGTATCTCGGAATTGCCATATCTGTCGTTCCGATCATGATTGCATTCCTATTTTTATCTAA
Source organism: Rossellomorea sedimentorum (assembly GCF_046237645.1). Lineage (GTDB taxonomy): Bacteria > Bacillota > Bacilli > Bacillales > Bacillaceae_B > Rossellomorea > Rossellomorea sedimentorum. The sequence goes on from NZ_CP143546.1 coordinate 573,081, forward strand.
ATATATCGTTAACAGTATTTCTGCAGGATCCATTAAAGAGTAGAGGAGAGAGTATATATGCATTTCAATAAATTTTTCACCTTTGGAACAGCTACCTCATCTTATCAAATTGAAGGAGCCCATAATGAAGGGGGAAGAACCCCGTCCATCTGGGATATGTTCTGTGATATCCCGGGTAAAGTGCACAAGCAGCATAACGGTGATGTAGCATGTGATCACTATCACCGCTTCGAGGAAGACATCGCTCATATTAAACGCCTGGGAGTGGATACTTATCGTTTCTCCATTGCATGGCCGAGGATTTATCCTGAAAAGGGAAAGTTCAATCAAGAAGGAATGGATTTTTATAAAAAATTGGCAGGAAGACTTAGAGAAGAAGGCATTAAACCAGCTGTGACCCTGTATCACTGGGATCTGCCTCTTTGGGCACATGAAGAAGGCGGCTGGGTCAATCGTGAATCAGTACAATGGTTCCTGGAGTATGCAAGAGCGTGTTTCACCGAATTGGATTCCATTGTCGACTCTTGGATCACCCATAATGAACCTTGGTGTGCAGGTTTTCTTGGCTACCACCAGGGAGTGCATGCACCGGGCCATACCAATATGGAAGAAGCGGTAAAAGCTGTCCATCATATGCTCCTTTCGCATGGTAAAGCGGTTGAAATGCTGAAAAAAGAAATGAACTCCAAGACCGAGATAGGAATTACGTTAAATCTGTCACCGATCTATCCAAAAACGAATTCGGCGAATGACCTGTTGGCAGCAAATAACGCGGATGGGTATTCCAATCGCTGGTTCCTGGATCCGGTATTCAAGGGTGAATACCCGAAAGACATGATGAACTTGTTCTCTAAATATGTTCACTCGTATGATTTTATAAAAGAAGGCGACATGGAATTGATTTCAATAGAGTGTGATTTCTTTGGAATCAATTACTACAGCCGTGGGATCGTGGAATTCAGTGCCGCTCATGACTTCATGAGCAAGGGAGCTTATTCTGACTACGAAAAGACAGGGATGGGCTGGGATATTGCGCCAAATGAATTCAAAGACCTGATCCGCCGTCTTCGCGAGGAATATACGGACCTGCCAATCTATATAACTGAAAACGGAGCAGCTTTCGATGATGTTCTGGAAAATGGCAGGGTACATGATAAAGAGCGAACTGACTATGTGGAACAGCACCTTCAGGCGGTTTCTGATTTAAATGATGAAGGAATGAACATTCAGGGATACTATTTGTGGTCGCTGATGGATAATTTTGAATGGAGCTTTGGCTATGATAAGCGATTCGGCATTCTCTATGTAGATTTTGACACGCAAGAGCGCATTTGGAAAGACAGCGCTTATCGATATGCTGACATTATTCGTGAGCACAAGAAAAAGTATGGTCTGCAAGAAGGTACTGAGGAAGTAGCGCAATGAGACCGCAGCAAGCCAGGGTCATCTTAACAGCTAAAGATACAGGAGATCGGTTCACTGAAAAGGAACCGGTTTCCTTTTCTTCTGACTTCTCTCCGCGTGCCACTCATATTGAGGTCGACTCGCGGGAAAGGTATCAAGAGATATTGGGGTTTGGCGGTGCGTTTACCGAAGCGGCAGCTTACAGCCTATCCCTCATCAGTCCTGAGAAGCGGGAAGAGGTTATCCGGAAGTATTTTCATGAGGAAGGGTTGGGCTACCGTTTCGGCAGAACTCACATCAACAGCTGTGATTTTGCTTTAGGCAATTACTCTTATGTGGAAGATGGAGATACTTCACTAGACAGTTTTTCAATCGAGCGTGAGAAGAAACTCGTGATCCCCCTTATTCAAGATGCGGTGGAAGCAGCAGGTGAAGAGCTTACGATTGTGGCGTCGCCTTGGAGCCCGCCCGCTTGGATGAAGAGCAACGGTGAAATGAACAACGGTGGAAAGCTCTTGCCGGAATTTGCGTCTGTCTGGGCAGACTACTATTCAAAGTACATAGAGGCCATGCAAGAAGAGGGGATCCCGATCTGGGGCATAACGATTCAAAATGAACCGGAAGCGAAGCAGGTTTGGGATTCCTGTTTATACACTGGGGAAGAAGAACGTGATTTTATTAAAAATCATTTGGGGCCATCCTTGGAGAAGAACGGCCATGGGGATGTAAAGGTGATTATATGGGACCACAATCGTGATGTGATCTATGAGCGTGCATCTGCTGTGTTATCCGACCCGGAAGCGGCTGAATACGTTTGGGGCACAGGGGTACATTGGTACGTATCCGAGGAGTTTGAAAACCTTTCAAAAGTGCACTATGCTTTTCCAGATAAGCATTTAATTTTCACTGAAGGGTGCATTGAAGGCGGAGTCAGGCCGGGAGCCTGGGATACTGGTGAGCGTTACGGGCGGAATATCCTTGGGGATCTGAACAATTTCCTTGAAGCTTGGATTGACTGGAATATGGTACTGAATGAAGAAGGCGGACCTAATCATGTCGGGAATTATTGCGACGCCCCGGTCATCGTTGATACAGTAAAGGATGAGGTGCGCTACAACAGCTCTTATTACTATATCGGGCATTTCAGTAAGTTTATCAAACCGGGAGCAAGGCGCATCGGCTGCCAGAGCTCTAATGACAAAATCCTGACAGCCGCTTTTGAAAATAAAGATGGAACGATTGTCCTGATTGCCATGAATGCCGGCAGCGAGGCAGAAGACATTTCAGTTTCTCTTTGTGAAGATGGAGTGGAGTCAACCCTCCCTGCTCATTCAATAGCTACTTTTATTATGAGTTGATGAAAAGCAGTCCTTATTGGGCTGCTTTTTAAGTTGAGAAGAGGATTAGGGCGGGGCATACAGCACCAAAAGAAGCTAACACATTAACGCGTCACCGCACTAAGAGGGACTGTCCCTCTTAGTGCGATGACGCGTTAAAGTTCTTGAAAGAATAATAAAATCCGCAGAAGCAGAAAATAACAGCAACTGTGTTAAGATGAAACCAAAGTCAAAATGGTAAAGGAAGATCGTATGACAAATTCACATAAACAAAGCCAGGCAGGGTGGAACCTCGAGAACAGTTATGCCAAACTGCCGGAAGATTTTTATACAAGTCGGAACCCTGAGCCTGTCGAGTCACCAGAAATGGTCGTTTTTAATGATGCTGTGGCAGAAGAATTGGGCTTGGATGCTGACACTTTGAAAAATGAGGCGGCTGTATTTGCGGGCAATGAACTGCCGCCGGGCTCGGAGCCTTTGGCACAAGCTTATGCCGGGCATCAATTCGGCCACTTTAATATGTTGGGGGACGGTCGTGCGGTTCTCCTTGGGGAGCAGATCACCCCTGCAGGAAAGCGGTTTGATATTCAGTTGAAAGGATCCGGGCGCACTCCTTATTCACGGGGAGGAGACGGACGGGCAGCACTTGGGCCGATGCTGCGTGAATATATCATCAGTGAAGCCATGCATGCTCTGGGTGTTCCGACGACCCGCAGTCTTGCTGTCGTGACCACCGGGACAGACATCCTTCGCGAACGGAAGCTGCCAGGAGCGATCCTAACAAGGGTGGCAGCGAGTCATATCCGGGTCGGGACTTTTCAATTTGGGGCTAATTTTGGTGATGAAGAGGAACTGAAAGCACTGGCGGACTACACAATCGACCGGCATTACCCGGAGCTCAAGGAAGAGGTGAATCCATATCTGTCACTGTTGAAAAAGGTGATGGAACGTCAGGCTTCCCTTGTCACTCAATGGCAGATGGTCGGATTTGTTCATGGGGTCATGAATACAGATAATGTCACGGTCAGCGGTGAAACGATTGATTATGGACCGTGTGCGTTTATGAATGAATTTGACCCGGCGACGGTGTTCAGTTCCATAGACAGGCAAGGCAGGTATAAATATGGAAATCAGCCGCCAATCACAGGCTGGAATCTTGCGCGCTTTGCAGAATCCCTGCTGCCGATTCTCCATGAAGATCAGGAAGAAGGCTTGAAGTTGGCCCAGGATGCGATAGCCGAGTTTCCACAATTGATTCATTCCAAGTGGCTTTCAGGGATGAGAAAGAAGCTGGGTCTTTTCAATGAAGAGAGACAAGATAAGGAGCTCATTGATATTCTTCTCGGCAAGATGCATGAACATAAGGCCGACTATACCAATACCTTTGCTGCCCTGACATTCGATAAGCCGGAAGAGACCGTGCTCTATGATAAGCCGGAATTTGACCGCTGGTATGCCATCTGGAAAGAAAGACTGGAAAGGCAGGAGGAAACGCTGGAAGAGGCCCAGGAGCTGATGAGAAAAAGCAATCCTGCTGTCATTCCGAGGAATCACCGGGTGGAAGAAGCATTGGAAGCCGCTGTGGAAAACGGTGACCTCAGCGTGATGGAAAGGCTGCTTGAAGCCCTTTCCAATCCATATGCACACTCTCCGGAACAGGCAGAGTACGCAAAGCTGCCTCCGGAATCCCACGGACCTTATCAAACGTTTTGTGGAACCTAACCTCTAAACACAAGAAGACCTGCCTATAAGCTGAAGGTGGGGAGAGAATTATTTTTTGCCTATTGACACTTGAGCGATTCTTGTGATAATTTTTAGATAAATTAATAACCGAGAGATTTTGTTCTGACTGTTTATGATAGAAAGGCGTTTTAGCATGCTGTTAATTACACAATTGACTGGATGAAAAGACGCTCTTTGAATATAAGCTGGTCGATGGTTAAAAATAAATCGGTATATTCCTCACGCTTTTTGCTGTTTGGGGAATATACCGTTTTTTTTATTAGGGGGAGTTCAATTGAAAAACAACAAGGGGTCAATCGAATCGGAAATCAGCAAAGCCATTACTCAATGGGAAAAAGATTACCTTGGGCGGGGATCAGTGTCTGTAAAATCGGATGTTCTCAGGAACATGATCATCGTCAGTTTGAATGGTGTCTTGACACCTGCTGAATATATTGTCTGTGAGACCAGGGAAGGAATGCTGACCATTAAAAAGAACCGCTCTGAGCTTGTGGAATCCGGAATAGAAGGGCTGAAGGAAATCATCTTGAACATTACCGGTGAAGAGGTGAAAAGTTTTCACACCGATCTTAGTTCACGTACCGGAGAACGTGTAATGGTGTTTAAAATGGCCAGCGATTTAGAGAAAAAAATAAGTAAGGGAGATCTTTGAAAGGCAAAAGCCAGTCAAAGATAAACCGGTGATACAAGATCAGTGGAAGTCCGCTGCATTTTGATGTTGCCGGTTTTTTTGTGGAATTTTTTCAAAGGAGGGTTTTTTATGGGTGACATCATGCTGGAAAATATTTTATCACCGGCGGTCTTGTTTTTCCTGATGGGGATCCTGGCTGCTGTTCTGAAGTCCGACCTTAAGTTCCCCGGCGGGCTGAGCGAGGGGTTGAGCATTTATCTCTTGATTGCCATTGGTTTGAAGGGGGGGATGGAGCTTTCACACTATTCATTTTCAATGATTAAAGCACCAATGGCAGCTGCTTTAATTCTAGGCGGGATCATACCGATCATTACACTGTTGATCTTAAGAGGCATCAAGCTGGATCTGAAAAATTCGATCGGATTGGCTGCCACTTATGGATCCATCAGCATTGTAACGTATGGTGCAGCTGTGTCCTTCCTCGATAAAAGCGGGATTCCTTATGAAGGGTTTATGAACGCCTTGGTCGTCTTAATGGAAAGTCCTGCGATACTGGTTTCATTACTCTTGCTAAAAATGGTTGAAAACAGCAAAGGGCTTAACACTTATTCTTCTCAGCGGGTAGGCTTTCTCCCTACATCCATGAATTTGATTGATAAAGAAGTACTCCGGGAAAGTCTCTTCGGGAAAAGCATTCTCCTCTTGATGGGGAGCATGTTGATCGGATTGATTGTTGGGGAGCGGTCATTACCAATGGTTAAACCTTTGTTCATGGATTTATATGGCAGTGTCTTGATTCTGTTTTTATTAAATATGGGACTTGTCGCGGGGCAAAGGCTGCCGGAAATAAGGAAGCATGGAGTAAAACTATTGGTATTCGGACTAATGTCTCCCTTGTTATTCGGTTCTATCGGCGTCATGGCCGGAGTGCTAGCAGGTCTTGGGATAGGGGGAGTGACATTGATGGGTGTATTGGCCGGGAGCGCATCTTATATAGCCGCCCCTGCCGCCTTGAAGACATCGGTCCCGGAAGCAAATCCATCCATCTATCTGGGCTTGGCTTTAGGCGTAACGTTTCCATTCAACTTGATTATTGGAATTCCATTTTATTATGAGATAGCCCAACGGCTGTTATAGGAGGACTTAACGATGAATAAAAAAGTATTAGTTTTTACAGGTTTGAATGAAAATCTTTATGAGATGTTTCCTTTCATTACAGGAAAGCAGCCGCAAGAGTTACTAATCTTAAACAGCTTTGGTGCGGAGATTTCTCATCCATATGGATGCTCGATGAGAAGCATCCTCTTAGCAGTTAATAAAGAAGAAATAGAAGAGATTTATGTTATCGGGGAAGAGGGCAGCGAAGAATATAACATCAATCAAGAAGAGCTGCTTGAGAAATTCAGAATTGCAGGAGTACGGGAAAGAACAATCAAAACCATCAACTATATTGATGTCGTGAGGAATGATTTACTGAAATGGCTTACGGGGCATTCGGATGCAAGAGGGGCTGTTTCCAATAGCATAAAGATGATAAAAAGGCATCCGCTGATCCCGTTGTCCATTCCTGTCTGCGGTTATATAGTAAACAGAGCAACCGGAGAATTTTATCCAGTTATGGAAGCAGAACAAAGTATTCAAGGCAGGGTCTTAAAGGCAAATTAGTTTGAATCATCGGAAAATGCCCTCCTTCGTAGAATGGAAGTGCCTGTTTCTCCTCATATCCGCTGTGATAGAATAATAGTGAAATGACGAAATTTTCATAACACAGAGGAGTCCTTATGAAGAGTTTATTAGGGAATGTTTCCATAGATATGATTGAAACGATATTAGAGAATGCATTTGAGTGGCTTGTCGTTGTGGATGATACAGGCCGGATCATTTTCATGAACCAGAGTTATTGCGATTTCCTTGAGGTTGACCGTGAAAAAGCGATTGGGATCCATGTGACAGAAGTCATTGAAAATACAAGAATGCACATTGTGGCTCAGACAGGAAAAGAAGAAATTGCCGACCTGCAGTATATCAGGGGGAATTATATGATTGCCAACCGGATTCCGATCGTGGTTGACGGCAAAGTCGTTGGCGCGTTCGGTTCGGTATTTTTCCGTGACACCAGTGAATGGAAGCAGATGAGTTCCCATGTGAAAAATATGCTGTCCAAAATGCAAAGTTATATACAGGATATCAACAATGGCTCTAAGTATACACTGACGGATATATGCGGGCGCAGCCGGAGCATGGAGGAACTGAAGCAAAAGGTGCAAACCATCGCGCCAAGTGATATCTCTGTTCTGATCAGGGGGGAAAGCGGAACAGGTAAAGAATTGTTTGCCCACAGCATTCACCATTTGAGTGAAAGGAGCCATCAGCCTTTTATCAAAGTGAATTGTGCAGCGATACCTGAACAACTCCTCGAATCGGAGCTGTTCGGGTATGAAGAAGGAGCCTTTACCGGTGCAAGGAAAGGCGGAAAGAAAGGAAAGTTCCAGCTGGCTGATAAAGGTACCTTGTTTCTTGATGAAGTCGGGGATATGCCTCTCAATATGCAGGCCAAACTCCTGCGAGTCCTTCAGGAAGGGGAGGTAGAGCCGGTCGGAGCAACGGAAACAGAACAGGTTGATGTCCGGATCATTGCCGCCACCAACCGTCCGCTGGAGAAGATGATCGAGGAAAAGCGGTTCAGGGAAGATCTTTACTACCGGATCAATGTGATTCCATTTACAGTCCCGCCTTTAAGGGAGAGAGTGGAAGACATCCCGGTTTTGGCCAGAAAGTTCATGGACAAGTCTGCTGAGAAATCCGGAAAACGACTGAAGGGTTTAGAACCCTTGGTGTTGGAAATCTTCAACCGGTACAGTTGGCCTGGGAATATTCGTGAACTGGAGAATGTGATCGAGGCTTCCACTTACTTCACTTCAGACGAAACCATTACAGAAGCGTCCCTGCCTGCCTATATCAAAGGAGATAATTTGTATAAGTTTGACGAAAAATCTTTGAAGGAAATTTTAGAGGAAACAGAGAAGAAAGTTATTACCCAGACGCTGAAAAAGCACAGTGACAGACGTGCTGCCGCAAAAGCTTTGGGAATCAGCAAGTCCAGCCTTTATGAAAAAATAAAAAAACTCGAAATCGAATAAGGTGTCCGGAAATCTGGAAAGTTGTCCAGGTTTCCGGACACCTTTATTTTGTTCTGATAAATTAGAATATTATATATAAAGCGCTTTCGTTTTTGTCCGGATTTCTGGACAAGGGGACAAGCTATAAGGCGCTTTATCAAGGGAAAAAGAGTTGGCACGCTTCTTGCGTTAAAAATGAGTGAGCATCATTTTTTTGAAAGGAGTTGTTTAACATGAAAAAAGTATATGACCAGGCAGTCGACGCAATTGATGGAATCAAGGACGGAATGACCTTGGCCGTTGGAGGTTTTGGACTCGTCGGCATTCCAGAGAATTTGATTCTGGCCTTGGTAGAAAAAAACGTAAAAGATTTAACAATCATATCAAATAACTGTGGAGTGGACGATTGGGGCCTTGGACTGCTGCTTCAAAAAAGGCAGATCAAAAAAATGATCGGTTCATATGTCGGAGAAAATAAAGAGTTTGAAAGACAAGTATTATCAGGTGAACTGGAAGTGGAACTGGTGCCGCAGGGGACGCTCGCAGAAAGACTTCGCGCAGGTGGAGCAGGCATTCCGGCATTCTTCACTCCGGCGGGCGTTGGAACAGTCGTGGCAGACGGAAAAGAGACACGGGTCTTCAATGGCAAGGAATATGTCCTTGAAGAGGCCTTGACCGCTGACTTCAGCCTTGTCAGGGCTGCGAAGGGCGACCGTGCCGGAAACCTTGTTTATAATAAAACGGCAAGGAATTTCAATCCAATGATCGCCGCTGCAGGGAAAGTCACGATTGCCGAAGTGGAGGAAACTGTAGAAATCGGTGAAATTGACCCGAATCACGTTCAAACGCCGGGAATCTATATTCAAAGAATGATAGAAGCCAAACAGGAAAAGAGAATCGAAAAAAGAACAGTCAGCAAGTAAGGAGGGAAACGGTATGGATAAGGCAGCAGTCAGAGAAAGGATTGCCAGGAGAGCTGAAAAGGAAATCAATGACGGTGACTATGTGAATCTGGGAATCGGGATGCCAACGCTGGTAGCCAACTATATTTCGGATAATAAACATGTTATCCTTCAATCGGAAAATGGACTTTTAGGCATTGGTCCTTATCCTGAAGAGACTGAAGTTGACCCGGACTTGATTAATGCTGGAAAAGAAACGGTGACGGCGATTCCGGGAGCTTCCTATTTTGGTTCGGCAGAGTCTTTTGCCATGATCCGGGGAGGGCATGTCGATGTGGCCATACTTGGAGGAATGGAAGTCTCTAAAAATGGTGATCTCGCCAACTGGATGATTCCTGGAAAAATGATCAAAGGCATGGGCGGTGCAATGGACCTGGTCCATGGAGCAAGAAAAATCATCGTCATCATGGACCATGTGTCGAAAAACGGTGCTCCTAAAATTGTAAGCGATTGCAGTTTGCCGCTGACAGGAAAAGGTGTTGTCGACCGCATTATCACAGAAAGAGCGGTCATTGATGTGACGGAAAACGGCTTGAAGCTTGTGGAAGTGTTTGAAGGCTTTACGGTTGAGGATGTAGTTTCTTCAACTGGAACTGAACTCGATGTTAGTGAAGTGAAATAATATTTTTTGTAAATATAGGAAAAATCCCAAGTGCCGGATTTTTCCCTTAGGTACAAGGTTTTCTCTCTCTGAACAGGGAGAGCAGCTCTTTTCTTACTTACCATGATATTACCTGTGAATTATGGCTGTATTTTCTGAAATTCATATTAAAAATCAACAAAATTTAAGAAAAGAGCCTTATAAAAAGGACAAAGGGGGAGCTTTCATGTTAAGCATGATTGGTCTAATTGGGGGACTTATTTTATTGATTGTTTTGACGATGCGGGGAATGAATATCCTTATCGTCGGGCCGATTTCGGCTTTGTTTGTCGCTGTGCTGAGTGGATTACCGCTGTTTCCGCAGCTTGTAGGAGAAGGTGAAGCCAACCTGGTCAGCAACTATATGGCCGGATTTACCGGGTTCATTGCCTCCTGGTATCTGATGTTCTTGCTGGGTGCCGTATTCGGTAAGGTCATGGAGGATAGCGGGGCAGCTGACAGTGTGTCACGCTTCGTTGTTGATAAACTTGGAATGAAATATGCCGTTTTTGCGATTGTCCTTGCCTGTGCGGTTTTAACGTACGGCGGTGTAAGTTTATTCGTTGTAGCGTTCTCTGTTTATCCAATGGCTGTGAGTCTGTTCAAACAGGCTGACCTGCCTCGCCGTTTCATTCCGGCTGCATTGGCGTTTGGTTCCGTGACGTTCACCATGACGTCTGCAGGTTCACCGGAAATCCAGAACTGGATTCCGATTGATTATCTTGGAACAAGTCCTTATGCAGGATGGGAAGTAAGTTTGATTGTTGCAGTATTTATGGCGGTATTCGGTTATTGGTGGTTAAGAAAAATGATTAACAAGGCTGTTGCCAAAGGAGAAAGGTTCGAAGCACGCAAGGAAGACCCTGTGATTGACAGCAGCAGGGAATTGCCAAATCCATTAACGGGCCTTGTTCCGCTATTGGTGGTACTGGTGTTGGCATTCATTTTCCATGATTCGTTCAAACAATCTGCCTTGATCATCGCACTGCTTGGCGGTGTCATCTCGGCTTATCTATTAAATCGTAAGTACTTCAAAGGGTTCTGGGGAGCAGTTTCAGAAGGAACGATCGGTGCGCTGATTGCCATTGGTAACACAGCGGCGGTTGTCGGTTTTGGCGGTGTTGCAAAGGCAGTTCCGGCTTTTGATACCGCGGTTAGCGTAATGACGAGCATTCCGGGATCTCCGTTGATCGGCGGAGCGATTGCGGTCAGTGTCATTGCCGGTATGACGGGATCGGCGTCCGGCGGTCAGGCGATTGCACTTCCAATCCTTGCGCCTCACTACATGGATATGGGCGTCAATCCGGAAGCCCTTCACCGTACGGTTGCGATTTCATCCGGTGCACTGGACTCTCTTCCGCATAACGGATATGTGGTGACAACGATCCGTTCCATCTGTAACGAGACTCACGCAGCCGCTTATGGTGCGGTAGGAGCTCTGACGGTTGTTGTTCCACTGATTGGACTGGCGATTGCCATCCTATTATTCTCGCTTGGTCTTGGTATTTAATTATAGGCTGTTTTTAAAATGAGTATTGCTTTTACTTTGAATTTTTGGATAGGTTAACTAAAGGTTGATTAGAGTGGCACACCTGAAGTGGAAATCAACTACTTCATTCAAATAGCAATAATACTCATAAATAGAGCAAATTTTAACGAATGGCCGGTGCTTGGTGTTGTAATGGCTGAACCATTGCATGCCCGTTCGCCGGCCTGCTAAGGAGTTGACTTGTTATGGTGAAAGATAAAGTGGTATTAATAACCGGGGCAGCCCAGGGAATCGGCTACGAAATTGCAAAAGATTTCGCTGAGCAGGGGGCGAAAGTCGTCCTGACTGATTTGCAGGAAGACAAAGTAAAAGAGTCTGCTGTCAAATTGACAGACTTAGGATATGAATCAATCGGAATCAAATGTGACGTAACATCTGAAGAAGATATTGTGAAAGCGATCGAGGGAACGGTCGAACAGTATGGAAGGCTCGATATTCTGATTAATAATGCGGGTCTGCAGTATGTTTCCAACATTGAGGATTTTCCAACAGAAAAGTTCGAGCTGCTCGTCAAAGTCATGCTGACGGCGCCTTTCATCGCCATTAAACATGCACTTCCTGTCATGAAGAAGCAAGGGTTCGGACGCATCATCAACATGGCTTCCATCAACGGCCTGATCGGTTTTGCCGGCAAAGCGGCCTATAACTCGGCTAAGCATGGTGTGATCGGTTTGACAAAGGTGGCAGCTTTGGAAGCGGCAGAACATGGCGTGACGGTCAATGCCGTTTGTCCAGGATACGTTGATACACCGCTGGTACGAAATCAGCTCGGGGATTTGGCGAGGACACGAGGCGTTGAACTGGAGAAAGTTCTGGAAGACGTCATTTATCCGCTTGTTCCGCAGAAAAGGCTTCTGTCCGTAAAAGAAATCTCCGGATATACGATTTTCCTTTGCGGGGAAGGGGCACGCGGGATCACAGGGCAGGCAGTTGTGCTTGATGGCGGGTATACCGTTCAGTAAGAATCTAATATTCCTCATCTGACACGTTACGTGTGTTAACTGCCTTTCGGTATTAATGTTATTTATTGGAACGAAAAATAGGCAAATCTATTGAAACCAGACCATTTTTCTCTAAAACGCAGAGGAAAAGGTCTGGTTTTTTTATTTTTTAAAGAAAAATTCAACGTGTTCAGTCAGCGTGACCCCTTGGGAATAAAGGGTTTGTCCTCCCTATATGACATTTGTCATATCTTGCGTATGACACCTACTACTACCGGAAAATTAGTACCTCCCTATAATAGAAAGTATCAACAAATGAAGGGAATTCTACTAAATGACAAACTTGAAAACCTTAAAAAAAGAAATCGCCCCATTTGAAAAGTCAACAACAAAGGAAAGTGTCTGGCAAATCATCAATACATTCGGTCCATTCATCCTTTTATGGATTTTAGCTTACCAAAGCTTGTCGGTTTCATACTGGCTTGCGCTTGTTCCAATCATATTTGCGGCAGGGTTCCTGGTCCGTAGCTTCATTATCTTCCATGACTGTACCCACTATTCTTTCTTTAAAAGCCGCCGTGCCAACCGGATTGTTGGAACAATCGTTGGTGTATTGTCACTCTTCCCATTTGACCAGTGGGGACATGAGCACGCTGTTCACCACGCTACAAGTGGAAATCTTGATAAGCGGGGAACAGGGGACATCTGGACTCTGACTGTGAAGGAATACGCAGAAGCGCCGCTTAAACTGCGTTTAGCTTATCGTTTTTACCGCAATCCGTTTGTAATGTTTGTTCTTGGTCCGATCTATGTATTTCTACTGAAGAACAGATTCAACCGTAAGAATGCCCGTAAGAAAGAACGCAATAACACATACTTAGTGAATGTGATCATTGTCGCGTTGATTGTGCTGTTCGGTATGACACTTGGCTGGCAGTCATTCCTGCTGGTGCAAGGATCGATTTTCATGATTTCTGGCTCTGTAGGAATTTGGCTTTTCTATGTTCAGCACACTTTTGAAGATTCTTATTTTGAAGAAAATAATGAATGGGAATATGTGCTGGCAGCAGTAGAAGGAAGTTCCTTTTACAAACTTCCTAAGGTCATGCAGTTCTTAACAGGTAACATTGGGTACCACCATGTTCACCACCTGAGCCCACGGGTGCCTAACTATCGTCTTGAAGAGGCGCATACAAGTACTGAACCCCTCCAGCATGTGCCGACAATCACGCTTGCAACTAGTTTGCAGTCCCTTAAGTTCCGTCTATGGGACGAAGAGAAAAAGAACTTTGTGAGCTTTAAAGAAGGTCTCAAGACAATGGCAGATCACCGCCGGATCACAGCTGAAGCGAAACCTGAACTTTAATTTTACCTGTAACGGACTCTCCTTCGATTCATTGAGGAGAGTCTTTGCTTAGAAAGTCCGATAAGGAGAGAAAAACATGATTCGAATAGTCATCGCAGAGGACCAGGAATTCTTACTGGGTATAATCGGTTCCCTGCTCAACCTAGAAGATGATATGGAAGTGGTCGGACAGTCAGGCAGGGAGGATGAGGTATTGTCTCTTGTGAGAGAACTTCAGCCGGACATTTGTCTTATGGATATTGAAATGCATGAAAAGGATGACATGGCTGCAGCTTTAAAAGGTGTCGGATCTAATCTGGTCATTTTAACCACATTTGCAAAGCCCGGTTATTTTGAAAAAGTCCAGGGGGATATCAAAGGGTACTTACCCAAAGATAGTTCCAGCGAGGAATTTGTTTCCTCCATCCGGATGATTATGGACGGAAGCCGTATTTTTTCTCCGGCACTTATTGGAAGCCTTCATGGTGAAGAGGTGGAAGAAAATTCAGGTGGAACTTCTTCTGGAGAAGAGAGTGACGTGAAAAATCAGCCTGACCAATCAACTAAAGTGTTCAAAACGTTCAGGGGTTACTTTTCAGCATTCAAAGACAAAAGGAAAATTCCAGCAGGGTAGACTTATATTGATAGAGGGGATGGATTGTACAGAATCCATTCCCTTTTTTAGTGCTTTAAAGCGCGAAGAGGGACAGTCCCTCTTCGCGCTTTAAAGTACTAAAGGGAAACATTGGCAGAAAGAAAAAATATGAAACAAGCCTATAGAAAACGCTTTTAAAACCGATATAAAAAGAGGACTAATCTAAATATTTCGACAAAGGGGCAGAGCTATGAAATTCAACAAGATTTCCACAAAGTTATTATTCGGTATCACGATATTGATCCTCGTCGCTACCACCACTCTTGGATTATTAAGCTATAACTTTGCGAAGAACGAACTCATTAAGAGCGGAAAGTTGGATCTGCAGCATATTGTGAGCAACTCAATCTCCGCAATGGACCTTTTAAATCAGCAGGTTGAAGCAGGGAACATGACACTGAAAGAAGCACAGGAGCAGGCAAGAGAGTTATTGGTCGGACCTCCCCAGACGAAAGATGGGAAAACGGTCTATGACTTCTCGCAATCTTCTTTTGTCTATAAAAACGAAGGATATCTGATGGCGTATGATTCTAATCATATTGCTCAGCTTCACCCAGTTATACCGATCGGTGAAAGCAAAAAAGATGTAAAGAACTCAAACGGTCAATATGTAGTCCAGGATATCGTCAAAGCAGCAAAAGCAGAAAAGGTTGACGACCGTTTTTATGAATACTCTTGGAAAAATGCAGGCGAGACTGCTGAAAGAAACAAGATTGTCTATATGTCCTACTATGAACCTTGGGACTGGAATATTGGAGTCGGAGCATATGAGCAAGAGTTCTATGATTCTTTAAATGATTTATTGTATTTGATTCTTGGAGTGTCCGTTATCATTACCATCACCGGTTTGCTGATTTTCTATTTTGTAAGCAGAAGCAAACTGAAACAAATGGAGCAAATCACAAAAACATCACTTTTGATTTCTGAGGGTGATTTGAACGTTGCAGAACTTCCTGAATCAGAAGATGAGATTGGCCAATTAGGTAAAGCCTTTAACAAGATGGCGGGGCAGTTAAGAACGATCCTGGCGAACATTCAGAATACGAGCACACAAGTATCACAATCGGCGATGGAGCTTTCGGCATTAACAGAGGAAACGAGTGCGACAGGTGAAGAAATGGGCCGGGCAATGAACGAGATTACCCAGGGGTCCGTCGCGCAGGCCGCAGATATCGAATCTACCAACCAGAAGTCGGAAGACCTTTATAATGCGATTGGAAAGATGAACAGCCAGAACCAAATGATCCATACCTTGACGGGGCAGTCCACAGAAGCGATCAAGCTCGGGAAAGAAAAGGTGTTTTTCCTTCAGGAATCCAATGAAGCGACAGCTGAAGCATCTGAAAAAATAAGCATGGGTATCACAAAACTCTCTAACAGTGTTAAAGATATCTCCAATATTGTCACAACGATTGATGCGATTTCCCAGCAAACAAACCTGCTGGCATTGAATGCGAGTATTGAAGCGGCACGGGCAGGAGAATCAGGGAAAGGATTTGCTGTTGTTGCGGAAGAGGTCCGCAAGCTGGCAGAAGGTACAAACAATGCCACAGCTGAAATTCAAAGAATGATCAATGCCATTGAAAAAGAAACAGAGACAACGGTCATGGCGATGGCGAACTCAAATGAAATTACGACGAAGCTTAATGGGGCCGTAATGGACACAGGAAGCCAATTCAATCAAATTTCGGACTCCATGTCACAAATTATCGAGGCTGTTCAAAAGCTCGACTCGGAAATCTCCACGGTGACCACTCATAGTGAAGGCATTCTTGCTTCCATTCAAAGTGTTTCAGCCGTTGCTGAACAAACGGCAGCTTCTTCTGAAGAAGTATTGGCATCTGTAGAAGAACAGGTGGGAGTGATGGGAACCATCGCACACTCTGCAGAGAATCTCAATGAACTAAGTGAAGCCCTGCAGGGGATCATCAAACAGTTCACAGTGAAAGAGAAAGATTCAACGGAAAGTTAATGACCGCTCATGAAAGTCTATAGGGACAGTTCCTTGCGTGCGTTGATGCTTTAAAGCGCTAAGAGGGACTGTCCCTCTTAGCGCTTTAAAGGGGTAAAGCAGAAACCTTGTTATGGCATTTTTTTATGGGCGGGTGGTAATATTAAAAGGAGTATGTGTACGGAGGGTTTTAATGAGGATTTTTAGAGTTTTGAATAATAATGCAGTCGTCGTGATTGATGGCCCTCAGGAGAAAATTGTAATGGGAAGCGGAATTGCTTTTCAGAAAAAACGGAATGATATTGTCCCGAAGGATAAAATTGAAAAGATTTTCGTCCTGCGGGAATCTTCCTCAGAAAAATTTCAACAGCTGCTCTCCACGCTGCCAGAGAGTTACGTGGAGGTCGCAGAAGATATCATCAGTTACGCCGAAGGCCATTTGGCAGCCCCTTTGAGTGATCATATCCATATTGCGTTAACCGACCACCTTGCCTTTGCTCTGGAAAGGCTCCAGCAGGGAATACCGATCCAGAATAAACTGCTGAATGAAATCAAGATGCTGTACAAGAAAGAGTACGAGATCGGCCTATGGGCAAAAGAGCGGATTATGGAAAAGCTCGGTGTCGACATCCCGGAAGATGAGGTGGCGCATATTGCTCTGCATATCCATACTGCCAAAATGGATGCACCTTCCATGGGAGAATCTTTGAAACAAGCCTCCATCCTGAAGGACTTTGTTTCAAAAGTGGAATCACTTATGGGCAAAAAAATCGAGGAAACAAGCATTGACTATCAACGCTTGATTACCCATCTCCGTTTTGCTTTGAACAGGATAGAAAAGGGTGATCAGTTTTCCCCGATTGATGAAGATATGCTGGAGCTGATCAAATTGAAATATGAAGAAGCATTCGAGTGTTCCAAAAAGACATTGGATTACTTAAGTGAGGAATATGATATCAAGTTTCCATACTCGGAAGTAGCCTATATCGCATTGCATATCCAAAGGTTGGTGAAATAAGCAGGCTGTATTCGTATAGGTTGTTGCTATTGGAAAAATCCATAGGCCGGATTTTTCCTTCGGGTACAAGGGCTTATCTAACTGAACAGGGTGACTTCTGTAAAAGATGGCTATATCTCTTGAACCTCATATTAAATAGCAACAAAATTTTAAAATACAACCAATAAAAAAGTATTGACGATAACGTTTTCATGGTATAGAATTCAACTATAAATTTAATAGCGCGGGATTGTTACTGATAATGCAGGCAAGACCTAGAATGTATAAGACGGCACAGGTAGATCGTCTCTCTTTGACCTACCTCTACCCTTTTCTTGTACATTTTAGGTCTTGTCTTTTTTTATCGGTACTTCCCGGAAACATGTTAAGGAGGAAAACATCATGAATCATCAGGAAACAGCTCAACAGCTTGTTAAATTGTTAGGCGGCAAAGACAATGTCATCAGTGCAACACACTGTGCCACCCGCCTTCGTTTAGTGATAGATGATGAAAGCAAAGTAGAAAAAGGGGCCATCGAAGAATTGGATGGCGTAAAAGGAGCGTTCTCAAGCTCAGGACAGTTCCAAATCATCTTTGGTACCGGGACGGTCAACAAGGTCTATCAAGAATTCGGACCGTTAGTAGGCGCATCGATGGAAGATGACTCTGCTAAAGAAGGAGTATCCCACAGCGATGCCGCGAAAAGAAAGATGAATCCGTTCGCGCGTTTCGCACGTACACTGTCTAACATTTTTGTTCCAATCATCCCGGCAATCGTTGCTGCGGGTATGCTGATGGGTCTGCTTGGACTCATGAAAACGTATAACTGGGTAGATCCTGAGAGCGGGCTAGTCGTCATGCTTGATATGTTCTCGTCTGCGGCCTTCATCATCCTGCCTATTCTGATCGGTTTCAGTGCAGCGAAAGAATTTGGCGGAAATGGATACCTTGGAGCTGTCATCGGGGGAATTATGACGCACCCTGCTTTGTTGAATCCGTGGGGATTGGCAAATGCAGAGCCGTCCACACTGGACTTCTTTGGTTTCGGCGTTCAAATGCTTGGGTATCAAGGTACCGTCATTCCAGTATTACTGACCGTTTATATCATGGCTAAAATTGAAAAGGGATTACGAAAAGTTGTTCCAAATACAATTGATTTACTAGTTACACCGTTTTTAACAGTCATTTTCACAGGGTTTGTTGCACTACTGATTGTCGGTCCAATCGGACGGACACTAGGTAACGGAATCACAACTGTCCTTGACGTAGTATACAACACAGCCGGACCTATCGCAGGTCTGGTATTCGGCGGACTGTACTCCACAATCGTATTAACAGGCGTGCATCACAGCTTCCATGCGATTGAGGCGGAACTTTTGGCTAACGTTGGAGCGAACTACCTGCTGCCAATCTGGGCAATGGCGAATGTGGCACAAGGCGGCGCGACATTAGCAGTATTCTTTAGAACAAAAAACAAAAAAACAAAAGAAATTGCAGTACCGGCTGCTGTATCAGCATTCCTAGGTATTACTGAGCCGGCGATCTTTGGGGTAAACTTGAAACATAGACGTCCGTTCATCGGGGCTGCGATCGGTGGTGCGCTTGGTGGGGCCTATGTGGTATTCACTCAAGTAGCAGCCAATGGTATCGGCTTGACGGGTATTCCGATGTTTGCCATCGCACAAGACCCGATCAATTACGGAATTGGATTCATCATCGCGGTTGCTGGTGCTTTTGCAGCTACTCTTATCCTGGGATGGAAAGAAGAGACGAAATAATAGTGCTTGGTTTCTATTTTAGGCTGTATTAGTAAAGGGTGAGCTTTTCCGAAGAATTATTACTCTCTCTCTGTATATCCAAGTTGATTGAAGCGGAAGGCGTGCGATCTCCTGCGGGACTAGCAGGCGTCTGGTTCCAGCGCCCAGCCCCTCGGGGTCAAATAACCCTGAGAGAATAAAAGGAAAGATCACCTTTTTTCTCTCAGGAACATTTGCCTGTCGGGTCTGATCAGGGCGCTTCCACTTTTGATGACAGGTGAGACCAAGGTTACGTACCCACCGGAACGTAACCCCGCAAGCGAAGCTGAGGAGGCTCACCGCCCGCCCCGCGGAGTCACGCACCTGGAGCGGAAATCAGCATACAAAAGAGAGTTGGATTAACACAGCAAGACTGAATAAAAAAGAACAGAGGGGTTGACTTCATACAAAGGTCAGCCCCTTCCTGTATGTAAAGAGTGAGTGGGAGGATACGTATATGAAAAATGGCATTATCTCATTGGGCGAGGCCCTGATTGATTTTATCCCTCTTGATCAAGAAAATATTTCTTATCAAAAAAGTCCTGGCGGTGCGCCTGCGAATGTTTCGGTCGGGCTGGCACGCCTGGGCACAAAGTCTACGTTTTTAGGAAAAGTGGGCAAGGATGTCCTGGGTGAATTTTTAAAAGAAACATTGAAGAACTACGGAGTGCGAACGAACCAGATGTTCCTGACACCTGACACGAGAACAGGCGTCGTGTTTGTCACGAATGCCGAGGACGGCGAGAGAAGCTTCGACTTTTACATCGACCCGAGTGCGGACAGGTTCCTGGAAGCGGGGGAGATTGATGAAGCGGATTTCACTTCTCATAAGATTCTTCACTTTGGTTCGATTTCCATGATTTCCAGTCCTGCCAAAGAAGCGACACACCATGCTGTGAAGCTGGCCAAGGAAAACGGAATGCTTGTCTCTTATGATCCAAACTTGAGATTAGGACTGTGGGATACAGAAGATAATGCGAGAGAAACGATAAAGTCCATGCTTAGGGAAGCAGATTTCCTGAAGATTTCAGAGGAAGAACTTGAATTTATCACAGGGGAAAAAGAGCTGGAAGCCGGTGTGGAAAAAATGAAGGACTACAACATTCCTCTGATGATCATCACGATGGGAGCGGAAGGGTGCCACGTTTATACAAAAGGCGGTCATAAGCATGTGCCGGCGATGAAGGTAAAAGCAGTGGACACGACAGGTGCCGGTGATGCCTTCGTATCCGGTATGCTGTACCGTCTGAATGAATTTGAAGGAGACATCGCTTCGTTGAGTGCGGACCAGGCAGCAGAAATGGCTTCCCTTGCTGCGGTTTCCGGAGCGCTTGCCGCTTCTACAAAAGGAGCGATGACGGCGCTGCCGACTCTTGAAGAGGTAAAGAGTCATCTCGATAAAGGAGATGGTCAGGAATGACGAGGGATCAGGAACTAAGGTCTCAGGCCTATGAAGCTGTAGAAAAAAATCATTCAGTTGTGGAACAAGACCCGTACCGTCTAAAGTATCACCTGATGCCTCCTGTCGGACTGCTGAATGATCCGAACGGTTTCATTGAGCATAACGGCGTTTATCATCTTTACTATCAATGGATGCCGTTTAAAACGGGGCACGGAGCCAAGTTCTGGGGCCATTATTCTTCAACGGATTTAGTCAATTGGAAACATGAAGAAATCGCATTGACACCTTCCGAGTGGTATGAAAAAAATGGCTGCTACTCCGGAAGTGCGATTGAACATGATGGCAAAATCTATGCCTTCTATACAGGGAATGTGAAGGATGAAGAGGGAAATCGAGAGACGTATCAATGTCTGGCGATTTCTGACGACGGCATTGCCTTTGATAAAAAAGGACCTGTCGTGAAATTACCCGATGGATTCACCCCTCATTTCCGGGATCCAAAAGTCTGGGAACAGGACGGCACTTATCTTATGGTCGTGGGTGCGCAAACGGAAAACCTGAACGGCTCGGTAGCCCTGTTGAAGTCGAAGGACCTGGAAAACTGGACTTATGAAGGAATCCTTGCCGGAGGGGATGACGGAAAGCTCGGCTATTTCGGCTATATGTTTGAATGTCCTGATCTGTTCAACCTTGGCGGAAAAGATGTGCTTGTCTTTTCTCCTCAGGGGCTGGAGCCTAAGGGAATGGAATATCAAAACGTCTATCAGGCCGGCTATGTTGCCGGGCAGTTCGATAGTGAAAAAGGTGAATATGAGCACGGAGCATTTGAAGAACTGGACAGAGGGTTTGATTTTTATGCTCCGCAGACGACCCTCGATCATAAAGGCAGAAGGATTCTATTTGCCTGGATGAGTGTGCCGGATCAGGACGAGCAGGCTCATCCGACGATCCAGCATAAGTGGGTGCACTGCATGACGATACCGAGGGAGTTAAAACTGGTTGACGGGAAAGTGCAGCAGGTTCCACTTGAGGAGCAGGCAGAGCTTCGAAATGGCGAGGCTGTTGGGTATTCCGTAGAACTGCAAAAAGAAAGCCGTCAGTTTGATGGTGTGGAAGGTAAGGCAGTAGACCTTGAATTGAGCGATGTGGCGGTTTCCGGCGGCCGGCTGGATATCTCGTTTGCCGATGGCTGCCGGGTGGTGTATAACCCGGAGCAAGGTGTTTTCACGCTGGAGCGAAAAAGCTATGTGGACGGCCTTGCAGAGAAGAGACAATGCAGACTGAAAGAACTGAAGTCCATGCGAATCTTCCTTGATACATCATCCATTGAAATCTTCCTGAATGATGGCGAAGAGTGTTTCACATCGCGCGTATACCCTTCACCAAACGATGAAAGCATCCGCTTCAGTGCTTCTGGCCATGCAAGCTTTACGCTGCGTAAATGGAACCTCAAATAGCTTTACCTTATTAACGCACTAAAAGGGACAGTCCACGGGTGTTGATTAGCTATATTTTTCCAGCTGATTTACACAGACTTCCCCTTCGTTGAAAAAGTGATTTAACGGCACACCTTACCTCCACAGGTAAGGTGTATGCCACGTAACGACGGGTAAATTCTATGAAGGTGAAAGAGTGTAAGATAGCCCACTCTTCCTTCGTTTCATTGTAAATCCACCGTAAAAGAAAGTAACCGATAAGAGTGCCATAAACCTGGCTATAAACAGAATTCGGTGAATTCCCAAAGAGATTGGACAGATCCAGATTACCTTTTACCCATCGGAAAAATAACTCAATTTGCCAGCGGAGTTTATAGATATAAGCAATGTCATCAGGAGACATCATTATTAAGTTCGTGGCTACTTTTATTTTATTTCCTTCGTTATCAGTGAACGTAACCAATCTGAATCGATACTTTGTTTTGCGGGTCCGTTTTCCGATAAAGGCTGTCAGGTCTTCCTTCACATTGCCCTCTTCATCAAGAGGTACACTGTGTTCCATCTCTTCCGAGAGAGAGAAGGAGCTGGCGACTCTAATCACAAAAAATTGGTGGTCTTCGTGTAAATCCTCAAAGTCTTTCGTTCGTGCATAGCCTCTATCTGCGGTGATGATGGAAAGAGGCTCCGTGTCTTCATACAACTTGGGGGCCACCATGACATCGTGGTGCCGTCCGGTTGTATGGATGACTTGGGTAGGCTGTCCTTCCTCTACATCGAACTTTGTATGGAGCCGAATAGCGTGGCGGGTACGGGTGTAACCCGCCCAGCTCATATCTGGATGTTGAAACGTAATGGTTGTGGAATCAACCGCGAATAGTTTATAGGGCTTGAACAGCGCTCGGCGCATTCCACGTCCTAAGCGATTGACTAAACGAGAGAACAATTTTTGAAGGATCTGATAAGGGACGTTTTGAGCTTTTTTAGCGAGGGTCGAGTGGTCAACGGAAGGCAAACTGTCTTCCTGAGGCATCTTGGTTTCGGCATCTCGAAAGCTTTTCCAATCTTTCGCAGAGGAAATGACAAAGAAGCGTACCAAATCTTTGGCGGAAAATTTTCTCGCGGTGTCATGATAACCCCACTCTTCACACAGGTTTTCCACCTCTTCGTCAGTAATGAACGTTTGAAGTACCTCTGATAATTTGTTAAAGTTAGTCAATGAAGCCACTCTCCTTTTTAGTGTTGTTAGCGGTAACAATCATTCTAAAAGAGAGTGGCTTTTTTTGTCTAATGATACCGTTTGTTTTACATATTATGGTTAATCAACACCCGTGGACAGTCCCTTTCAGTGCGTTAACGCTTTAAAGCACAAAGAGGGACAGTCCCTCTTCGTGCTTTAAAGGACTAAAGGGCTCCTGATGCATACTCTGAAAGAATTCGGGTATGAAAAGAAACAAAAGAATTCTAAAGGAGTGAGCAGGTTGAAGCCCTATTTACGTTTCGGAGCAATGGTGATCACGTCGACCATTGTTATGTTCATGTTCAAATATCTAAGCACTTATAAAGTCGACCATGTCTTCTTCAGTGAGACAAGGGCCTATATGGCACTGTTGATGGGTGCGACCATGGCTGTCATCATGCTGGCATTTATGACTCATATGTTAAAAAATAAGAAAGCCAATATCGGGATAGTGGTCGGAAGCATTCTTGTATTCGGAATTTCCTTGTTCTTACTGCGAAGCCAGACGTTGGTGGATGACCAGGACTACATGGAAGCGATGATTCCCCATCACTCTATTGCGATTCTAACAAGTGAGCGTGCCGAAATTGATAATCCACGTGTAAAAGAATTGTCTCAGGAAATCATTGAAGCACAGCGAAAAGAAATCGCAGAAATGAAGAATCTTATAGAGGACCTTGAAGAACAAGAAGAAGAGGACTAAAAAAATTAAATTGACTCCGGGCTTATCATAAGCCCGGAGTTTTTCAGTTCGTGGAAGGGTTTAATGATTAAACACATCTCTTGAGGGTATATACATAATACAAAGGTACAATCGACTCCATCTATCGTTTTAGAGAATACGTTCACTAAAAACTAAGGAGGTGTGCAGCTATGGCACAAGATGTATTATGCGAAGTAAGTAACTGTGTATACAATCGAGATGGCCGAAAATGCACAGCTGACCAGATCTTTGTAAGCAGTCACAGTAACAGCAAAGCAAGAAAAAGTGAAGAAACCGATTGTCAGACATTTGAACCGGAAGCTTAATAGAGTAATAGGAGAGACAGCCGATGAGAGGCTGTCTCTTTTAATTATCTAGGGGACTTTAGTGCTTTAACGTGCGAAGAGGGACAGTCCCTCTTCGCACGTTAAAGTGTTAAAGCACAAACATTCTCCATAATTTTTTTCTACATAGGTAAACGTTTACATAGTATACTAGCTGTAAAATGAATAGTTCAACTGAAGGAGAGAGAATTGTAATGGACAAAACATGGTGGAAAGAAGCAGTTGTGTACCAGGTGTACTGGCGCAGCTTTTTAGATAGCAATGGAGACGGTTATGGAGATCTGGAGGGAGTGATCCAGAAGCTTGATTACATCAAAGATCTTGGAGTGGATGTCATCTGGCTGAATCCGTGTTTCGAATCTCCTGACGTGGATAACGGGTATGACATTTCAGATTACTGTGCCATCATGCCGAAAGCAGGCACAATGGATACTTTCCAGCGTCTCATCGATGAAATTCATGCCCGCGGGATGAAAATGATCATGGACCTCGTCGTCAATCATACGTCTGATCAACACCCATGGTTCCTTGAATCCCGTTCTTCCAAGAATAACCCAAAGCGCGACTGGTACATCTGGAGAGATGAGCCGAACAATTGGCGTTCTTATTTCAGCCCTTCAACTTGGGAGTACGATGAAACAACAGAACAGTATTACTTCCACTCTTTTGCCGTGGAGCAGCCCGACCTCAACTGGCAAAACAGTGAAGTCCGGGAAGAAATCTACCGCATCATGAAATTCTGGCTGGACAGAGGGGTAGACGGTTTCCGCATGGATGCGATTGCAATCCTCGCCAAACAGGAAGGATTCCCGGACGCAGAGAATCCCGAAGACATCTCTTATCTTGGGAACAACCCGGGTATCCACGAGTATCTCCAGGAAATGCACGAAAAGGTGCTTCAGCATTATGACTTGCTGACGGTCGGTGAACTGGCGTTTGTAAAAGCGGAAGAGGGCCCGCTGTACGTTGAAGAGGAGCGCAAGGAACTTCATGCCCTTTTCCATTTTGAAGTGTGCGACTACATGGAAAATTGGGACATGCTGAAGTTCAAATCCATCCAGAAAAGGTGGTATGAGTCACTGTGGGGCCGTGGCTGGAACTCGCAATTTTTGAACAACCATGACCACACACGCCTCGTAACCCGTTTTGGGAATGACACAATCTATCGCGAGGAATCTGCAAAGTGCTTTGCAACCATGCTCCACACACTTCCGGGTACACCTTATATTTATCAGGGCGAAGAGATTGGCATGACAGGTGTTTGTTTTGATTCCATTGAAGACTACAATGACATCGCCATGAAAAATAAATACGAAGAAGAAGTAGGAAAAGGAAGAGACCCGCAAGCAGTCTTCGAAGAGCTGCTGCCATTAGCGCGTGATAATTCAAGAACCCCGATGCAATGGAATGCTGAAGAAAATGCCGGCTTTACAGAGGGCACACCTTGGATCAATATCAATCCAAACTATCAGGAGATCAATGTTGAAAAGGCGTTGCAAGACCAGAACTCCATTTATTTCTTTTATCAAAAGCTGATTAACTTAAGAAAACAAAATGAAGTCATGACTTACGGAACCTATGAATCGATTCTGGAAGAAGACGAGCAAGTCTATGCCTATTACCGTGAGGATCAAGGAACAAAATGGCTTGTACTCTTGAATATTTCCGATCAGACAGTAGAAAGAAACTGGAGCCCATTCATCTCCTTTGAAGATGCGGACTTGCTTCTCGGAAACTATGAAATTTCGGATCACCATAAGCTCGCGCCTTATGAAGCTAGAATCTACCAAGTATAAAATGTTAAGAGTCGGCCTTAGGAGCCGGCTCTTTTTATAAGGTAATTTACTGAATTAAAAGAGATATTATATGAAGTGTCTCTTTCTGCATGACTATTAATGCAAACGTTTGCATGTTATAATCAACATACTATCCATGACAAAGGAGAGACATTACAAATGACTAAACAATGGTGGAAAGAAGCGGTCATCTATCAAATATATCCTCGCAGTTTCAAAGATTCCAACGGTGATGGGATTGGTGATATCAACGGAATTATCTCAAAGCTGGATTACCTGAAGGAACTCGGTATCGACGTCATTTGGCTTTCACCGGTCTATCAATCTCCGAATGATGATAATGGCTATGACATCAGCGACTACCGCGGCATCATGGATGAGTTCGGTACAATGGCTGACTGGGACCGTCTTTTAGAAGAAATGCATAACCGCGGCATCAAACTGATCATGGATCTTGTGGTCAACCACAGCTCGGATGAACATGCATGGTTCGTGGAATCAAGAAAATCAAAAGACAATCCATATCGCGACTATTATATCTGGAGAGAAGGAAAAGACGGGAAGGAACCAAACAACTGGGAATCCTGCTTTAGCGGCTCTGCTTGGCAGTATGATGAACAGACGCAAGAATATTTCCTTCATTTATTCAGCAAAAAGCAGCCTGACTTGAACTGGGAGAATCCGAAGCTGCGCGAAGAAGTCTATGACATGATGAAATTCTGGCTGGATAAAGGAATCGACGGTTTCCGGATGGATGTCATCAACTTTATTTCAAAAGTGGACGGACTTCCGGATGCTGAGCTGTCTGAAGGGCGCAAGTATGCCCCGGGCGGCAAGTATTATATGAACGGGCCGAAAATCCACGACTACCTGCAGGAGATGCATGAAAAAGCTCTTTCCGGCTATGAGGTCATGACCGTAGGGGAAATGCCGGGTGTGGATGTGGAAGAAGCCAAGCTTTATACAGCTGAAGACAGAAAAGAAGTGAACATGGTATTCCAATTCGAGCATGTTGACCTAGACTCAGGCCCGGGAGGAAAATGGGATCTCCGCCCGATGAAAATGAGCGCTCTTCGCGACAGTTTTACAAAGTGGCAAAAAGGACTGGAGCAGGAAGGCTGGAACAGCTTGTACCTGAACAATCATGATCAGCCGCGTATGGTTTCCCGCTTCGGAAACGACAAGGAGTACCGCGTGGAATCGGCGAAGATGCTGGCCACATTCCTTCATACATTAAAAGGGACTCCGTACATCTACCAGGGAGAAGAGCTTGGGATGACGAATGTCCGATTCAATTCGATCAATGACTACAAGGATATTGAAATCCTCAATATGTATTGTGAAAAAGTCATGGAAAACGGTGAAGATCATGATAAGATCATGGAATCCATCTATGTAAAAGGACGAGACAATGCCCGTACCCCGATTCAATGGGATGACAGCGACCATGGCGGTTTCACAACAGGCACACCTTGGATCCAGGTCAACCCGAATTACAAAGAAATCAACGCGAAGCAGGCAGTGGAGGATCCAAACTCTGTTTTCTACTACTATAAAAAATTGATTCAGCTTCGCAAAGAAAACCCGATCATGGTTTACGGTTCTTATGATCTCATCATACCGGACCATGACAAAATCTATGCGTACGTACGAGAGTATGAAGGGCAGAAGATGATTGTCATGCTGAACTTCTCTAGTGACACACCGGTGTTCGAACTGCCGGCTGAACTGGAAGGCGGAACTAAAGAATTGTTCATCAGCAACTACAATGTAGATGGTGAAGAAGATATCAAACGGGTAGAACTTCGTCCGTACGAAGCCCGAGTGTATCTAGTAAAATAAATTATTGGGAAGAAAGAGAGGTGTTTCGCTGAGGTTGCGAAATACCTCTCTTTAGTCCTTTAAAGCGCGAAGAGGGACAGTCCCTCTTCGCGCTTTAAAGTGTTAAAGTATCAACGATCCAGCTTAACAATTTCTGCATCTGTATTAGGGTTCCCTTGAATTAAATCTTTCAGGATGATAGATCCAAGCATACTGTATACTGTTCCATTCCCACCATACCCAAGGAGATAAAGGGTGCGGTTTTTCTCAGGCGCAAAGCCGATGAATGGCAGATTATCCAGGGATTCGCCGAAGCTCGCTCCCCATGCGTGTGAAATGTCAATCTCAATGCCGGGAAACAGGATCTTGATTTCATTGCTAATTCTTTCTCCGTGCTTATCAATAACCTCCTGGCTCTGTGGTGCTTCGGGAAGATCCTCATCCAAGCCGCCGGCGACTATACGATTATCACTTGTCGTTCTTAAGTAGAAGTATGGTCTGTTAGTTTCCCAGATTAAAGCTCTTTCCCACCAGGAAGATAAATCTTTAACAGGCTCTGTTGCGATGGCATAGGATCTATTAATTGACGCTCCGATATTTTTACCAATTCCGGAGGCCTCATAACCAGTGCAGAAAATTACATGGCCGGCTGATAAACTTCCGCGGTTTGTCGTAAGAACCACATAATCTTTTTTATCCTCTGAATTTAAGACTTCTGTATGCTCGTAAATGTCTACGTCATGTTCGAGCAGGTACTTTATGATTCCAGTCACAAACCGGTATGGATTTACTTCAGCATCTTTTTTTGTAACCAGTGTAGCAGGTTTGCTAAACGGCAGGTGATTTTTGAGCTCTTCCCCGCTCCAGAAATCAACCGGAAAACCATGATGTTTCAAGGTCTCATATTCCTTGCGAAGCTTTTCGGCATGTTCTGACCTGCTTGCAAAACAGATGCTGTTTCTTCTTGTAAAATGAGCGTCAACAGGCAGCGATTCCGCGGTTTTTTCCAAGAGGTCGACAGCCTCCAGACATAATTTATAAAAACGAACAGCCTTTTGCTCTCCAATCTGTCCGATTAACTCGTGAAGCATAATATCATTTGAATATTGTAAAAGTCCCGTATTGGCAGAAGAACTTCCTGCTCCAGCAGTTCGTTTATCCACCATTGCTACTTTCATTCCCGCTTCAACGAGTGTATAGGCACATAAGGCACCGGACATTCCGGCTCCCACTATGACAACATCATAATGCCCGTCCGCCGGGAGGTTCTTATCATGTGTTTGTGTATATGTGTATGTAGACGGCCAATATAAATTTCCATTATGCAGTTTCATGAGACATCCTCCTACTAATTGGTTTTTTCCTTATTCCCTGAAATGATAGGAGACCAAACTTTACTACTTTAAAGCGCTAAGAGGGACTGTCCCTCTTAGTGCTTTAAAGTGTTAAAGTTTTCATAGAAAATAAAGAGAGACAATACCGGGGCGGTTTGTCTCTCTTCCAGGTTACTTAAGGAATTACATTAGTTATTACAGTACAAAACCAGCAATCAAAAAGATGACTGAACTTATTCCGGCTGCAGTCAGGGCATATGGCAGCTGCGTGTTGACGTGATCCATATGTTCACAGTCGGCTCCCACTGAAGACATGACACTCGTGTCTGAAATCGGAGAGGTATGGTCGCCGAATGTTCCGCCTGATAATACGGCTGCAGCAGCGAGAAATGGATTTCCACCCGTTGCAAGGGTCAGGGTTACAGCGATTGGCATCATAATGGCCCAAGTTCCCCAGGATGTTCCCATTGAGAAAGAAACAAAGGCAGCCAGCAAGAAAACAGAAACAGGAATAATTGCCGAAGGAATCACCCCGCCTGCTACTTCAGCAATATACATGGCTGCGCCGGTTCCTTCAGGAGCAGCGGCTCTCATGATATCTCCAAGAGTGACAGCTAATGTAATGATGACGGCCCCCAGGATGACTGATTTGCTTCCTTCCATCATCTCATCCAGGAATTCTTTAGGGCTCATTAATTTACTGGCTGTGTACTTGATAAAGGCAATACAAAGCCCCACAGAAAAACTGATGATCAGCATCTGGTTTCCGCCTAACGGTAATTTGGCCGTTTCTAGCATAGGGGAAATCGTATAATTCCATAAACCTAATACAACAAGGAGGCCGACTGAAACGCCCAGTGGAAGAATCATATCAGAAACTTTCCCTTTTTTAATTCCCATTTCAGCTGCAGCTGAGGCCTCGGCTGCCGTCTGCTCCAGTTCATTACGATAAGTATGATTCCGTGCTCTTTCTTCTGCTTTTTTCATAGGACCAAAATCTTTTATTTTTCCACTGGCAAGCAGAAGTACGAATCCGATGATGACTAAGTTATAAAAGTTATAGGGAATGGTCTTCATCAAACCGAGGATAGGATCATTCACCCCGGGAATATTGTCTACCATTAAAGCTCCCATAAAGGCAACCCAACCGGAAATTGGGACCAGGACATTGATAGGAGCAGAGGTCGAATCGAGAAAGAAAGCCAGTTTTTCCCGTGAAATTTTCATGCGGTCATATATTGGCTTAAAAACAGTACCTGTGGCCAAGGAGCTGAAGTAGGCACTAGTAAATAATGAACTCCCCATGGCAACGGTAGATAGTTGTGCCCCAGACTCTGACTTTACCTTTCCAGACAACCACTTTCCAAAGGCGAATGCCCCTCCGGACCGGTTTAAAACGGCGATAAATGCACCCAGCAATAAAATGACAATGATGATTTCGGCTCTACCCGGGCTGCTCATCAATCCCATACCGCGAAGTCCAAGCTCCTCATTACCCGGATGACCCGCAATGGCACTAAAAAGATTGACGATAGAAAAAAGAATGGAATGTAGAAAGCCATTTGCATTAGCATCAATTATGATCGTTCCAACTAATATTCCGACAAGCAATGAGGGAATTACCCTCTTAGACCAAATGGCGAGAGCAAGCGCCAGTACAGAAGGTAGTAGTGATAATAAGCCAAAGTGTTCCATATAATGATGCCTCCTTTAAGTATTCTATCCTGCTGTTGAACCGAACGGCGAAAAGCACAATCGGAAATGAGAATAGTTAGAAAATTCATAACTGTATTATAAGGAGACGTTGCAAGGGACTTCTACAGAAAAAAAAGAAAAAAACATAAATCTTAACTCTCCAGCCGTTCACTACCCCTCGATTTAAAAAAGTCCTGCCATCATAGGCAGGACTAATTAGTAAACCATTTATAAAGTTTTTTTGGTCTTCCAATCCTTTGTTGACTCTCCTCCTGAACCACCCTTCCATCCTCCAGAAGGTGCATGATATAACGATAGACAGTCGGGTATGCCAGACCTGCTTCTCTTGAAAGATCTGCTACAGATACAGGATGGGCTTTTGAAGAGAGGCATTGAATAATATGAGACAAGGTGGCTTTGCTGATCCCTTTAACAGTAAAAACTTCTTCACTGTCTTTATAGTTTAAAACATTGGCCAATCGTGCGTGCAATTGAATCCTGGCAATGATGTCGGGAGCTTTGACCGGTTTTAAGGCAAAATCAGTAGCTCCTGCCTGGAGAAATTCATCTGCGATTTCCTGCCTTTCATCAACGGTCAGAGCAAGAATGGGAACAACATGGTTTATTTCCCTGATTGCCCTTACTACTTCAATTCCATCCATTTCCGGCATATGATAATCGACCAGGACGAGGTCGGGATGTTCTTCTGAAAATTTTTGTACCCCTACAGCTCCATTTTCACAGGCCATGGGGGTCCAGCCTGCATGCTCGCAGATTTCACTTAACATATAGCGAAGTGAAAGATTATCATCTATAATCAATATCTTCATTTCTTCTCCACACCTCTTCTGAAAATATCATCCAAAAGGTGGTTCCTTCACCTTTTTTGCTTTCTATCTTAATTTCCGCCTGATGATTGGCTGCTACGCTTTTGACGAAGGATAAGCCAATGCCAGGGTGTGATTTAGTGCTGTAGCCTGCATTCCAGATTTTCCTCATTTCCTTGGCAGTCATTCCTTTTCCGTTATCACTTACCCCTATCCAGACTTGTCCCTCCTGAAACTTGGTACTCAGTGTGACCCTTCCTTCTTCCTTCTCTTCGACTGCATCACAGGCGTTATCGATCAAGTTGACAATAGCCCTCGTCAACCGGATTTTATTAATGAATATTTCCATGTGGTCATCCGCCTCTAAAGAGAAGTTGAAAGTGATGGAATGCTGGGTCAGGCGGTTTGCGCGT
Organism: Rossellomorea sedimentorum; assembly: GCF_046237645.1. Taxonomy (GTDB): domain Bacteria; phylum Bacillota; class Bacilli; order Bacillales; family Bacillaceae_B; genus Rossellomorea; species Rossellomorea sedimentorum. The sequence continues at coordinate 605,160 of NZ_CP143546.1, forward strand.
ATATAATCAATCAAGTTATGAAGAGTACACCAATTCTTCTTATCCTCATAGAGGATCTCCGAAACCATACTGCTTGTTGATTGAATGGATGCAGAAATATGGTTGGTATATTCTTTTATTTTAGCATCATCCGTTTTCATTTCGATCAATGAATTTAAGCCTTCAATCGTGGCAAGAGGGGTTTTTAAATCATGGACCAGATGTAAAACCTCCCTGCCGGACCTGGACTGAAGTGCTTCCCCTTGGATATGTCCAAAACTTTGTTTCATTTCCCACTTTTGCTGTGAAACGGCCAGATATATGGCAAGGACAAGAGCGTTAATGATAAAAATACTGCATAATAACACGCTATATAGGGATAAAACGCCATCGAACCCAATCTCCTGCGCAATTTTTTTCACTTGTGACGAGATGGGGCCCTGACCAAATCCATATGGGGAGAGGAATAGGACCACATCCAGCCACTGGACCCCGAATAGCACTTGTGCAAGGATAAATGACTTGGTTACAGGCCGGAGCCTTCCTCTGCCGAATACATGCAGCAAAATAATGAAAACAAGCAAAATGATCGCGGGGCCGCCGAAGCTGTAATTCAACGGATTATATAAATTAATGATGAAATAAACGCCAGGGATGATGATGATTGGCAAAAGAACTGTCAGCCAAGGCTTTTGCAGACGGCTGCCTATTTCATCTCCAAGAAGAAATGCTCCAATATAATGCGGAAGAGCACGAATAGTATTTAAAACCACTAGCAAAAGAGCGGTAAGCATAAGAGTACGTTCTGAATGCGATTCTTTGAGCTCTTCCAAAAGCCGGGTTAACCCTACATCATCTGCTCCCAGCCACAAAGGCATCGTTATTCCAGTAACGATCAAGGCAAGCTTAATCAGTATACTTCTGGAAAGTAAAACATCTTTAAACATACTAAGATCATCCTTACTTTAAAAAGCTGTTGTCGTATAGATTGTTGCAATCGGGGGCAATTCTCTTTGAAAAGAGAGAATAGCTCTTATCTTTCTTGCTGACCAAGATTATTTCTGTGAATGCTGGACAATATCTCTTGAACTCGATAGTAAATAGTATCAAAGTTTTATAAAAGAGCCCTTTAAAAAGATACTGTTCTTCATTATAGTAGAATAAAAAAACAAAACACAAGAATGTTAAGAAAAATATGAAAAAAAAATTGTTTTTAATTAATTTCTATGAAAAACTGAGAGTTATAGTTTCTAATTGAACAGACGAGGTGAAAGCCGTTATGAATAGAATGAGAATGGAAGCAGAACAGATGAAGGAAGACTTGGTTCTCTGGAGACGAAAGCTCCATGAAAATCCTGAATTAGGTTTTGAAGAAGTCCAAACCTCTCTTTTTGTACAAGAAAAACTTACCGAGATGGGTATCAACTTTAAGGTGTTAGCCGGAACTGGAGTGGCCGCACTGATTGAAGGGGAAAGTCATGGCCCTACAATCGCATTGCGGGCTGATATGGACGCCCTGCCTATACAGGATGAAAAGAATGTTCCTTACTCTTCAAAAGCAGAAGGAAAAGCTCACCTTTGCGGGCATGATGCCCATACGACGATGCTTCTGGGGGCAGCTAAGCTCCTCAATGATAATAAACCTGCAAAAGGGAATATAAAATTGATTTTTCAACCTGCTGAGGAAGGACTATTCGGGGCCAAGACCCTGATAGAACATGGGGTGTTGGAGAATCCGAAAGTAGATGCGATTGCAGGTCTTCATGTGAATCCGATGGTACCCGCGGGTTTTGTCACATGCTCACAGAAAGAAGTCTGTGCTGCTGCGGACTTTTTTGATATAGAAATCTTTGGGGTTGGAGGACATGCTGCCCATCCACACCACTCTGTAGACTCAATCGTCATTGCCTCACAAGTGGTTTCTGCCCTGCAGCAAATCGTCAGCAGGCAAGTTGATCCCCTATCACCAACAGTTTTGACAATCGGGCAGATTCATGGAGGAAGTGCCAACAATGCGATAGCCCCTTCAGTGAAAATCGGTGGAACGGTAAGGACACTGGACCCTGAAGTCCGGCAATCAATTGAAGGCCGAATGGAGAGCGTTATAAAAGGTGTAACCGAGGGCTTGGGAGGTACTTATAAGTTTGATTATAAGTATATGTATCCGGTTCTCTTGAATGATGAATCGCTCATTCCATCATTGAAAGGGACCGTTCAATCAGTTCTCGGAGAAGATTCTTTTTCTATCGCTAAAGCATCCATGGGAGGGGAAGACTTCTCCTTTTATGCACAACAGGTCCCAGGGATCTTCTTCAGGCTCGGAGTAAGAAATGAAGAAAAAAATGCAATTTTCCCATTACACCATCCAATGTTTGATCTGGATGAAGAGGCTCTCCCATATGGGTCTGCCATTCTCGCACAATATGCATTGGATTTCCTGAAGTAGAAACTGACTGCTTCTTAATTGAAAGGAATTTTTTTAGCGTAAAAATATAAATGTTTGAGGAGCAGCTGGCGTATGTAAAAGAAGGCCTCGCTTCTAATTATCGGCATATTTTTCGTTGAAGATATTCAGCCTGAATACCTCCATTACGGCAATCGTTCAAAGCACTGTTTATAGAGGAAAATAAATAATGAAACAATTAATCAAACGTTTGATTAATACGGAAGACTCCCTTGTTTTATAGGGAGTCTTTATTTGTAAAGGACTATAACGCTTTCATTTAATAAGGGTTCCATCCGATTGGCTTAAACCTGTGAAATTACCGGTACGACTGGCAAAATTATGACCTTGACGCACGGACCGAAATCCAGTAGATTACATAAGTATTGCTTTTTTTAGGAGGAAAATATGGATACTCAGAATCAAACACAAGTTAAAATTACAACAGCAGATCCGTCGGCTCTCGGGCTATTCGGGCTTGCGATGGTCACACTAGTCGCTTCGTCACAAAAACTGGGATTAACAGAGGGACTTTCTTTCATCCTGCCATGGGCCTTTTTCCTGGGTGGACTTGCGCAACTGTTTGCATCTGTGCTGGATGCAAAACATAATAATATATTCGGTACTACAGCTTTTGGTGCTTTTGGACTCTTCTGGTTTGGTGTTGGTACAACCTGGCTGATTCAATTAGGTTTCTTTGGCGACGCATTAGCCGCCAATGCTGATCCACGCCAGTTGGGTTTTGCTTTCATCGGCTATTTGATTTTCAGTGTCTTCATGACGATCGGAGCGTTGGAAACACATAAGGTTCTCTTCTTTATATTTGTCTTTATCGACCTATTATTCATTGGACTATCACTTAGCACATTTGGAATTTTCCACGAGGGTGCACATATGCTGGCAGCCATCTCTGAATTGTGCATCGCCTTGCTGTCTTTCTACGGATCGGCCGCAATTGTATTGAACACTCACTTCGGACGGATCTTCCTTCCGATTGGGAAGCCATTTGGTATATTAAAAAAATAACAACAACTACGCCTGGCATCGATGCCGGGCTTTTTTATGAGGCTTTAGCGCATTACCGTACGAAGAGGGACAGTCCACGGGTGTTGATTAGCTATATTTTTCCAATTGATTGACACAGACTTCCCCTTCGTTTAAAAAGCGATTTAATGGCACACCTTACCTCCACAGGCAGGGTGTGTGCCATATAACGACGGGTAAACTCAATGAAGGTGTAATTATATAAGATAGCCCACTCTTTTTTTGTCTCATTATAAATACTACGTAATATAAAATAACTGATAAGAGTGCCAAAAACTTGGCTATACACAGCGTTTGGGGAATTTCCGAATAGGTTGGAAAGGTCTAAATTTCCTTTTATCCAGCGGAAAAACAACTCGATTTGCCACCTAAGCTTGTAGATGTAAGCAATGTCTTCTGGCGACATCATCATAAGGTTCGTTGCCACTCTTATTTCATTTCCTTCGTTGTCCGTGAATGTAACTAGTCTAAAGCGAGTGTCTGTCTTTCGGGATTCTTTTCCGATAAGGGCTGTCACATCTTTTTTAATACGACCATATTCATCAAGTGGAACACTGTGTTCCGTCTCTTCCGAGAGGGAGAAGAAGTTTGCGACTCTAATCACAAAGAACTGTTCGTGTTCATGTAACTTTTGAAAATCTTTTGTGCGTGCATAGCCTCTATCAGCTGTGATGATGGAGAGAGGTTCTAAATTTTCATAGAGTTTGGGTGCTACCATGACATCGTGGTGTCGTCCAGTTGTCTGGACTACTTGAGTAGGTTGACTATCCTCTACATCAAATTTTGTATGCAGCCGAATCGCATGGCGGGTACGTGTATACCCCGCCCAGCTCATATCTGGGTGTTGGAAAGTAATGGTGGTGGAATCAACGGCAAATAGCTTAAAGGGTTTGAAAAGGGCTCGACGAACTCTACGTCCTAAGCGGTCTACAATACGGGAGAATAGTTCTTGAAGGATTTGATAAGGGACACTCTGAGCTTTTTTGGCAAGGGTAGAGTGATCTACGGAAGGTAAACTTTTTTCCTTTGGCAATTTCGTCTCGGCATCTCGAAAACCTTCCCATTTTTTCGCAGAGGAAATAATAAAAAAGTGTATCAAATCGTGGGCAGATAACTTCCTAGCTGTATCTTCATAGCCCCACTTCTCGCAAAGATTTGCCACTTCTTCATCTGTAATGATAGTTTGAAGAACCTCTGATAATTTGTTAAAGTTAGTCAATGAACCCACTCTCCTTTTTGGTTTTGTTAGAGGTAACAATCATTTTAAAGGAGAGTGGGTTTTTTTGTCTAATTATCTAGGTTGTTTTACATATTATGGTTAATCAACACCCGTGAGGGACAGTCCCTCTTCGCGCATTACCGCGTTAAACCACTAAGGGGGACAGTCCCTCTTAGTGCGGCAGTGTGGTAAAGCGCTGATGATAGAACAGAATGTGCATTTGATTTGTTCAGACAATAATGGACGAGAAAGACAAAAGGTTTTGAATCTGAAGACATAGGGGACATGGATTAGTAGTAAGCAGCTACAAATACACCGACAGGGCATAAAGGAGTAAGACATGGAGAGCTGGCTGATTGATATTATTAACAACTTTGGTTACGGCGGGATATTTCTCTTGACTGCACTGGAAAATATCTTCCCGCCTGTTCCTTCTGAGGTAATTTTAACTTTCGGAGGGTTTGTTACCACTACAACTGATTTGACGATTTCAGGAGTGGTCATCGCATCTACATTCGGTTCCGTGATGGGAGCGGTTGTTTTATATGGCCTGGGCCTGCAGTTGGATGTAGAGAAGATGAAGAAAATCGTGGACAGGTGGGGATCTGTACTCCGCCTGACAAAAAGTGATATTCATAGAGCGGACGCGTGGTTTGATAAGTACGGCTATTGGTCCGTATTTCTCTGCCGTTTTGTCCCGCTGATCAGAAGTTTGATTTCGATTCCAGCGGGGATGTCGAATATGAAGTTCGTTCCGTTTTTAATTTTTACAACGGCAGGGACATTCATCTGGAACATAGTCCTCGTGAATCTAGGAGCGAGGGTCGGTGAGTCATGGTAAGATATTGTTGGGTATATGGACGTCTACTCTAATGCGGCTTATGCTGTCCTTCTGCTGCTGGCGGCTGGCTTTGTGATTACCTTTATAAGAAGAAAGAAGAGGAAATAGAATTACTTTATCGCTTTAACGCACGAAGAGGGACAGTCCCTTTTCGTGCGTTAGTGCACTAAAGCGTGTTTTCCCGCAATAAAAAACGTGCCGCTCAATTGGTGAGGTGCACGGATTCAACCACCCATATTAAGTGATATCAAAGATACTAACTATCCCTCTTATCAGGTACCACAGGATCCGGAAAGGGAGGATGATCAGCTCCGGCACCCAAATCAACACATCGCCCACTGCATCCCAGAACGAGTAGGTCCCTTCGGATTTTTTCCTTTTCCTTCGTTCCTTTCTTTTTTTAACAAACATTTATAAGATCTCTCCAAGCTTTGGTTATTTTGAGACGACAAGTTTGTATACCGGCTCATCATGGAAAGCCTTGATCACTTCCCCGGTCGCCTGAAACCCGAGTGCTTCATATACCCTGATAGCGGCTTCATTGTCATGAATGACAGATAAATAGATTTCATTGCAATCGTATTCTTCAATCATATCATCTATTACCAGCTGCAGTGCTTTTTTTCCATAACCCTTTCTTTGAAAAGTATGGCCAAGCATCACGCTGATCATTTCCCACCGTTCATTATCATGATCCCAGCCATGGCTTGCAAAACCGATGAGGGTGTCGCCATCGTAAATGGCTTTATTCTTAAAGCCGTAAACCAATCCCATCGCCATGAAAGATACATTGGAACCCACCCATCTTTCAAAAATTTGTATCTTCTCCTCCTGGTCTTGGCTGAATTTCAAATTTAAAACATCCCAGAAATTTTCTTTCGTTATACCTTTTAACTTCAGGTCCATGCCTATTTCTCATTTCAAAAGTATTCACCTATTGATTCTTCTCATTCATGGAAGATTCCTTCAAGGAAAGTGGAGCTGGACGATAGGGACAGTCCACGGGTGTTGATTAACCATAATATGTAAAACAAACGGTATCATTAGACAAAAAAAGCCACTCTCTTTTAGAATGATTGTTACCGCTAACAACACTAAAAAGGAGAGTGGCTTCATTGACTAACTTTAACAAATTATCAGAGGTACTTCAAACGTTCATTACTGACGAAGAGGTGGAAAACCTGTGTGAAGAGTGGGGTTATCATGACACCGCGAGAAAATTTTCCGCCAAAGATTTGGTACGCTTCTTTGTCATTTCCTCTGCGAAAGATTGGAAAAGCTTTCGAGATGCCGAAACCAAGATGCCTCAGGAAGACAGTTTGCCTTCCGTTGACCACTCGACCCTCGCTAAAAAAGCTCAAAACGTCCCTTATCAGATCCTTCAAAAATTGTTCTCTCGTTTAGTCAATCGCTTAGGACGTGGAATGCGCCGAGCGCTGTTCAAGCCCTATAAACTATTCGCGGTTGATTCCACAACCATTACGTTTCAACATCCAGATATGAGCTGGGCGGGTTACACCCGTACCCGCCACGCTATTCGGCTCCATACAAAGTTCGATGTAGAGGAAGGACAGCCTACCCAAGTCATCCATACAACCGGACGGCACCACGATGTCATGGTGGCCCCCAAGTTGTATGAAGACACGGAGCCTCTTTCCATCATCACCGCAGATAGAGGCTATGCACGAACGAAAGACTTTGAGGATTTACACGAAGACCACCAATTTTTTGTGATTAGAGTCGCCAGCTCCTTCTCTCTCTCGGAAGAGATGGAACACAGTGTACCTCTTGATGAAGAGGGCAATGTGAAGGAAGACCTGACAGCCTTTATCGGAAAACGGACCCGCAAAACAAAGTATCGATTCAGATTGGTTACGTTCACTGATAACGAAGGAAATAAAATAAAAGTAGCCACGAACTTAATAATGATGTCTCCTGATGACATTGCTTATATCTATAAACTCCGCTGGCAAATTGAGTTATTTTTCCGATGGGTAAAAGGTAATCTGGATCTGTCCAATCTCTTTGGGAATTCACCGAATTCTGTTTATAGCCAGGTTTATGGCACTCTTATCGGTTACTTTCTTTTACGGTGGATTTACAATGAAACGAAGGAAGAGTGGGCTATCTTACACTCTTTCACCTTCATAGAATTTACCCGTCGTTACGTGGCATACACCTTACCTGTGGAGGTAAGGTGTGCCGTTAAATCACTTTTTCAACGAAGGGGAAGTCTGTGTAAATCAGCTGGAAAAATATAGCTAATCAACACCCGTGAGGGACAGTCCCTCTTAGTGCTTTAACGTAAAAAAGCGAACACCCGGTCACCCGGTCAACGGCTTCAAATTAAGGGAATCCAGTGCTTGGTTCACGTAGTCGAGGTCATAGATTCTTTTCTCGATACAAAATCTGACCACCAGGTCGCTCGTATCACTGAAAGATAAGAAATACCCGGCTGAAGCCAACAGATCCTCAGTTTCTGTCATATCAAGCTGCAGAGCCAGTGACAGGGCAATCGCGGTGCCTCTGCCGACACGGTAGTCCGGTTTTGATCGTATTTTGGAAAAGTGTTTCCGGTCCATCCCCGCTTTTTTGTAAACCTCGGGATCGGTCAGTCCCTTTTCATCGATGATTCTGTACAACTCCTCCTTGAATGAGGGCTGTTCATGGTCACTGATGTAGTTCTCCAAATCACTGTATTTAGCATGATCAAGCATTTCACTGTCTATTTGATAAGAGGATTCACAGACATCTAGAAGACGGGTTTCTTCCAGATGCCTTTGTATATAGTCCTTCAGCTCTGTAAGAAGTCTTTGGTCAATCATGAGAATCAGCCTCCGGGAATGTCGCTTTTCAGGCGACCAAATTATGGATGTAGTTCGATATGATTATACCATCAACCAGTTGAAGGAGATGGGCAAAATTGAATAAGAACCTGACTGAAGTGGTATTTCTGCTAGATCGAAGCGGCTCCATGGCAGGACTTGAAAAAGATACAATCGGCGGTTTTAACAGGTTTGTGAGAAAACAGTCTGAATTGGCAGGTAACACTCTTGTCACGACCATTTTGTTTGATGATCGATATGAGGTCCTTTCGCAGGGAACACCGGCTGAGGAAGTACAGCTGACAGAAAAGGATTATTACGTCAGGGGATGTACAGCCTTGCTCGATGCGGTAGGGAGATCGATTGTGGATGCCGGTCAAAGGTTTGCTAAGACTCCTGAAGAACAGCGTCCTGGGAAGGTGATCTTTGCCATTACAACCGACGGATGGGAAAATGCGAGCCGGGAATTCACCTATGAAAAAATAAAAGAGATGATCAAGCATCAGCAGGAAAAGTACAGTTGGGAATTCATTTTCATGGGGGCGAATATTGATGTGGCTCAAGAAGCAGATAATCTGGGGGTCAGTGCTGAGAATGCGTACACCTTTGAAGCGACGGAAAAGGGAGTCGACATGATGTATGCCAAAATGTGTGAGGCAGTCAGCGAAATGCGAGGTCAATCATGATACTTTAACGCGTTAACGCACGAAGAGGGACAGTCCCTCTTCGTGCGTTAATGCGTTAAAGGGCAATTTTAGAAAAATGCTTGTTTGAGGCCCTGGAGAAAGTTAGACTAATTATAATAGTCTAACTTGTTAATTGTTTATTGTAAGTTGCCGATACTATATACTAGTAAGCAAGACAGGTCTTTAGTTGGAAACTTTTATTAGTGGGAGCTCAAACATTGTGGGTTATAAAACGAACACTTCATTTATGAATATTGTTTTTATTGTTGTTTTTATACAGATTGTGCAGTTGATTCTTGGTCTATATTTTCCGGTGGAAAACTTTTTGAATCTGTTTATACAGGTTGCTTTGACCGTTACAACTCTCTCTTTAGTGTATTTCATGTTAAAGGGGATCTTTAAGACGACGAAAGAGCTAAGTGAGAGCAACCAGAAGTTAAATCATATCTTTGAGTCGGTGGATGTCGCAATATGGTCGCATGACTTGAAGTCTGATAAGCTGTTGATCACTCCAGGTATTGAAAAGTTATATGGAAGAGAGATGGAGGAGTTCTATAAGGACTTCTATTTATGGAAAAAAGTCATCCTTCCTGAAGACTTACCGGCTCTCGAAGGAAGGCAGGAAGTCCTTGAGAATGGAGATGCCTGTATTTCTACATACCGTATTGTGAAGCCTGATGGCAATGTCCGCTGGATTCAGGACCGGGGGATCCCGACGCTTGATGAAAAAGGAAATTTCATCTATTTTTCAAGTGTGTTATTCGACATTACCGACCGTAAAGAAAGTGAAGATCAGTATCGCAGCCTGGTGGAAATGTCACCTGACATCATCTCAGTCATCAGGGATGGAAAATTTGTTTACATGAATGCGGCAGGAAGCAGAGTGCTTGGAGCCAAAGATCCCGAGTTATTGATTGGAGAAGAGATTTCACAGTTTGCCAGTAAGAATGATATTAATAAGATCAGAAAATCTGTTAGTGAATACCGTAGCCGGATAAAAACGGGCGGCTTGATTTTTGAAATCAAGGCCACCCGGGTTGATGGTGCCGAGATTGATGCAGAAGTATCAGCCATGCCGATCCTATACGGCGGCAAGCCTGCGATACAACTGGTGGGGAGGGACATCACCGAGCGGAAGAAAACAGAGGAGACCATCCGCGAGATGGCCTATTATGATACACTGACCAGCCTTCCAAATCGAAATATGTTCAAACTGCGCCTGAATAAAATGCTTGAAAGTTCACCTTCCAAATCATTGGCCATCCTCTTCCTTGATCTGGATCGTTTTAAAGTCATTAATGATACTAAAGGACATTCAACAGGTGACCGCTTGCTCGTAAAGGTAGCTGATCGCTTGAATGATGTAATTGATGCAGAAGGCGAGGTATTCAGGCAGGGGGGAGATGAATTCATTCTTCTGCTGGACGACAGCAATAAAGAAAAGGCTGCGTCTCTTTCCAAAAGAATCCTGAAAAGCTTTACCAAGCCGATCGACATATCCGGACAGGAGTTTTTTGTTACACCGAGCATTGGGATCAGTATGTATCCAGATGATGGCGTAGATCAGGAAACATTGATCAAACATGCGGATACAGCGATGTACCTGGCAAAAGACAGTGGAAAAAATAATTTTCAGTTTTATAATCGCCGCTTGAATCGCAACACGTCGAGGAAAATGGATTTGGAAAATGAACTCAGGAAAGCGCTGGAGCTTCAACAGCTGGTCCTTTACTACCAGCCAAAAGTCAACCTCGAAACTGGAGAGGTGCTGGGAGTGGAAGCTCTGATCCGCTGGAACCATCCGTCCCTTGGAATGGTCTCTCCGGGAGAATTCATCCCCCTTGCAGAGGAGACAGGGTTGATAGTACCGATTGGCAAATGGGTCCTCCAGGAAGCTTGCAGGCAGAGCAAAGAGTGGAAACAAAGCGGGGTCGGATGCATCTCTGTCGCAGTCAACATATCGGTGAGACAGCTGCAGGATGACGACTTTGTCCAGCATGTCAAAAAAGCCATGCAGGAAACAGGACTCGAACCCGGCTTGCTGGAATTGGAGATTACAGAGAGTATCATGCAGGATTTTGAAAAATCCTCAAGTATACTGAGTAAGCTGAAGGACTTGGGCGTAACCATAAGTATTGATGATTTCGGCACAGGGTACTCATCATTGACCAACCTGAGGTTCCTGCCGATCGACCATATCAAGATCGATAAATCCTTTGTGGATGATATTATTGATCACTCAGAGCATTCAAAGAACGGCTCTATTGTTAAGACCATCATTGACTTAGGGCACAATATGAACTTCAGCATCATCGCAGAAGGAGTGGAAGAAAAAGAGCAGGTTAACTTCCTTGTGAAAAATTCCTGCAGTATCGGCCAAGGATATTATTACAGCCGGCCGCTGCCGCCTGAACAGCTCGAAACCTATATCCTCTCTAGTCAAAGTGCTTCACCTAACTAAACATGAAAACACCTTCACCCTGCTGTGAGGGTGTTTTTTTATGTTTATAAAATTTTCCAGCGATTCTTTAACGACATTTTATGATGTCTATCGTCAAAAAAAGTCACTAATCTATCGATTGTGAAGGCGTGAAGGTTGTATTTAAATATAGAATGCTATTCAAAGAACAAAAGTGGACAAGATTTGTAAAACAAAGTCGAAAACTTTTTATTGTAAAAGTATGAAAATTGAAATAAGATAATATTAGTTACAAAGTCCTATCAAGATGTTTAGCCAAGTTAATAATGGTTATATATATAGTTACATATGCCTAAAAAGTTGTGGAACCTGAATAGATACATTGTAAAGAAGGGAGGGAAGTTATGCAAAGCTCAGTTGAAACAGACAACCACTCTATCACCCCCGCCAAGAAGCATCTCACCAATGTTATAACTTCACCTAAAAATATACATAAAATTTTTACTTTCTCCTTAAAGACATTTGAACTGATTACATATCCCGAACAAGGAAAGTATTTTGCCGGCCAAACATTCCTTGGCTTGCTTGGTAAAAATGATAAAGATCAATTCCGCAGTGCTGTCCAGCAGCTTATAGATGGGGAGCTCAATATCTCTTCGTTTTATGCCGAAATCAAAATGAGTGAGAGGTCAAGAGCATATGCAAAAATCCAGCTGCAACTCATCCAGCATAATAAACAGACCTGCTGCATAGCTTTAGTCAATGACCGATACCCAGAAAGAACCAGTGAAGAGGTTGTCTATCTGGAAGGAGTTATGGACACCGAGAGCCAGAAGGTTTTCTATAAGAGACTTCAGGATTCAATCAACCTCTCTGTTAAGACTGGAGCTTTAGTGAGTGTCCTGATACTCGACCTCGACCGCTTCAAGAATATCAATCACTCTCTTGGAAGAAGGTATGGAGATGAAATATTAAACCTCATCCCTCAACGACTGCAGGCGCACATCAGGCAAAATGATGGGGTAATCCGTTTGGAAGGGGACCAGTTTCTCTGCGTATTTAAAAACGTTCGCTCCGTTGCAGATGTGGCTCAAATTGCGGACAGGCTGCTCGAATCTTTCTGCGACCCCTTTCAGGTTGAAGGATATGAACTATTCCTTACACCGAGCATCGGGGTGAGCACGAATAACGGAGAAAATTGTGATGCAGAGTCACTGATCATGGATGCTGAAAAGGCGATGTACAAAGCGAAGGAATCCGGAGGCAATTGCTATCAATTTTATAACAAAGCGATGAACTCCAGCGTGCTTGAACGGTTGGTCCTTGAAAACCATTTAAGGAAAGCCATAGAATTTCAAGAGTTTGTTTTGTATTATCAGCCGCTGATCGATGCGAGAACCAATAAAATCACCTCGCTGGAAGCGTTGATCCGCTGGAATCATCCAACGAGAGGGATTCTGTCTCCTGCTGAATTCATACCCTTTGCAGAAGAAATCGGGTTGATTGGCCAGATTGGTGAATGGGTCATCAAGGAGGCATGCAGGCAGCTAAAGCAGTGGCATGATCTGGGCTTTACTTCCCTTTCAATGTCTGTCAATCTCTCAGCACAGCAATTCAAAGATGAACATCTTCAAGAGAAATTAATGAATATCCTAAAAGAGAATGGGCTGAGTCCAGAGTTCATCAATCTTGAAATAACGGAAACCAGCGCCATGGAATACTCGAACAAATTTAAAAATATCTTCAATAATTTTAAACACACCAAACTGAAAATCCACTTAGATGACTTTGGCGTAGGTTACTCTTCCTTGAGTTACTTAAAACAGTGGACGATCGATACCTTGAAGATCGACCGGTCCTTTATCAAAGAACTGGTCCTTGATTCGGATAACAGGGAGATTGTCACAGCAATCATTAACCTCGCCCATGCTCTTGGCATAAAGGTCATTGCTGAAGGAGTGGAGACTGAAAGTCAGCTGGAGATATTAAATTCCCTGGGCTGCGATGCGCTGCAAGGTTATTACATCAGCGTCCCTTTGGCAAAGGAAGAAATGAGCCGATATCTAGTACAGTATCAGAAAGCAAACTGAATACAAGCGACGAAAAGGTAAACTTATCGAAAGGTAAGGGCACAAAGCCGCGGGTCTAAGGTGACAGAAGTCACTATGGCAGCCGGGTTGCCGAATAGCATTAAAACCGCTATTCCACCTTGGATATAGCGGTTTTTAGTTTCAGAGATTCAACCAACTTGATATACAGCAATTCAAATCCATTAGCAGGAGGTGAGGGTTATGGAAGGCAGCACAAACTTTGTACGAAACGCTATCAAAATAAAATATGATCCGAAAAATAAAAAAACAAACTGACTTGGAGGAAATGAATGATGAAATTAAGAAAACTTCTGACAACCGCCACAGCCGCATTAATTGTCGCACCTGTATTAGCATTTGCAACCCCGGCTTCAGCCAACACGGACAGCCACACTGAGGCTCATCACCACAGCATGCAAAGAGACACTTCTTTACCATCTGTGAGCACGGGTGTATCGGTGAGAGTAGGCAATGGGACCGTGGAAGCAGGAGACCGAGGTGTTTCAGGCTCTCATGTAGATACCACTGGAAACCTTATCAAGACAATCGCATTGCCGGCGGTTAAAAAGAATTTTGCTCAGCTTGCACACAGTGTACCTCAGGTAAATGACCCAACTTATAAAGTAATCCTATTCTCTACAAAGGATACTTACCGAAATGCCTTGGCTAATGCCGGCGTCCCATCAGCGTCCATTAATAACTTAGTAGAAAACACGGGTGGCATCACGGACGGTACAAGAATTTGGATTCCAATATACGCATTCAATAATAAAGCAAACTATGTACATTATTTGGCGCATGAAATCACTCACACAGTACTCCACCAGGCAGGCCTTGAGGCAAAATTGCCTGTGTGGTTGCAGGAAGGAATTTCTGTTTATAACGGATTCACTGCACAGGCCGAGGTGGATCCAGCTGGTGCGAGGGAGTTGATGGGCAAATTTAAACAAGATTTAAGGGAACATAAAGCTGCTGGTGGAGTCTTCTCTTTACAGGCAAGTCAGGAACAATTACTGAACGCTGAATATAATGTAGAGGCACTTTATTCTATGGCCGTCAATAAATTAATCAAGCACGGAGGAGTGGAAGGAATCAACAAACTGCTGATTAATTTAAAAAGCCACGGGATCGTGACAAGCTTCCAATCTGCATACGGTCATTCCATTTATGACTTTGAATCACGCTTCTTAAGCCGCGTGAATGGTTCAAGTTATACCCTGGAACAAGACATAGTGAACTACTATGATAATACATTGGAAGTTGACTTGATTATTTTTAATCCGGGTTGGAGAGTAAGCTGGTAAATAATCTGGCGAACATACATATTCATTCCCTGTAAAGGGTCATGAATATGTATGTTTCCCTTCTTTTACAGGATGAAAATACTTCCTTGGGAAGGATGTAAGTAATTTATGAAAATAGATAACCAAAAACTATTAAGTCTTTATTTATATGTATGTCTTGGTATATTCTTCGTACTGACATATTCTTCATATCATACTCCGAGTTACATGGAGCTCCTGTCGATCATCTTACTGGCAGTTATAGCTGCGGTATTTGAGCTGCGTCCGATTTCTCTGCCAAATGGAGAGGAATTATCTTTCGTGTCCCCCCTACTTTTTATCCCCGGTGTTTTATATGGATTTTTTACGGTATCTAGTATTCTGATCATATTTTGTACAATATTGATAGCGTCTAAGCCAGCAGCACTCAAACCCATACTTTTTAATGGTGTTCAATATGCATTAGCTACTTACGTGGGTATTTGGGTTTATCAGCTGACTGGTGGAGAAATTGGATCTATTGACTTGAACAATGTTTTATCATACGGTTCTTATATTTTTTCATATCCTCTTGTAAATTTAGTTCTAGTCAATATTTTTATTTATATTAGGAACCGAACTCTTATATCTGTAGATGTAAAATCAACTCTTATCTATCTTAACCTAATGGCCTTCGCAATTTTAATCACAAAAGTGGTAGAGCTTGAAGGAATCATGGGCATCGTTCTTTTTACCGTAGTGCTATGGGGGCTTACCTCTTCCTACCGAACTTACTACAGAATGTACAACGACTTTAAACAGCTGTCGATCAAAGACGGTCTTACCAACTTATATAATCACCGCTTTTTCCAACAAAAGCTTGATGAGTTGTTGAAGTCTGATGAGAAAGTAAGTCTGTTTCTTTTAGATTTGGATTATTTCAAGGTTTACAATGATAAGTTTGGCCATCCCCAGGGAGACACTCTACTAAGGGAAGTGTCAGACCTGCTGGTCGAAACTACACCTGACGATGCCTTTGTATGCCGATATGGCGGAGAGGAGTTTGCCGTTATCCTTCCTGAAATGGAAGTGGAATACGCAAAGGATCTTGGCGAAAAAATTAGAGAATCCATTTATAATAAAGAATTCTTTGGGGCTGAAGACATGCCATTCAAACATATTACAGTCTCTCTTGGAATCTCCTCCAATCAAGAAGGTACGATCCCTAAAGGGAAACTTATCAAGGCAGCCGACCTTGCTTTATATGAAGCCAAAAAATCGCGGAATAAAGTAGTAGTGTCCGCCATGCAAAACAGCCAGGATAATGTGGTAATCGGACAATAATGTAAAGGGCACTATTTATAAGGACAACACTGAAAGCTGTGTTGTCCTTTTTTTATTTTTAGGTAAGTATAGCTATCAATCGGATAGTGACGTCCAGCCCTAGTTGTAGCCTTCGGGTCAAAAGCCAAGTCACGCGCTTTTCTTAGTTTATCAGGTAGGTTGCTGTTTTTTTGCGAAGATAAACTTGATTAAAAGTAGACCTGATGGAAGTTTTTGTATAAAATTTACTTATAACTTAAAAGGAGTGATGCTGCTTGATCATGAAAGAGCGCGATGTACCTCGGGAGCTGCAACTATTAAGGGCTTTGAAACCGAGAATGAATTTTAATGAAAGTGAAGATAGTTACTATCAATACAAAGAAAAAGGATACGAAGGAGAAGTGAAGTTTGATAAATGGGCCGAGCCGCTTAAGGAAATGATTTTTCTTAACGACGCCAACCTCAATGTCAACAACAACCACTTCCAAAGCGACTCCCTTGGTATATCCTCAGGAACCCTTCATATTTTCGAAGTCAAAAACTTCGAAGGCGACTATACCATCAAAGAAGACAAATGGTACTCCCCAAAAGGAAACCCAATCAAAAACCCCCTTCTTCAGCTCGAAAAAACCGAAACCCTCATCAACCAGCTTGTTAAGAGTATGGGCTGGCGGATTACCGTTGAACCCCACTTAGTATTTGTTAATCCCGAATTCCACCTCTATGATGTTCCTTCCGAGTTACCTATCGTTTATCCAGCCCAACTTGGCCGTTTTCGGGAAAAAATGCTTCAGCGTTGTGGTTCTAAACCGACGCGCTTGGAAATCCAATTTGCAGAGAAATTATTAACTCTTTTAATTGACGAAATGCCTTATAGCAGCTTGCCGGAGTATACGTATGGCGGGCTGCGTAAGGGTATTGTTTGTCCTGGATGTGGGGTGTTTTATGATTCTTTGCGAAAGGCATTTCATTGTGAATATTGTGGAGGCAAGGAAAGTTGTTCTGATGCTGTTTTGAGAAGTATTAAGGAACTTAAGTTGCTTTTTCCGGATGCTAAGTTAACGAAAGGAAGAGTTCATGAATGGTGTGGAATTGTAAAAGATGAGAAGACTATAGGGAGGATCCTTAAGAAAAATTTTACTCTTCATAAGCAAAGTCAAAATTCTTTTTATACTTGAATTTATTTGCTTTTATAAAATTCCTCTATTCAAGGACAGGGAGGACACCATCAAGGCATCACCGGGTCAGGGGAGAACAAATGAAGCTTTGCGTGCAACCCGCGCATGGTGTCATCGGGTCAGGAAAGAGGAAATGAAGCCCCGCGCCCAGCCTGCGCATGGTGTCATCGGGTCAGGAAAGGGAAAATGAAGCCCCGCGCCCAGCCTGCGCCTGGTGTCATCGGGTCAGGAAAGAGGAAATGTCCCCCCGCGCCCGGCTCGCGCGTGGTGTCATCGGGTCAGGAAAGAGGAAATGAAGCCCCGCGCCTGGCCTGCGCCTGGTGTCATCGGGCCAGCAAAGAGTAAATGCCCCCCGCGCCCAGCCTGCGCCTGGTGTCATCGGGTCAGTAAAGAGGAAATGAAGCCCCGCGCCCGGCCCGTGCAAGGTGTCATGGGGTCAGGAAAGAGCAAATGAAGCCCCGCCCCCGGCCCGTGCAAGGTGTCATGGGGTCAGGAAAGAGCAAATGAAGCCCCGCGCTCAGCTCCCGCATGGTGTCATCGGGTCAGGAAAGAGTAAATGAAGCCCCGCGCCTGGCCTGCGCCTGGTGTCACCGGGTCAGCAAAGAGTAAATGAAGCCCCGCGCGACACAAAATAAGAACATGATGGCAATAAAACTAGTATAAAGAGGCATCAAATAAACAGTTAGGGTAAAATGATAACCAATATCAAATCATTTTACCCCTTTAAAGCACTAAGAGGGACAGTCCCTCTTAGTGCTTTAAAGTGCTAAAGGAGGACACCATGAACTATATTTATAATTATGCTTGGGATGAAAATGAAAAGCTTCTTTGTGCAATGGAAATGCGGGCTCTTTTTGGAAAAGATTCGAACTCGAACATTCTCGAAAGCACGCTCAAGATTGAACCAAGCCGCAGTCCGTTTATTAGGGAGCGAATCGCGGTTCTCTGTGAAGGTGAAACCCTTGAGGAACTCATAGAAAACGTCAGGACCCTGCCTGCTCCGGCATCTACTTTTAAAGTCCTCTATGTAAAGGACCCTATTTTCATAGATAATGATAAAGTCAGTTTTAAAGAGAGGAGGAAGGCTGAACGAGAAATCGGCTTGAGTCTTAAAGGGAAGGCAGACCTCCATGAACCTGACATCTTGTATGGTATAAAAATGGTGAACGGTCGCTGGGTTTTCGGAGAATATGTTAAGAACGAAGCTGTTTGGCTTAAACATCAGCAGAAACCGAACAATTATTCCACTGCTTTGAGCACCCGTCTTGCCAGGGCAATCGTCAATATTGCAGTTCCGGACCCCCAAGGGAAAAAGGTCATCGATCCCTGCTGCGGTATTGGCACGGTCCTGATAGAAGCATTATCAATGGGGGTGAACATTGTTGGCAGTGACATCAACCCCCTTGTAATTCCGGGAGCCCAGGAAAATTTAGTACATTTTGGACTTCAAGGTGAGGTGGCCCTGAGGGATATAAGAGACGTAGAAGGAAAATATGATGCGGCCATCATCGACCTCCCATATAATTTATGCTCTGTTATCACCGACCAGGAGCAGCTCGACATGCTGGAAAGCGCACGCCTCTTCACGGACCGTCTGGTGATCGTCACCATTGAAAAAATCGATGGGGTTATCCAACAGGCCGGGTTTACAATCAAAGATCGCTGTGTGGTAACAAAGGGGAACTTTAAGCGGGAAATAATTTTATGCGAATAAATGGCATCTGCCGTCTGGCGGATGCTTATTTGGTAGCAGGCAAGACGGCGAAAAATGTTGGGGTTCCTGTCAATCGCTGATAATATTGAAAATCACCGATAAACTCTGACAATCGCTGTTAACATCAAAAAATCGCCGATAAACGCTCCAGAATCGCCGATAAATTGAAGAAACCGATCCAGCCACCATATAACACTTAAATAACCCCAAACTCCTACTACAACTTTCTCTCTAAAAAACAATTCCTTCGCCACTCGAATTTAAGTATAATCAGAATGTACTTAAACTTCTAAAATATTGATATTGAGGTGTCGATCTATGATCAAGCGTTTTTTCAGCTATTATCGTCCTCATAAAAAGCTGTTTTACATAGACTTTTTCTGTGCGATGCTTGTCGGGCTGTTAGAGCTTGGATTTCCGCTCGCGGTTTCCTGGTTCATTGATGAGCTGCTGCCGGATGGGAACTGGGCTCACATTACGGCTGTGAGTGCCGGGCTTTTGACTCTTTATGTCATGAGTTCTGGCATGCAGTTTGTCGTAAACTACTGGGGACACAAGCTTGGAATCAATATTGAGACCGATATGCGCCGGGAATTGTTCAACCATGTCCAGCGACAGTCATTCCGTTTTTTTGACAATACGAAAACAGGGCATATCATGAGCCGCATCACTAATGACTTGATGGATATTGGCGAGCTTGCCCACCATGGGCCGGAAGATTTCTTCATTGCCATCATGACGTTTATCGGGGCATTCTGGATCATGCTGACAATCAATGTGAAGCTGGCGCTGGTGGCCATTATCATCGTTCCGTTCCTGATTTGGCTGATTTCTTATTCCAACATTAAAATGAATGCAGCCTGGACGAAGATGTATGGCAATATTGCGGATGTAAATGCCCGGGTTGAGGATAGTGTGTCGGGAGCGCGTGTCGTCCAATCTTTTACAAATGAAGAATATGAAAAAGATCGCTTCAATAAAAATAATCAGTTTTTCCGAAAAACAAAGCTGCAGGCGTATAAGGTGATGAGCTGGAACCTGTCGGGAATTTACATCACAACCAGATTGATGACACTGGTCATCCTCGTATATGGAGCATGGCTAAGTTTCTCAGGTGAGCTTTCATATGGTGAACTAGTCGCCTTTATCCTCTATTTGAATGCCCTTTTTAAACCAATCGATAAAATCAGTGCATTGCTTGAATTGTATCCGAAAGGGATGGCCGGGTTCAGAAGGTTTTCTGAATTGATGGATGCAGAGCCGGATATTGAAAACAAACCGGATGCGATAGAGGTTACTGGCTTAAGAGGGGATATCCGTTTTAAAAATGTCAGCTTCGGTTATGAAAATAATCGGACCATCCTGAATGACATGTCATTCTCCATCGCAGCTGGAACGACGGTTGCATTTGTAGGTCCTTCGGGTGCAGGGAAGACAACGATTTGTTCATTAATTCCTCGTTTTTATGATGTGGAGTCTGGCGCAATAACCGTTGATGGTATGGACATCCGTGATATGACAAAAGAGTCTCTCCGGGCAAACATTGGAATCGTACAGCAGGATGTCTTCTTGTTTACGGGTACACTCCGCGAAAATATTGCTTATGGGAAACTGGGCGCTTCACAGGAAGAGATTGAAGAAGCTGTCCGGAAAGCGCATCTTACTGAACTTGTTGCTTCTCTGCCTGATGGATACGATACCCAAATTGGCGAAAGGGGACTCAAGCTCTCGGGTGGGCAGAAGCAGAGACTTGCGATCGCCCGTATGTTCCTTAAAGATCCTGCCATTCTAATATTGGATGAAGCTACCTCGGCGCTCGATACCGAAACCGAAGCGATCATCCAGGAAGCGTTGAATGATCTTTCGAAAGACAGAACAACGCTGATCATCGCTCACCGACTGGCAACGATCAAAAAGGCGGACCGAATCATGGTCATTACCGAAGAAGGGATCGCCGAAGACGGTACCCATGCGGAACTGCTTTCACAGGAGAATGGCCTCTTTGCCAAGCTGCATGCTCATCAGCATTAAACAAGAAACCCGTTATCCACAGGATAGCGGGTTTTACTATTCTACAAATTCCGAGGCGCCCCTGGCACGCCCTAAAGGAAGTAAAACCTGTCGTTCTACTTAACGAGGAGTGGTTTACTTCTTGTCTCTTTTCTCCAACCCCTCTATCCTGAAAAACATTTTAAAAATTCAAATATTTTGTAATATCAATCCAATTATATAGTATAATATACCTAATTACTAAAAAAAGGAAGTGATGCTTTTGTGTTTTAAGTGTGGTAATCCTCACCATAAAGGATTAAAAGTTAGTCGGAGAGACGCATTGAAATACATAGGTGCAATGGGAACAGCTTTCAGTCTGTCACCAATTGTAACGGGATTGGCTTCAGGTATTGATAGGGTAAGAGATTTAGAAACCAAGTCCCAAAAAGTGGAGCGATTAACATTTTTGCAAACGACTGATATTCATGGTCAAGTAATGACTCATCCTGAATTTTTCATGGAAGATGGTCAAATGGTTTTTAAAAAAGCTGGTGGAATGAGTAGAATCGCAAGCTATTTTAAAAAGGTTAAACAAGAGAATCCAGGAAGTGTATTTTCTGTAGATTGCGGTGATTGCTATCAAGGCTCTGCACTAGCTACATTAAGTGAAGGGAAAGCACTGGTTCCTATCATGAATAAGGTGGGATACGACCTTGCATTGCCTGGCAACTGGGAAGTATTTTACGGTCCCCAAAACATGGTGAATCTTATGGAGAGCTATACCTTCCCGGTACTATGTTCCAATATGCATTGGGGAGAAAACTATGATGATAAATCATCCATAATATTCCCTCCTTATTATATTAAGCAAATGGGTGGTGTGCGTGTTGGATTTATTGGCTACAACGATCCAAAGACAAAAAAGCGTCAAGCACCTTCCTATCATGAGGGTATAGGATTTAGTCAACCTGAAAAAACAATCCCGCTTTTAGTGAATAAGTTAAAGTTTGAACTAAAATGTGATTTAGTCATTATGTTGGCCCACTTGGGGTTAGCACAACAAGTTAATCTCGCTAAATTGGAAGAATGTGCAGGGGTTGATTTTATCCTGGGAGGCGATACTCATGAAAGGACTTATGAACCTATTTTTACAGAAAATCAAAAAGTACCAGTGGTAGAAGCAGGAGCATTTGGATCATTTGTTGGTCGGTTAGACCTTGTTTTAGAAGATAAGAAAATAAAAGATTATTCTTATAAATTAGAAGTTATAGAAGAGGATTTATACAAGGAAGACCAGGATGTAAAGACAACAGTGCACCGGGTTAGAAAACCTTATAAGTCTGAAATTGATCGGGTGATTGGTAAAACTGAAAGTTACTTATATCGTTACAGTGTATTGGAAACGCCAATGGATAATATGATTACTGACGCAATAAGAGAACAAACGGGTGTTGATATAGGA
This sequence comes from Rossellomorea sedimentorum, assembly GCF_046237645.1. GTDB lineage: Bacteria > Bacillota > Bacilli > Bacillales > Bacillaceae_B > Rossellomorea > Rossellomorea sedimentorum. Next base: position 627,637 of record NZ_CP143546.1, read on the forward strand.
ATTTCGAATGGATTTAGGTTTTGTCCTCCTATTGAACCTGGAGAGATAACTATAGATCATTTATATAGTATGCTCCCTTCTAATAATAGTTTGAAAACCGGGAAAGTCACTGGAAAACAGATCAAGGATTGGTTAGAGCAAGAATTAGAGAATGTGTTCTCAGAAGATATTACAAAGCGAGTCGGAGGTTGGGTAGTACGGTTTTCTGGAATGAAAATAACTATTCACGTTGATTCTACAAAAGGACAACGTGTTGAAAGTATCGAAATTGGCGAAAAAAGGCTGGATCTCAATCAGAACTACTCTATTTCTGCATGTGTAAAAGAAGGGGACCCGGATCATATTTTTTGTCGTATTCCTAATGTGACTGACATTAAAATACTGAATGTTACGAACTACGACGCAGTAGAAAACTTTTTATCTAAACATTCTCCAGTCAATTATGAGATCGAAGGCAGAGTAACTGCATTGGACCGTAAAGGTATTGTATTATCTCAATTACCAGGAACTGATTACGTGTTTAGATAACTTAATTTATTTGATTTTTTTCTGTGAATGGAGGTGGAAGATATGTTTAATAATATAGGAGTTCCAGGGTTAATCTTAATCTTAATTATTGCACTAGTCATTTTTGGACCAGCAAAGCTCCCTGAAATAGGAAAAGCATTTGGAAATACATTGAAAGAATTTAAAAAAGCTACTACAGATATAATGACTGATAATGAATCTGAAAAGAGTAAGGAGAAATAATAGATTTTGTTAAAAGGGATGGGGCGACCTTTCCCTTTAGTAATTAAGGAGTGTATCAATGAAAGAAAAGGATATGTATCTCATAGATCATTTAGAAGAATTAAGACGATGAATTATAATTGTTTTAGGGATATTTATTGCCTTTTTTCTTATTTCATTTGTGTTTGTAAAAGACATATATAATTGGATTGTACACAATTTAGAGTTTAAGTTATCCGTTTTAGGACCTCTGGATATTCCATGGATTTACCTTATGCTGGCAGGAGTGGCAGCCATTACGTTTACCTTACCAATATTGGGTTATCATATTTGGGCATATATAAGCCCGGCGCTTACCTCAAATGAAAGAAAAGAGAGTCTGATATATATTCCTTTATTGTTCATTTTATTTGTTACAGGCATGATGTTTGGTTATTATTTAATTTTTCCTCAGGCATTTAACTTTTTGGTCTCGTTAAATGAAGGGTCATTTCAAACCTTTTTCACAGTTGAAAAATACTTCCGGTTTCTTATTAACATGACAGTACCAGTTGCTTTTACTTTTGATTTACCCATAATCATTATGTTTCTTACAAGTATAGGTATAATAAATCCGTATAGCATTAAAAAGTTAAGAAAATTTGTTTACTTTGTATTAGTCGTTTTATCAACAATGATTACCCCACCAGATATAGTATCAGCAATTATTGTGGTTATTCCTTTGATCTTATTATTTGAGATAAGTATTTCTATATCATTCATAGTTTATAAGAGAAAGATAGCCCGTGCTAACACTGCGGCAGAGGTGTAAAGATTTATGTACACCTGTGAGCTTTTCAGCAATGAAATAGTGCTAAATAAAGAGTGATGGACAAAGTAGTTGTCCATCACTCTTTATATTACAATCCACAAGGTGTTTTTTTTACAAATCCGAGCCATGCTTGTCACTCTGCAGGCGGCTTACGATGCTTCGTCCCCTGCTCATAGCCATAAGCGATTTCGATCAGGGTTGGTTCGCTGTAAGCTCCGCCGGTAAAAGTGATTCCAACCGGTTCGCCTTCTGGTGTAAATCCTGCTGGCACGGTTATGGACGGGTAACCTGCTTTTGCAGGAATCATTGCCCCGAAGTTATTTGGAAATACAATTGCATCCAATCCATGCTCCTTCATGACGGCGTCAATTCCGTTCTTTTTGGAGAGGTATTGATCTTTTTCCAAACTCTTCAGGTAAACCGGATCTAACAGGCCTTTGGTTTCTTCTGACTCCTCCAGCACTTTTTGACCGTACTTCAAGGCAGGTTCACCAGTTTCCGTGTTAAAGCGGATGATATCGCTGAGATGACGGATGCCCACTGAAGGATCAACCGTTTTCAAGTAAGCGTTGATACCGGACTTGAACTCGTAGAGCAGGACATTGATATCCCAATCGGACCCTGTAGAAGGGATTTCAACTGAATCAATCACTTCTGCCCCTAATTCAGCGAGTCGTTCAACAGCGGCATCCATAATCGCCAATTTAGATTCATCGAGGTAGTCAAAATAAGTGCTGCGCGCAATTCCGATTCTTTTCCCTTGCAGCCCATTTCTCAACAGATGATCCGTATAGTTGGTTTCCAAAAGGGGATTAGAAGCAGTAATGGCATCGCGTTCATCCGTCCCTTGCAGTACCCCGAGTAACAAAGCAGCATCTGTCACCGTACGGGCCATTGGTCCTGCGGTGTCCTGGGTATGGGAGATAGGGATGACTCCCGTGCGGCTGATCAAGCCGACAGTCGGTTTGATGCCAACAAGCGAGTTTTGGCTTGCAGGACTTAAGATGCTTCCGGATGTTTCTGTACCGACTGAAACAACTGCAAGGTTGGCGGCGATGGCAGCTGCAGAACCGGCGCTGGAACCGCCGACCATAAAGTCAGCTCCGTACGGATTCAGGACCTGGCCGCCTCGTGAACTATAGCCGGTCGGCATCTTTTCTGCCATGAAATTGGCCCACTCCGTCAAATTTGTTTTTCCCAGGATGATGGCTCCTGCTTCACGAAGCTTTTTGACAAGAAAGGCATCTTCTTTGGCATAAGATTCTGCCAGGGCTAGTGATCCGGCACATGTATGCATGTTATCACCTGTATCAATATTATCTTTGATCACAACAGGGATCCCGTGAAGAGGTCCCCGGCTGCCCTTGGTTTTTCTTTCGTAATCAAGGGATGCGGCGATATGCAGGGCATCCGGATTAACTTCAATCAAAGAGTTGATGGAAGGGCCGGATTGATCGACATCTGCGATTCTGTCTAAATAAATCAATACGAGCTCCTGCGAAGTGATTTCGCCGGTATGTAGTTTATCAGTTAACTCATTGATGGTGGTCTCTATCAACCATTCATTCTTATATTTTTCGAGTTGAGGATTTTCCAAGATAGTCATTCCTTCCAATACATAGATAGCAAACTTCTTTTCAGTATACTATGGATGGAAGATATTTTCCTTTATATTAGCAGAATATTCTTTCAGAAATGCTGTTTTCGTATATATTGTTGCTCTCGGAAAAATCCAAAGAGCCGGATTTTTCCCTTGGAGACAAGGGCTTTTCTCTCTGAACAAGGTGAATTAGCTCTTTTCTTCCTTGTTTATCAGGCTATTTCTGTTTAATTAAGTAGATATTTTTTAAACTTTGTATTAAATAGCAACAAAGTTTACGAAAAGAGCCTTTTAAAATAAAAACTTCCCGACCATCACCTACACAAGGGTATGATCGGGAAGTGCCTTCTTAATATGGTCGTTCTACGGTTAATGTAAATGGTACGTTTGCACCGGTGTATAAGCCGACATATACATACCGTGTGCCGCCTGGGACAATGCCGGTTTCATCTGCACCTGATGTGGCAACAGAACCAATGATTTCAAAATTTTTGTTATAGAAATAGACGTCGTAGTCATAGTCATTTGTTTCTGCTGGTCCTGTCAGATTGAAGGTGTGGATTCCATCGCCGTATCCTTCAGGAAGAGTGACGACGTAGCCATCCGCTCCTTGGGATACCGGGTTCGGATTCTGAGTGACTATAAATTCATTTTCTGTGACAGCCGTAGCCGCAGAAACCCCGGCAAGGCTGCCGACACCCGTGGCTGCATTTCCAGCCAGTACACTGCCTTCAAAAATAAATGGTTCTTCTGCTTCCAGGATGCCAGGTTCAATTTTGGATTTCTCACTGAACACTTGTAATTCTGCCACTTGAATGTATCCGGCACTCTCGTCCTGAGCAGATTTGGCCACCAATTTTACAAAGTTGGCTTTTACCGGCTCCGTCAATTCGAGCTGTTTATAATGTAAGTCTGGCGCGGCAGGACGAGGTTTCGGTGTGACGAACTGATCTTCCGCCACTGTCGTCCAGTTGCTGCCATCCAATGAAGTCTGAATTTCAAAGTCCTTCAAGGTGGCAAACCTTCCTTTCGAGATATCTTTGAACGCACTAACTTGGATATGAGAAACTTTTACTGGTTTATCGCCGGCTAAATCAACTGTGAACTCAGCTCCTGTAAAACCGTCTTCCTCAGCTGCGGTTGCAAATACGCTTGCTTCTGTATCATCAATGGCCATTTTTACAGGATTGCTGTCTGATTCACTGGATACATTTACAACAGAGGCACCATTGAACATAGACGCAGCATTTGGCTCCAGCACGAAGTTTAGAGGTTTGTTTTTCCCGGATTCAACCTGTACGTTCTCGAAAGTACGTGAACCATACCCTTGGGCCTGAATGGTGATGTCATAAGTGCCGGAAATCATAGGAAGTCCGAAGCCGCCTTTTTCACTGGTAGTCACCGCGGCGCTCGTTCTGGCTTCATATTCCCCGATGATGATTCTGGCACCTTCAATTGGCTGCTTGGTAGCCGAATTAATGATCTTTCCGGCAAGCAGTCCATTTTTACTGCTGTCAGGGTGATTGAAGGCCGGAGTTGGATCGGTGTCATTTCCGCCGTCAGAGTAGGCATCAATCCCCAATCCGCGACTCGCAAACGCAGCCCATAACGTGTCGGAATGCTGACCGCCATACCGCTCAAAGTCGGCTGTAATCATAGCAGTCCTCATTTCTGTCATGGAAGGGTTCGGTGCGGAAATCGGCATAGCATCCATGACAAGCTGCTCGATGACTTCTTCGCCTTTTTCTTTGCCAATTTCATTGATAAGGGTCTGGCGGACATCCCAAAGAATAGCTGCCCAGATTTCACCGTCAGAATGTACTTCAGGTCCCACAATGTCAAATCCGATATCTCCATAATTCAGAGGAGAATCATCGAGGGCCCAGCTGCGGATTCCTCTATCCTTGTTTCCTGTGACATATTCTCCAACAACCGGCTTATCTTGAAGCCCTTTCTTGATTAAATAGTGCATGGCATACCAGTCTCCCCAGGCTTCTCCCATTGAACCTGCCTGGTGGCTGCCAAGTGATTCCCCGCCGGCGACCAATCGGTTGGACAGGGCGTGGGAATATTCATGATAAATAATACCGGCATCATAATCGCCGTCTGCATATTCACCGTGGAAAGCTCCTTGTATCGGCTCCCAAAGGAACATGCCGCTCCATGCAGGGATGCCGTCCGGCAATGTCAGCATGTAGGCATTATCACGTCCGGTATAGGTCGGAGCACCGCCGGATAAGGCACCAGCTTGAACCAATCCAAGGATGGCATCGCCTTCAGCGCCTCCTTTGCCGAAGTTGGAAGTCTGGAGATTTCCGGCTCTTTCCACCCAGCCAAGGTTGTAGAAATAATCATGAAATAAATTGTGGTGATAGAATAAGTTCGTTGCCGCACTGTTGACATCATCAGCATAGGAAGGTGGTGTTGTAGCTCCTTGTGATTTCTGCCATGAGTTCAGGAACGGGTAATAGAACTGGCCGAAAGCATTGACCGGCCGTACAACTTGGTCTGCCGGAGCCAGGAAGTTACTCCAGTTTGCATAAGTATTAGCGTTATTTCCAAGTGTCGTCACACCTGTTTTAGTTGTTGGTGATACCCATCCAAGAGGGGAGGCGGCAGGATCTCCTTTAAAAGATTTCACTACCTGCTTCCCACCCGCAGGAGCACCTGGGAAGTTTTCAAATATCTCTCCTGAAGAATCGATGATATGATTCACGAGTGAGCGCTGATAGAGCTTTTCTCCTGTCACTCCATCGATAACGACTTCATATCCCTCATCCAATTCCTCAATAAATAGCACTCTGTAAGCAGGACGGACTTCATCATTACGTATGAAGGCTGCTTTTTTTACGCGCTGCACAGTTGGAAGCACATCACCACCGTCAAATTCCTGCCAGCCATTTTTTGTTCCCAGTAATTTCGGTACTAGATTGATCGAAGGTGCTTCAAGCTGCAGGACTTTTTGAAGAGCGTCACTTTCAGACAGGGTGAAAGATTCTGCAAGTTTCTTTGAGGGGCTTAGGTTGCCGGTTACAGAGAGAATCTTGCCGTCTTTATTTACCGCGACGATTACACGGCCGCCATAAACGGATTCCAGGCCATCGAACGTCTGTTGAAATGTAACAGGCTGTAAACCTGTTCCGGGCATTTTATAATTGCGGATGACTTGTAGTGTATCTACCTCTGCCTCGGTTAAGCCAAATAAAGCGGAATTGACTTTTAGCCAGTCTCTGGCAGTGGCTTCTGCATTCATGTTAGAAGGGCCGGATAAATACCCTCCATCTTTTACAATCATGGAAGGAGTTCCGAACGTTGAGTTCCATTGAACTTTAACACCTGCACCTGAGCTGCTGATAAGCTGGTCGGCAGCCTTCAATTGCTGTTGGGTTGGCATTATTTTATTTATGACATTTCTAACATCATATAGTTTCTCAGCTGTATGATGATCAAGGAAGTTTGCAGATTCAATCGGTCCCGGGGCTTTGGTGGCCCCTGCATTTAAAGGGGAAAAGAGGGAACCGGCTAATACGGCCGTTCCTAAAATTGAAAACCATTGTTTTTTCGAGCGCATGAACATCCTCCTTATTCGTTCAAAAAATGACAGAAAATTCTGCAACATAACATTTATAGATTACATTGCATGGGAGGAAGAAGCTATAGCTGACAAACAATTTACTTAGAAATGCTTACTAATATTACCTGTAAGTCTTATCGTGAGTACTACTAAAGTTGTAGGGGGTGGAAAAGTATTGCCGGGTTTTCCTTTATTATTACGGAAATAAATAATCTATAAAATCCTGGGTATACAGAAACTATATTTACCAACAACAGGGAGGACAAAGATATGAAATGGAAAGGAAGACGAGCGAGTTCCAATGTTGAGGACCGCCGCGGGATGCGAGGTAAATCCATTGCTGCAGGGGGAGGAATTGGCGGGATTGTCCTGATTCTCCTGTTCACTCTGCTTGGGGGCGATCCAAGTGCACTGTTAAACAACTTCGGAGGGACAAGCACGCAAACAAGCCAGTCTTACCAGGGAACGGAACAGGAAGAAGAGCTCGCTGATTTTGTTTCAGTCGTATTGGCAGATACAGAGGAAGTGTGGACTGACATTTTTGAAGAGCAGGGGATGACGTATAAAGAACCCACCCTTGTCCTGTATACGGACAGTGTCCAGTCAGCATGTGGAACCTCCAGCTCTGCTGTAGGGCCATTTTACTGTCCCGGCGATCAGAAACTCTATATAGACCTGAGCTTTTATAATGAACTTCAGCAAAAATTCCAGGCACCGGGCGACTTCGCCATGGCTTATGTGATTGCCCATGAGGTCGGACATCATGTGCAGACATTGCTTGGCACCAGCGACGAAATCATGCCTCTCCGAAATCAACTGAGTGAGACAGAATTCAATAAATATCTTGTTCGGTTTGAGCTGCAGGCTGATTATTATGCAGGTGTGTGGGCGCATCATGCTCAAGGGATGAACTTGCTGGAAGAAGGGGATCTTGAAGAAGCCTTGACGGCGGCAAGTGCGGTAGGAGACGATACCATTCAAGAACGGGCAAGAGGGTATGCCGTCCCGGAAACCTTCACCCATGGAACCTCAGAGCAACGGAAAAGCTGGTTCTACAAAGGGTTCCAAAGTGGAACGATTAAAGGCGGAGATACGTTTGAGACGTTAAATCCGTGATATTTTTTTATGAAAAGCCCCGACACCGAAATAGTCCCTTAAGAATCTTCTCAAAAGTAAAACCCGCATGACATCAGTTTCATGCGGGTTTTTACAAGTTATTAACGAGCGTTCGGAAATACTCTTCTTGTCATCTCGCTGAATTCTTCAAACAACCCTTCAACAGGATCTCCGTTTTGAAGGTCGTTTCCGTAGTTATTCATCCTGTCAACAAAATCAGGGTTAGAGGATACATAGACGTTTTCGATATCCGAATCCGTATCTTTTACCATATTGGAAATCTTTTCTTCGATTTGTCTTGTTACTTCGCCTTCTGCATTATCCTCCAGCATTACTGCAACGAAAGCATTGTTCTCTGTTACGATGACATTTGCCCGCTGGACTTCTTTCATTTCCTTTACCTTTTCGGCTGCACGATCAGCAACTTCCATTCTTTGCTGCCCGTCATTGTCATTTCCGTCAAACAGGCCATTATTTTCATTATCTCCGAACATCCCATTCTCTCCGTTGTTTCCGTTACCATTAAGGTCGTTATTACCATTATTATTGTAACCGACGTTTTGAGGCTGAAGGTTATTATTGTCAGCTCCGTTGCCGCCATTCGCCATCCCGCATCCTGCCAGCAAAGCCAGCCCTGTCACAACAGTGAACATTATTTTGAGTCTTTTCATGTAAAATTCCCTCCACATCCAAATTAGATTTCAAGGATAGATTTTGCAGACAAGAAAAAAATATGCATGAGAAGGAAAATTCTATGGATTGCGAATCGGCCTGGGACCATCCTCATTTGAAACCACATACCTGATTCCCGCCCCATGGAAGCATCGAGATCAAGCTACATTGTTATGTGAATTTTTTAATACAGATAAAACACCTATTTTATGGTAAAATAAAAAATAAGACACCAGTTGTAGCTGAAGTTCTGCTGTGATGAGGTCACATGAAAAAGGAGGACTATCAATGTTGTGGTGGATTTTTGGGTTGATATTAGTGTTCTCGTTCATTGCTAATTTACTTCGTCCAAAAAAGAGGTTTGATGAAAGTGAGAACGTTATTCAAGAAGAAGAAAGAGCCAAAGCACAGAGCTGGTTTGGCGGTTGATAACAAAGGGAGGCGCAGATTCAATGCTGGATTTGCGCCTTTTATAGTACTGAGGCAATGTCAGAGGTAACCGCAAAAAAAGAGACGCCATCCTATAAAGGATCTGCGTCTCTAAACTGTTTGTTCCACCGTTCCGCTTTTTTCAGGGAAGGGAGGTCATTCAATATGTCTCCCGGTCTCACACCCGCACCGATCATGTAGTCCGTAAATTCCATGTTGACAAATTCAAAAATATAATTGAATTGCTGCACAAGCGGAAGCCCTTTGATGTTCGCGCTGCTTCCTCCTGTAATGACGACATAGGCTTTTTTCTTCGTCAGCTCTTCCTTCAGGTTGAAGCGTTCGTCACGCAAATACTGGGACCAGCGATCAAAGAAATTCTTCATCGGACCGCTCATGCCATACCAGTAAAGGGGAGTGGCAAACAACAGGACATCATGCTCTAATATGAGTCGGAGGATATTCTCATAGTCATCATTTACCGGTGAAAACCCTTCTTCTGTATGTCTCATATCCGTAATCGGCTCAATATGTTTATCTGCTAAAGTGACGATTGTATGGTCAGTTCCCTCAAGAATTTTGTTTGCCAGATACTCCGAGTTGCCGTTCTTCCTTGTACTCCCCAGCAAAGCTAAAATCTTCATCAGCATACACTCCTCTTCTTATGTAGTATATTTCAAAAAGCCTAATCTGTTTCCAATTGTTCCTGCTACTGTTTAAAAATAACATAAAATCTCTGGTATTGCCTGCTGTGAGGTTCACCAGGTTCTTGGGGAGCACCTAAAAGGTGAAGAGGGGATCTAGCTTGCAGGTTCTAAAGGACGATGAAATGAAAAGGTAAATTAAAGGCCGATAGAGAGGTTGTAAAGGACGCTAAAATAGAAAAGGGTAAAAAATACCTATTGAAAGCTTCTAAAATTAAAAAGGAATGGCTGAAAACCAGCCATCCCTATCCCATCAAATTTTCCGGGTTCAATCCAATCAACGATTCCTCAACAAACTTCCCGTCTTTACTGATCAGGACGTCATCAAAGTAGATTTCCCCTCCGCCAAATTCCGGCTTCATCATTAAAACAATGTCCCAATGGATGGAGGATTTGTTTCCATTATCCGCAACTTCATAGGCCTCACCCAAAGCGAGGTGAAGGCTTCCGTTGATTTTTTCATCAAACCCTATATCGTTCATGATGTTGTTGATATAAGGATTGACTCCCAAAGCAAATTCGCCTATGTAACGTGCTCCTTCGTCTGAATCGAGCAGGTCGTTCAGCTTTTGATTGTTGTCACTCTGGCAGTCGGTGACTTTTCCATTTTCAAAGGTGAGTTGGATATTGTTAAATGTTTGGCCGGCATAGATCGATTTAGTGTTGAAGGTGATACGGCCATTTACCGAATCCTTGACAGGAGCTGTAAAAACTTCACCGTCCGGTAGGTTCAGTTTGCCGTCGCATTTTATTGCTGGCATGTCTTTGATGGAAAAGTGAAGGTCGGTGCCTTGCGCGAGGATCCGGACTTTTTCTGTTCTATTCATAAGAGCAACGAGTGCATCCATGGATTTGGACATTTTACTGTAATCCATTGTGCACGTCTCATAAAGAAAGTCTGCATAAGCTTCCGTACTCATTTCAGCCAATTGTGCGTAAGCTTTGGTCGGTACATTGAACAGTACCCATTTCTTTTTCAGCTGTTCATCACTGACCGGCTTATAGGTCTGGCGGTAAGTGTTCTTTTTATCAGAGGGGATATCGGCAAACTCCGAAATATTATTTTCGCCTAGGATGAGGATTATGGAATCCATTTCTTTCATTTGAGCCAATTTCAGTTTTGCGTCTGTTTCAAACTGTTCTTTAGTGCCGGAAAGCATCATTTTGCGATTGATCCGATAATCGGTCTGTTCGACAAACACTTGTCCTCCCGCTTTGAAAACAGCATCCATAAACGGGGCGATATAATCGTAATCATGAACATCCAAAGCTTCAATCAAAACTTTTTGCCCCTTTTGGACATTCAGCGAGTACTGAACAACGGTTTCTGCAAGCGTATGTATTCTAGAATCCATATTAAATAACCCCCTATTAGAATATTGACAGGGACCACCCGGCTGTGAGTCTGGAAAAGTTCAGGTGATATGTAAAATAAATACTGCATACTCATCCATTCTAGCACATTCCTGCTCGGGAAAATTTTCTGTTTGTATTCTTCATCTTCAAAAAAACGCTTTTTTGTATAGTTTGGTGCTTTCGGAAAAATCCAAAAGGCTGGATTCTCCCTATGGGTACAAGGGATTTTCTCTCTGAATAGGGGGATAGCTCTTTTCTTTCTTGCTTAACAGGATGATTTTTGTAAATCATGGCTTTATTTCTTGAACTTCATATTTAAATAGCAACAAAGTTTTAGAAAAGAGCAAAAAAACACCCTGATGGTGGTCAGGGTGTCCTATCTTTTCTTTAATTCTTCTTCAAAGAAAAATGTACCTGGATATTCTTTCACGATGTAAGAGTATCTTTTCATGTTTTTGACGTATTGGGATTTGAGGATTGTTACAGGTTCCTCCGATGATTTAATGCTGACTTCTTCACCGACGCTGAATAGACACTTTCCCATATTCTCACCCTTTCTGGGATTAATGTTATGACCAATGGATTGAGGAATAAAGAAATAAAGAAGGCAAGCCTGGTTGCTTGCCTTTGTCCATTTCATGGTACATCTATAAGATTAACCGCGTCTTCCGCCTCGGCCGCCGCGCTTACCTTCAGTGTTGCGTTTCAAAGATGACAGGTTCTCTTCGCTGGATTTCAGGAACTTAGCCATTTTATCCTCGAAAGACTCCTTAGGCTTGAAGTTTCCTTTAGAACGGAAATCCTTATTCGGTCTGCTGTCTCTTCCTTGGCGGGGAGGACGTTTAGTGAAAGAAGATCCTTCTGGTTTATCCACTGCTTTTTTGATTGACAAGGCAATTTTGCCCGCATTCTCACTAATTACCTTAACCTCAACTTCATCGCCTACTTTAAGATGGTCATTAACATCTTTAACGTAGCTGTCCGCCACCTCACTGATATGCACGAGACCGGTTGAGCCTTCGGGTAATTCCACGAATGCCCCGAAATTAGTGATACCAGTTACTTTACCTTTAACCTTGCTGCCTATTTCGATTGCCAAAAAAAGTTCCCCCTTAATAATTGTAACAACGCTTTATTATAACAAATATACAGCAGAATATCTAATGGTGATTCATGCCTTTAGTATCAGTAAATGCTCTGAGCAGATATCGGCTGTATGTCCGTTTGAAAAGAAAGTCCATTTGAACTAATTTTAGCCAGTTTTCAGCAAATTTAACCATTTCAGTTGTTTCCAAAAAATGAGGTGCCGTGCGTGCGGAGCGCATGTCCTCATTTAAGTGGTTTAGATGAAATGAAGTACCGCGCGTGCGGGG